>JBIKPD010000054.1:0-16063 GCA_044357665.1 Roseateles sp. | reverse complement strand
CTCGACCTGCTTGTTCAAGGCAATGTCGAAATCGGGCAGGCCACGGGGAATCTGCAATTCACCCAGCGACACATCAGCCGGCTCGGCCCTGACATTGAAGCGTTCACGGTACAGGTGATAGCCCGGCACGACATCAAAGCGCAACTCGATATTTTGGCGGTCGATGGCCTTGGCGCTGACTGGAAAAGCCAGTTCCGGTTCGAGAAAACTATCAGCTGCTATGGCCGGCAAGGCCATCGCAGATACCAGCATCGCAAGGGCCCAGCGCCGTGCAGTGCAGAAGAACTTGCTCATCAATTTTGCTTTCAAGTTGCCGGTGACCTAGCGACCATGCCGCCGCAATGCTGCCGGCCTGAGGCATCGACTGCCAAGTAGTCGATAGCTTGATTATCGAGAAAATCCAGGGCGGCGTCACCTTTGAGCATCGCGATGCTGCTGAGCGCCCTTGCGGCAAGGCAAACAGGGGCCAGAACGCTGATCGATTGCCAGCCTTGAAACGGCCAGCCGCTGAGCGGTTCGAGCAGAGGGCTGTAGCGCCTTCCGCCAGGTTCGAAATAGCGTTCGTCATCGCCGCTGGAGGCACTCAGGCTGCTGACGGGCAGCGCTGCTGCGATCAAACGAAGCTCGGAAGCCGCGCTTGTAAATGCCACTCCTGAGAAACTGTCCTGTGGTTTGGCGGTTGGCCAGGCGCCCTGCAAAGGCGGTTTTATGTCACGGCCGCGTGCCCGTTAATCGACTATTTTCGCGACGGCTTAGGCTGCGCAGCCAAGCTCTGGTCAGCAGCGGACAGTTGTTTCAGGCAGACGACGCATAGGCAGTCGCTGAAACTGGCGGCGACTTGCTGGCGCAATGAATCACTCATTGGCACGCCAAAACAGGCGCAGCTGCCCGTGGCTGCGCCGCACACAAAAGCCTCGCCGCAACGCGGGCATTGCGACCCGCATGTGCTCATGAAAACAGCGCTTTATGCTGTTCACGCAGCAGATTTTTCTGCACCTTGCCCATCGTGTTGCGCGGCAACTCGCCGGTGATGAAGATCTGTTTGGGTACCTTGAAGTTCGCAATCCTGGCCTTCAGCGCAGCCCCGATGGCTGCGGCATCGAGCGTGGCGCCCGGCTTGGCGATCAGTACCGCGACGACGGCTTCGCCGAAATCAGCGTGGGGCACGCCGATCACCGCCGATTCGGAAACGCCGGGGAGCTCATTCAGATAGCCTTCGACCTCGGCCGGATAGACGTTGTAGCCACCGGTGATGATCAGATCCTTGCTGCGACCGACGATGGTGAAATAGCCTTTGGCATCGAACTGGCCGACATCGCCGGTCTTGAACCAGCCGTCGTCGCTGAATTCGGCACGGGTCTTTTCCGGCATGCGCCAATAGCCGCTGAAGACATTCGGCCCGCGCACTTCGAGATTGCCGATCTCGTCTGCAGCGCAAAGTTTGCCTGCGTCGTCAGTGACCCGGACTTCAACGCCCGGCAAGGCTTGGCCGACTGTGCCGCCAATGCGTTCGCCGTCTTCAGGCTTGCAGGGATTCGAGGTCAGCATCAGCGTTTCACTCATGCCGTAGCGCTCCAGAATCGTCTGGCCGCTGCGCTGCTGCCAGTCGCGGAAGGTTTCGATCAGCAGCGGCGCCGAACCGCTGATGAAGAGCCGCATCTTGCTGCAGGCGGCAGGCGTCAGCGAGGCCTCGGCCAGCATCCGCACATAGAGCGTAGGTACTCCCATCATCAGCGTGGCGTCGGCAAAGCGGGCGATCACCGCGCGCGGATCGAACTTGCTGAACCAGATCATCTTGCTGCCGTTCAGCAGAGCGCCATGCGAAGCGACAAACAATCCATGCACATGGAAGATCGGCAGCGTGTGGATCAGCACATCGCCAGGCTGCCAGTTCCAGCAAGTCTTCAGCGTCTGTGCATTGCTGAGCAGATTGCCATGGCTGAGCATCGCACCCTTGGCCGCACCGGTGGTGCCGCTGGTGTAGAGGATCGCGGCCATGTCGTCGGCCTGCTTGATGGCCGGTTCATGGCTGTCGCTCATCGCTGCGGCGCGGTCGAGCAGGCTGCCGCTGCGGTTTTCGTTCAGCGTGAAGACATATTGCGTGCCGGCCTTGAAAGCGATCTTCGAGACCCAGCCGAAGTTCTTCTCGGCGCAGACCACGACCGCCGGTTCGGCATTGCCGATGAAGTATTCGACCTCGCTGGCCTGGTAGGCATTGTTCAGCGGCAGATAGACATAGCCGGCGCGCAGCACGGCCAGATAAAGCAGCAGCGCTTCGACACTTTTTTCGGTTTGTACGGCGACTCGGCTGCCGGCAGGGAGGTCCAGCGAGACCAGCAAATTGGCCATCCGGGCCGAAGCCATTTCGAGGTCTCGCCAGCTATAGCTCAGGCACAAGCCATCGGCGCATTCGATTGCGGTGGCCCCGAGATCGGCAGGGAAAGAGTTGCGCAGCGCGCAAAACAAGTTGGCGTTGCTCATGCTTGCCCTCGGGCGGCAGCATGCCGGTTCATACGGTTCTTGCTTGCAATCATCTGGGGTCCTGGTCGCGCCGGGGCTGGAGCGGCATTATCAGGCCTTGGTGGCAATCAACTGGTGGCCAGGCTGGTCACCGGCATATTTTTCGCCAGCACCAGTTCGGCGGCGATCGAGACCGCAATCTCTGCTGGAGTCTTGGCGCCAAGCGCCAGCCCGACCGGCCCGTGCAGGCGTGCGAGCTGCTCCTGGCTCAAATCGAAATGCTCGGCCAGGCGCTGTTTGCGCGTCGCCTGATTGCGCTTGGAGCCTAGTGCGCCGACATAAAAAGCATTCGATTGCAAAGCGGCGATCAAGGCCATGTCGTCGAGCTTGGGGTCATGGGTCAGCGCCACCACCGCCATATGGGCATCGGGAACCAACAGGTCGACCGCGTCGTCGGGCATGCCTGCAACCCGGCGTACACCGGTCAAGCCGCCATCCAGCGCTGCGGCATATTCTTCGCGTGGGTCGCAGATCAGCACTTCGAAGTCGAGCATCGTCGCGATTTGTGCCACGGCCATAGACAGCTGACCTGCTCCGATCAGCAGCAGCCGCCACTTCGGCCCGAACATGGTGGTCAGCGTTGCACCGTCGAATTGCAGCGCCTGGCCGCGCTGCGCGTCGGACAGCGAAACCACACCGGTGGCCAATGTCAATTGGCGTGCAACCAGTTGATGTGCTGCAGTCCTCGCCAGCAACTGTTCGATCCATTCGAAGTTCAGCAAGGGCTCCTGCACCAACTCCAAAGTGCCGCCGCAGGGCAGGCCGAAGCGGCTTGCTTCCTCTTTGCTGACGCCGTAAGTGATCAAGCCCGGCAGGGCTGGCCGTGATTGAGGGTCCGGGCTGATCAGCAAGGCCTTGGTGCGGGCAATCAGATCGTCCTCGACACAGCCGCCCGAGACCGAGCCGCTGACCATCCCGTCGTCACGCACGGCCAGCAAGGCTCCCGGTGGACGCGGGGCGCTGCCCCAGGTTTGCACAACGGTCACCAGGCTGACCGCATGGCCGCTGCGGCGCCAGGCCAAGGCATCGTTGAGAACCTGCAGATCTAGACTTTCCATCGACTTACCCTTGAATTCGCAATTTGGCGTGCTCGCGCCATGAAAAATAAGCCCGGTAGAGCGCCACGCTGATGACCATGCCCCAAGTCATGCCGCAGAACATACCACCGAGCATGCCTGCGATTGTGCTGTCGCCGCTGCCGATTTGCCAGCGTGAAAGCCACAGCGCGCCGGCCGTCATGCCAACCAGCATCCAGGCCGAACAGAGCAGGTTTTGTGCAAACAACGAGCACAGCACGCGCCCGCAATGCGGCCGCAGTAAGCGCAGGCTCGGTATGGCCAGCAAGCCGCCGGCCAGCATGCCGAGATGCATGCCGGGCAGGAACTCGGCATGCAGGCGTAGGCTGTCGATGAAATCAAGAGTGCCCGATTGGGCACACAAAGTTCCCAGACGGTCCGGGCCATTCTGAAAGAAATCGTAAAGAAGCCCGAGCAGCATGCCGCCGAAACCCAGCGACAGCATCACATGCGGAGGAGAAAGTCCAGCCCGCTCCGGGCGGACCCATGCCAAGGCCGCGCAACCTGCTGCGACAACCAGCAGCGCTGCCAGGATCAGCAAAGCGGACTGCTTTACCGGCTGGGTGCTGCGCTCCAGCAACCACAGCGTCACGCCGACGGTGGCCAGCAGCAGCAGTGGTGCCGTTGTCGCGGAGCCTATGCCTCTGGCCAGCCAATGAGCCTGGGGTTTCACGGTCATGTTGCCTGTCTCGGTCTGCTTTTTTGATGTCGTATGTTGACACGCGGGCAAACCCTGTGGCGTAGTCGGAGCCTTCATATCAACATCTGTTGTGTGGACGATAACAAAATTTTTTTGTTCTTGCGCAGCATCAAACAACCGTGTTTAAGATGTAGTTAATTTAATTCATTCGGGTCCTTGGCAGCTCAGCTCAGGTCCGAACCGGCGCCCATCGATCGTTGAAGAGGCCGTCCCGGCCGACAAAAAAGGAGACGAAGTGATTCCACCCTCATTCGAATACCATGCGCCGCGCTCGATCGGCGAAGCGATCTCGCTGCTGGCCAGTCTTGGCGATGATGCCAAGCTGCTGGCTGGCGGACATAGCCTGCTGCCGATGATGAAGCTGCGCTTTGCCCAACCCGGCGCGCTGATCGACATCAACCGGATTCCGGAACTGCGCGGCATTGCTGAAGTCGCCGGCCGAATCCGCATCGGCGCGATGACCACCGAGACCGAGTTGATCGCCTCGAGTTTGCTGAGCGAACATTTGCCCTTGTTGGCCGAGGCGGCCTTGCTGATCGCAGACCCCCAGGTGCGCAACCGCGGCACGATTGGCGGCGACATCGCCCATGGTGATCCTGGCAACGACCATCCGGCAATCGCGATGGCGCTCGACGCCACCTTTGTGCTGCAGGGGCCGAATGGCGAGCGACAGGTCCAGGCCGTCGATTTCTTCCACGGCACTTATATGACCGAGTTGGCAGAGAACGAACTGCTGACCGCCATCCTGGTGACGCCCTTTGCCGCCGGCACAGGTTCCAGCTACAAGAAACTCAAGCGCAAGACCGGCGACTGGGCCACAGCGGGCGCTGCCGTCGTGCTGCGCATGTCGGGCGGCGTCGTCACCCATGCCAGCATCGGCCTGACCAATGTGGCGCCGACGGCTTTGCGCGCCAGCGCTGCCGAAGCGCTGCTGGTCGGCCAGGCCTTGACCCCGGCCACGCTCGATGCGGTGGTGGCTGCGGTGCGCGCGATCTGCGATCCGGCCGAAGATTTGCGCGGTGACGCCGAGTACAAGACCGCGATGGCCGGCGAGATGACGCGGCGCGCCATCCTCATCGCTGCTTCGCGCTGCCATTGAACGAACAAACAACGGAGATTTCAGGCATGAGCAAAAAAATAGTTTCGATGACCGTGAATGGCCGTCAGGTCGAAGAGGCGGTCGAGCCGCGCACGCTGCTAATCCATTTTCTGCGTGAAAAAATGAACCTGACCGGCGCCCATATCGGCTGCGAGACCGGCCATTGCGGTGCATGCACCGTCGACCTGGATGGGCAGTCGGTCAAGTCCTGCACTCACCTGGCGGTGCAATGCGAAGGCAGCGCCATAAGGACCGTCGAGGGTCTGGCCAATGCCGGACTGCTGCACGCGGTGCAGGAAGGTTTCTACAAGGAGCATGGCTTGCAATGCGGCTTCTGTACGCCGGGCATGATGATGCGGGCCTACCGGTTCTTGCAGGACAACCCGAACCCGAGCGCAGAGGAAGTACGCGTCGGCATGTCGGGCAATCTATGCCGCTGCACCGGCTACCAGAACATCGTCAAGGCAGTCTTGCATGCGGCCAAGGCCCTGCAACAAGCCCCAGTTGCTGCTTGAAGCCAAGGAGACTCAGATGAACGCACCAGCTAGTGAGCGTGAAAAAGCCCTGATGGGCATGGGCGAGTCGCGCCTTCGCAAAGAAGACGCAAGATTCATCCAGGGCAAGGGCAATTATGTCGATGACATCAAGCTGCCGGACATGGTCTTCATGGACATCGTTCGTTCGCCGCTTGCCCATGCGCGTATCAAGCGCATCAACAAGGAAGAAGCGCTGAAGATACCCGGCGTGATCGCGGTGCTGACGGCAGCCGACCTGAAGCCCTTGAAACTGCACTGGATGCCGACGCTGGCCGGTGATGTGCAAGCCGTGCTGGCCGACGAAAAAGTCCATTTCCAGATGCAGGAAGTGGCCGTGGTGATCGCCACCGACCGCTACGCTGCGGCCGACGGGGTCGAAGCGGTCGAAGTCGAATACGAGGAGCTCGATGCCGTCGTCGATCCGTTCGAAGCGCTGAAGGAGGGCGCTCCGGTGCTGCGCGAAGACCTGGCCGGCAAAACCGAGGGCGCGCATGGCAAACGCTATCACCACAACCATATCTTCAGCTGGGATGCAGGCGACAAGGATGCCACCGATGCCGTCTTTGCCAGTGCGCCGGTGACCGTCAAGCAGGACATGTTGTACCCGCGAGTCCATCCTTGCCCGCTCGAGACCTGTGGCGCAGTCGCTTCGTTCGACCCGGTCCGCGGTGAGCTGACGACCTGGCTGACCAGCCAGGCCCCGCACATCGTGCGCACGGTGGTGTCGATGTTGTCGGGCATCCCTGAGTCCAAGGTGCGCATCATCTCGCCTGACATCGGCGGCGGTTTCGGCAACAAGGTGCCGATCTATCCCGGCTATGTCTGCGCGATCGTCGCGTCGATCGTGCTCGGCCGCCCGGTCAAATGGATCGAGGACCGGATCGAGAATTTGTCTAGCACCGGCTTTGCCCGCGACTATCACATGACCGGCGAACTGGCAGCGACCGCCGACGGCAAGATCCTCGGCTTGCGGGCCAATGTGATCGCCGACCATGGCGCTTTCGACGCCTGCGCTGACCCGACCAAGTTCCCCGCCGGCATGTTCCATATCTGCACCGGCAGCTATGACATCGCCAACGCCTATTGCAAGGTCGACGGTGTCTATACCAACAAGGCGCCGGGTGGCGTGGCCTATCGCTGTTCGTTCCGGGTCACCGAAGCGGTTTATTTGATCGAACGGATGGTCGATGTACTGGCGCAAAAGCTTGGCATGGACAAGGCTGAAATCCGCTCGAAGAACTTCATCAAGCCCGAGCAGTTCCCTTACCGCTCGGCGCTGGGCTTCGACTATGACTCGGGCAACTACCAGCCAGCGCTCGACAAGGTGCTGGCCGCGGTTGACTACAAGGGCCTGCGAGCCGAACAGGCGCTCAAACGCGCCGATCCGGACTGCCCGACATTGATGGGCATCGGCCTGGTCAGTTTCACTGAAGTGGTCGGCGCCGGTCCGAGCAAGATTTGCGATATTTTGGGCGTCGGCATGTTCGATTCCTGCGAAATCCGCGTCCATCCGACCGGCAGCGCGATCGCCAGGATGGGAACGATCTCGCAAGGTCAGGGCCACCAGACCACTTATGCGCAGATCATCGCCACCGAGCTCGGACTGCCGTCGGAAGTGATCCAGGTCGAGGAAGGCGATACCCATACCGCGCCCTATGGTCTGGGCACTTATGGCTCGCGTTCGACCCCGGTGGCTGGTGCAGCGATCGCTATGGCGGCGCGCAAGATCCACGCCAAGGCGAAGAAGATCGCCGCCCATCTGCTCGAAGTCAGCGAAGCCGACCTTGAATGGGAAGTCGATCGTTTCAAGGTCCACGGCGACGATGCCAAGTTCAAGACCATGAAGGACATCGCCTGGGCGGCCTACAACCAGCCGCCGGCCGGTTTGGAGCCTGGACTCGAAGCGGTGCATTACTACGACCCACCGAACTTCACCTTTCCCTTTGGCATCTACCTGTGCGTGGTCGACATCGACAAGGGCACCGGCGAAACCAAGATCCGCCGTTTCTATGCGCTCGACGATTGCGGCACCCGCATCAATCCGATGATCATCGAAGGGCAGATCCACGGCGGGCTGACCGAAGGCTTTGCAGTCGCGATGGGGCAGTTGCTGTCCTTTGACAAGCAGGGCAATATCCAGGGCAATTCGCTGATGGATTACTTCCTGCCGACGGCGGTCGAAACGCCGATCTGGGAAACCGACTTCACCGTCACGCCCTCGCCGCATCACCCGCTGGGTGCCAAGGGCGTGGCTGAATCGCCGCATGTCGGCAGCATCCCGACTTTCACCAGCGCCATGGTCGATGCCTTCGCGCATCTGGACGTGACGCATTTCAATATGCCGCATTCGGCCTATCGGGTCTGGCAGCAGTTGAAGCAGGCAGGTCTGGCAAGCTGAGCCATTCGCAAGACCAAGCGGGCGCGCTCGGTCGCGCCCGTTTCATTTTTTAGAGAGCACCCATGGAAGTCACCATCGACAAGCAGTACCCGGTCGCGGCCGGGCTAGACGCCGCTTGGGCAATTCTGTCCGACATCAATGAACTGGCAACCTGCATGCCGGGCGCGCAGATCACCGAAGTCATCGATCCGACTCATTACAAGGGCAGCGTCAGGGTCAAGGTCGGTCCGGCGGTGGCCGCATTTGCCGGCACGATCGAGTTGCTGGCCATCGACCCGGCCACGCGCCTGCTGAAAATGCTCGGCAAAGGCGCTGACAAGGGCGGCAGCTCGGCATCGATGGAGTTGACCGCGACGCTGATCGCCGGTGAGGGCGGGCATTGCATTTTGCAGGGCAAGGCTGATGTGATCGTGAACGGCAAGTTCGCGCAATTCGGCGGCCGCATGATGAGTTCGGTGTCGGACATGATCCTGGGACAGTTTGCAGTCACTTTTTCGCAAAAGGCCGAAGCATTGCAAGCGGCAACTGCGGTTCAGGCCGGGGAAATCGCAGCGTCAGCACCGATACCCGCTGCGCCTGTGGTTGCCAAGGAATTGAACGGGCTGGCGATCTTGTGGGCGCTGATTCGTAATTTCTTCAGCGGGCTGTTCGGCGGAAAATAAGGGGCTGTGATGTCACTGAATGATGCGCTGGTGACACCAGAAGGCTTGCGCGAGCGCCTCTTCAAGGCTGGTTATATCGCTGACGAAGACCTGGCCAGCCTGGTCTGGATGGGACTCAAGCTCGAGCGACCCTTGCTGCTTGAAGGCGCGGCCGGGGTCGGCAAGACCGCCATAGCCGGCGCCTGCGCACGCGCGCTCGGTCGGCCGCTGCTGCGATTGCAATGTTATGAAGGGCTGGACCTGAGCCAGGCCGTCTATGAATGGAATTACAGCCGTCAATTGCTCGAAATTCGCCTGGCTGAAGCCGGGCAGGGCGATCGCGCGGCGCTGCGCGACAACCTTTTTTCGGAAGCCTTCTTGCTCGAGCGGCCCTTGCTGCAGGCGATCCGTTCGCCTGAACCCTGCGTGCTGCTGATCGACGAGATCGACCGCGCCGATGAAGCCTTCGAGGCTTTCCTGCTCGAGATGCTGTCCGAGTTCCAGGTCACCGTGCCTGAAATCGGCACTTTGACTGCGCGCAGCAAGCCGCTGGTGGTCCTGACCAGCAACGGCACCCGCGATTTGTCCGATGCGCTGCGCCGGCGTTGTCTGTTCCATTTTGTCGATTTTCCGACCCTGGCGCGTGAGATCCAGATCGTGCGGACGCTGGTGCCCGAAGCCAATTCACGGTTGGTCGAGCAGGCGGTCGCCTTTGTGCAGCGCTTGCGCCGCGATGATCTGCAGAAGGTCCCCGGTGTTGCCGAAACGCTCGACTGGGTGCGCGTGCTGTTCCATCTGGGGCTGGGTGAACTGCCGGAGGATCCGCAGCAACTGCTGCCGACGCTGGCGGCGCTGTTGAAGACGCGCAACGACCGCTGGCAGGTCACTGCCGAGCGCATCGGCAAGCTGATCGACGGGCCGCGCATCGCGCAGGATGTCGGCGTGGCCGGCGCGCTGAAATAGGTCCGATGAAGACGGGTCTGGTCGCCACCGACGCGCGCGAACGCATCGGTGAATTCGCCCATTACCTGCGCGAGCATGGCTTGGTGCTCGGCTATGCCGAGGTCGAGCTGATGGTTCTTGCCGCATCGGCCTTGCCGCTGGCGCAATGGCCGCGTATTGAAGCGCTCTGGCGAGGCATTGCCTGCGGCAGTCAGAAGCAATGGCTGAAATACCCGCAGTTGCATAAGGCTTTCTGGTTCCCGCACAAGGTGCGCGGCCAGACCCGCAGCTCAGGCGCGCAAAAGCGCGCGCGCACGCTGCCCGAACTGGTCGAACAGATGCACAGCGAGATGGCCGAGCAGGCTGGTGAGCAGCCGCCTAGCGCAGCGCGTCCGATCGAGGGCATGGCCGGGCAGGAAGGTCAAGGCGATGGCAAGAACGACAGCTCGCCGCCGCGCGCTCAGGGCGGTGCGAGCCGCACCGACGCCTTGGAAGAGCGTGATTTTGGCGACTGGACTGCGGCCGACATGGAGCGCTTCGAACCGCTGGTCGAAGCGCTGAAGCGGCGTTTGCGAACCCAGTTGCTCAGACGCTGGCAGCAACACCGGGAGAGCGGAGCGATCCACCTGCGTCGCAGCCTGCGCGCTGCGCTGTCGACCGGTGGCGAGTTGTTGAAGCTGCACCATGTACGCCGCAAGCGCCGCCTGCCGCGCGTCGTCGTGTTGGTTGATGTCAGCCGCTCGATGGAAATGCATGCGCAGTTCTTCTTGCGGCTCAGCCGTGCCTTTGTCGAGGTGATGAACGCGCGCGCTTTTGTTTTCCACACAAGGCTGGCCGAAGTCACGCCGCTGATGAAGCGCCGCAGCGAAAACATCCAGGACAAGGTCAACGCGGTCAGCTTCGGTTTTGGCGGCGGCACGCGCATTGCCAGTTGCCTTCACGAGGCTTTGCATCAGCATCTGGGACGCGATCTGGGGCGCGGCGATCTGTTCATCGTCTTCAGCGACGGATTCGATACCGACGAACCGCAGCAACTGGCGCTGGTGCTGGCGCAGATCCGCGCCCGTGGCGCCCGCATCTGCTGGCTCCATCCGACCGTCATCGCGCCGCAGTCGGCGGCGATGTTGCTCGCGACACCTCATGTCAACCGTTTCATGCCGGTCCACAATCTGGCCAGCCTGTCGCGATTGCCGGACTTGCTTGCATGAATTTCAATCTCAGGAGGATTTGACATGGGTTGTCTGCTCAAACAGGGCGGTGGTCTTTATGCCCGCCTGCGCATCGGCGCGGTGCTGCTGGCGGCCGGTGAAGGCAAGCGCATGGGCGGCGTGGCCAAGTCATTGATCCGCCTGCAAGGCGTACCGCTGATCAGCCGGCAGTTGATCGCGTTGAGCGGTGCAGGGGTCGATGAAGTTGTAGTCGTCACCGGCCATCAGCGCGATGCGGTCGAAGCGCAGGTGCAGAGTTTTCCGGTTTCGCTGGCGCACAACGCCGATTATTCGCTGGGCCAGCAAAGCTCGGTGCGGGTCGGGTTGGCGGCGCTGCGCGGGCATTTCGACGCGGTCTTCATCATGCTGGCCGACCAGCCGCTGATCGGCGCGGCCGATCTGACCGAGTTGATCGCGGCCTTCAAGAAGCGCCCAGCCGGTCATCTGCTGGTGCCGGTGATCGACGGCCAGCGCGGTAACCCGATCTTGCTCGACGACATCGCCAAGGCCGACATCCTGGCCAGCGGCGTCAACCTCGGCTGCCGTCACTTGATCGAGAGTCAGCCCGAACTGGTCCATGTCCATACCAGCAGCAACCAACGCTTCGTCACCGACCTCGACACGTTGGAAGACCTGCAGCGCCTGGCCGAACGGACTGGCTGGAAGCTCGAATTGCCGGCCACCGCATGAGTGAAAAACCGGCTGCCCAAACGCTGCAAAGGCATTGGCCGGTGCCGATGGCAAGCCATCAATTTGCGCGCGCCAACGAAATCAATCCACTGCTGGCGCGGGTCTTCCAGGCGCTGCGGGCCACCGACCCGAAACAAGACGCAGGGGCAGCTTTCTACGCCAGTGCCGACGACCTGCTGGCCAGGGTGGATTTGCCTGAATTCGCGGAGTTGCTGCAATTCTTCGCGGCCGCTTTGCAGACCACCGCGCAGCAGGCCAATGCCGGCGTCTGGCCGGCTGGCAAGCATGGCTTGCAACTGGAACTGATTGGCGTCTGGTTCCAGATCCAGAACGGCGCGGCATTTCATGACATCCATACCCATGGCAACTGCTCCTGGTCGGGCGTCTATTACGTGCAGATCGATCCGCCCGAAGAACGCGCCAAGCAGGCGCAATTCGGTGTGCTGAACGGCGTCACGCGCTTTTATAGCCCGCTGTTCCCGCTGCTTGGCGGCGCCTACAACGACATGGGCAATGCCTGGATGCAGCATGCGACGCTGGACATTACGCCGCAAGAGGGCGAACTGCTACTGTTCCCGGCATTCCTGCCGCACAAGGCGATGCCTTATGCCGGCTTGCGCGACCGCATCATCGTCTCGTTCAACGCACAGATTCGCTCGCCCAGCGGCGACGCTTTGTTCGCTTACTCGGGAAGCTGAAGCCTCCTTTAGCCCGAGGGATGCTCTGCATAACCCCTCACGGCTGGTGCTGGCGCGGCCTCGGGCGGTCTGCGGCGTTGCATTCATTGCCAATAGCACGCGCTATTGGCCGCAAAATGCGCCTTGTATCCCATCCCATCCCGATCCGCAACGCACCCGCTCGCGTTGAGCTATGCAGAGCATCCCAGGGTCATCAGGCTGGCATTGCCACCGGCAGCGGCGGTGTTGACGCTCAGCGAGCGCTCGAAGACCAGGCGTTCCAGCGGCCAGTGGCCGTCGGCGCTGGTCTGGACGCTGACGATCTCGCCTTCGCGCTCGGCCATGGCCTTGCAGACGCTGCGCAGCGATTGATCGTCGCCCTGATGCAGGACCAACTGGTAGCTGGCCTGGTCCGAGCGCCAGTCTTCGACCCGATCGATCCTGGCAGCCACGCTTGCCGGCAGCAACCGCTGCATTGCCGATGCACTGGCCGGCCAAACGGCGCGGCTGCCGACGGCCAGCAAGGCTGCAAGTTGCAGCAGCAAGTCATCGTCGTTCAAGGCCAGGCAAAGCACCTGCGCGCGCGGTTGCAGCGAGTAACGGTTGTCCTCGCCAGTGGCGCTGGGCAGATGGACGCTCGCCTGGCTGCAGGAATTTGCGGCATGGTCCTGGCAGGCCCGGGCCAGTCCGGCCCGGCCTTGCGAATGCGCCCAGGTATGCAAGTCCAGCAAGGCGCCCGCCATCAGTTGCGGCTGATTGCGCGGGTCCTGCTGCCGATCGGTCCATTCAATCGCGCGCCGCATCGCATCGGCCGGTCTGCTGGAAAGCAGGCGGTAGAGGTAGAGCGGGCCGCCGGCCTTGGGCCCCGTGCCCGACAGTCCTTCGCCACCAAAGGGCTGTACCCCGACCACGGCGCCGACCATATTGCGGTTCACATATTGATTGCCGGCATGCGAGCGGCTGACGACCTGGGCAATCGTCTCGTCGATCCTTGTGTGCAAGCCCAGGGTCAGGCCATAGCCGGTGGCATTGATCTGCTCGATCAGCAGGCCCAGATCGCGGCGGCGGTAGCGCAGCAGATGCAGCACCGGGCCGAATACCTCGCCGCCGAGATCGCTGATGGCATTTATTTCGATCAGCGTCGGCAGCAGATAGCTGCCTTGGTCGAGGTCAGATCCAGCAAGGCGACCTTGCTGGAAGACTGGATGGCCTTTGGCACGCATCGCCGCGATATGGGTCAGGACGTTGCCCTGCGCGGGGGCGTCGATCAACGGGCCGATGTCAACGGCCAGGATGGCCGGATTGCCGATTCGCTGCTCGGCCATGGCGCCCTTGAGCATGGCGATGACGCGGTCGGCGCATTCTTCCTGCAGGCAGAGCAGGCGCAGCGCCGAGCAGCGCTGGCCGGCGCTGTCAAAGGCAGAAACGATCACATCGTTGACCACCTGCTCGGTCAAGGCCGACGAGTCGACGATCATCGCGTTCTGGCCGCCGGTCTCAGCGATCAAGGGCAAGGGCTGACCGATCGGCCCCAAGCGGCCGGCCAGATTTCCTTGCAAGATCCGCGCGACCGCAGTCGATCCGGTGAAAATCAGGCCTTGAATGCGTTGATCGCCAGCCAGTTGCGCGCCGACGGTTTCGCCCTGGCCCGGCAGCAGTTGCAGCGCTGCTTGCGGCAGGCCGGCGCGCCAGAGCAATTGCACAGCTTGCGCCGCGATCAGCGGTGTTTGTTCGGCCGGCTTGGCCAGTACCGTATTGCCTGCGGCCAAGGCCGCTGCCACCTGACCAGTGAAGATCGCCAACGGGAAGTTCCAGGGGCTGATGCACAGCACCGGGCCCAGCGGGCGATGGGTCTGGTTGTCAAAACAATCGTGAATCTGGGCCGCGTAATAGCGCAGAAAATCGATCGCCTCGCGCACCTCGCCGACCGCATTGGCCGCCGTCTTGCCGGCCTCGCGCATCAGCAAAAGCATCAGCGGCAGCAGTTCGGCCTGCATTGAATCGGCGGCGCGCTCGAGGATGGTGGCCCGCTCGGCCGCTGGCCAAGCCGCCCATTCGGGTGCAAATTCTGCTGCGGCAACCAATGCGGAATCGACATCGGCCGCATCGGCTTCCTGTACCAGCCCGAGTTGGTCGCTGCGATCAGCCGGGTTGAAGACCGGATGAGGGCTGCTGAGCAAGCCCGCGGCCGGCCTTGCCAGCATCGGGCCGGCCGAATAATCATTCGCCGCCTGTTGTTGCGCCCGCGCCAGTTCAGCCAGGCAGGATTCGTCAGCCAGATCAAAGCCCAGCGAGTTGGCGCGCAGGCTGCCATAGAGCTGCGACGGCAGTGCAATCGCCGGATGTGGCAGGCCGATCCTGCCTTCTGCTGCGGCGATGCTGAGGAACGTCTCGAGGGGGTCTTCCACCAGCTTCTCGATCGCGATCGCTGGGTCAGCGGCCTGGTTCACGAACGAGCTGTTGGCGCCGTTTTCAAGCAGTCGCCGCACCAGATAGGCGAGCAGGGTCTGATGGCTGCCCACCGGCGCATAGATGCGGCAGATGCGGCCCAGCTTGCCCTCGCTTGTCGGCCCCACCACTTGTTCGTAGAGCGATTCACCCATGCCATGCAGGCATTGAAATTCATATTGCCCAAACTGGTAGCGATCCGGGTCGGCCAGTTGATAAACAGCCGCCAGCGTCTGCGCATTGTGGGTCGCGAACTGTGGGTAAATTTCCTCGGGGGCGGCCAGCAATTTGCGTGCACAAGCCAAGTAGGACAGATCGGTATGGACCTTGCGCGTGTAGACCGGAAAGTCCGGCATGCCGTCTTGCTGGGCGCGCTTGATTTCGCTGTCCCAGTAAGCACCTTTGACCAGTCGGATCATCAAGCGATGCTGGCTGCGGCGGGCTAGCTCGATCAGGAAGTCGACCACCGGGACGCAGCGTTTCTGATAGGCCTGAATGACAAAGCCGATGCCGTCGAAACCCTGCAACTCGGGCGCCAGGCAAAGCCGCTCGAGCAGGTCCAGCGACAGATCAAGCCGGTCCGACTCTTCGGCATCGATGTTCAGACCGATACCGTAATGCCTGGCCAGCAGGGTCAACCTCAGCAGCACCGGATACAGCTCGCTCATCACGCGCTGGTACTGGGCGCGGCTGTAACGTGGATGCAGGGCCGACAGCTTGATTGAAATGCCGGCACTGTCGTACAAGCCCCGGCCTTGGGCGGCCGCCCCGATAGCATGGATGCCGGCCTCGTAGGCTGCCAAATAGCCGGCTGCATCCTCGGCGGTCAGCGCCGCCTCGCCCAGCATGTCGTAGGAATAGCTGAAACCCTGCGCTTCGAGTTTGCGTGCCTGCTGCAGCGCCAGGGCGATGGTTTCGCCGCTGACGAACTGCTCGCCCATCATCTTCATGGCCAGGTCAACGCCCTTGCGGATCAAGGGTTCGCCGCCCTGGCGGATCAGGTTGCCGAGCTTGCTGTTCAGTCCTGCTTCGCTGTGTGTACTGACCAGCTTGCCGGTCAGCAGCAGCCCCCAGGTCGCTGCATTGACAAACAGCGAAGGGCTGCGGCCGAGATGGCTGTTCCATTCG
>JBIKPD010000312.1:0-4792 GCA_044357665.1 Roseateles sp. | reverse complement strand
GCGATCCAGGCCGCCGGTTTCGAGATCAAGCCGGGTACCCATCCGATCGTGCCGATCATGGTGCATGACGCCAGGCTGGCCCAGGCCTTGAGCGCCAGGCTGCTTGAGCTCGGCGTTTATGCGGTCGGTTTCTTCTTTCCGGTCGTGCCCAAGGGCCAGGCGCGGATCCGCGTGCAGATTTCGGCCGGGCATGAACTGGCCCAGCTTGAACAGGCGGTGGCTGCATTTGCGCAAGCCGGGCGCGAACTGGGCTTGATCAAAGCGAACCCATGAAGATCCTCATCATTGGCGCCAACGGCCAGATCGGCACCGAGTTGGCGCAGGCGCTGGCGCTGCGCCATGGCCAGGCCAATATCATCAGCAGCGATCTCGCACCATTGGGCCGCTTGCCCGAGCTGACGCATGAAATGCTTGATGTCACCGATGCTGCCGCGCTGGCCACGGTGGTCAAGCGGCATGGGATCAGGCAGATCTACCACCTCGCTGCAGCGCTATCGGCTACCGGTGAGCAGCATCCGATGTGGGCCTGGGATCTGAACATGAAAGGCCTGCTCAATGTGCTGGAGCTGGCCCGGGTGGCAAAGCTCGAGCGGGTGTTCTGGCCCAGTTCGATCGCGGCCTTCGGCCCGTCGACGCCGGCGCTTGATACGCCGCAGACCTGCGCGATGGATCCGAGCACCGTGTACGGCATTTCCAAGTTGGCGGGCGAACGCTGGTGCGCCTGGTACCACGCCAAGCATGGCGTCGATGTGCGGAGCCTGCGTTATCCCGGCTTGATCAGCTACAAGACCGCACCCGGCGGCGGCACCACCGACTATGCGGTCGAGATCTTCCATGCCGCGCTCAAGGATGGCCGCTACCGCTGCTTCCTGGAAGCCGGGCAGGCTTTACCGATGATGTATATGCCCGACGCGCTGCGCGCCACGCTCGAGTTGATGGAGGCACCAGCAGAAAAAATCAGGCAGCGAGGCAGCTATAACCTGGCCGGCATCAGCTTCAGCCCGGCCGAGATCGCAGCCGCGATCGCCGAGCGGATGCCAGGTTTCGAGATCAGCTATGCACCCGACTTCCGCCAGGCGATCGCGGCCAGTTGGCCGCAGCGCATCGATGACAGCGTGGCCCGCGTCGACTGGGGCTGGCGGCCGCATTACGACTTGCGCGCGATGGTGGCAGAGATGCTGCAACAGTTGACCCAACCCCAAGTTCGGTGAATCGACCGGGCGGACGCACTGCTAAGCTGTTGCTATGTTGAAACAGCTGCTCATTTCCCTCAGTCTGCTCGCCGGCCCGGGATGCGCGCTGGCGCAACCGGTTGACGATGATTCGTTTCGCTACCTTTTGGGCCTGGGCATCAACAACGGCCCGGAAGCGCCAGGGGCTTCGCATCGAATTGTCGGTGGCGGGTTGATCTGGGCTGTGCATTGGGGCAAATGGCGGCTCTCGACTTCGGGGGCTTCGGCCCTGATGGGATTTGGCAATGTGACGGTAGGGCCGGGAAGTGGTGCCAGTCGCGATTTGCTGCGCAGCGAGAATTTTCGTCTCGGTTTCGGACTGCGTTTTGACAGCGGCCGCAAGAGCGAAGACCTGGCGCTGACCGCCGGCCTTCCCGATGTGCAGCGAACCCTGCTCGGGCGCGTTTACGCCAGTTACACCTTGGCGAAGGATTGGCAGGTCGCCGGTGCGATCAACCAGGATCTGCTTGGCAAAGGCGGCGGTCTGGTCTGGAACGCCGACCTCAGCCACCAGTTGTTTGCGTCGAAGTCCAGCGCGCTCAGCGCCGGAATCGGAATTTCAGGCACTGATGGACGCCATATGCGCAGCTATTTCGGCGTGCCGGTCGACTCTGCAGCAGCGCTGCGATTCGGTCATGCTTATTTGCCCGCTGCCGGCCTGCGCGATGCCGCGGTCGGTGTCAGCTACACCCGTGCGATCACGCCGCGCTGGGTTGGTTTCGCCAATTTCAGTGCTTCCAGACTGCTCGGTCAGGCGGCAGACAGCCCCTTGACCCAGAACCCGACCGGTGTCAACTGGAGCTTGGGGCTGGCCTACCGGAATTGATTGGTTCAGCGCTCAAGCGGACAGCGCTTGGCGGATCGCCAGCAGCAATTGATCGGGACGTTCGGCCATCAGCGAGTGCCCGCAATCCAGCGTGACGCTGCTGGACTGCAAGGCTTCTTCCAAGTCCCGGGCTTGCTTGGGCGCGGTCATCTGGTCCAGGGCGCCCAGGATCAGGCGGCTCTTGCATTTGACTCTGGCCGCAGCCGACATTGCGCCGGCATAGGCATCGCAGATCCGGAAATCATGTTCGAACAGGTTGACCCCCGTTTGCAGCTTCTGCATGCGGCATTTCAAGGCGATTTCACCGCCTTGCATCCAGGCGCCGGGGCCTGGGTAGGAGGGCTTGCCGGCCCAACTGGCAAAGGAAAAGCCGTTCACCATCTTGATCGCCTGCAAGGGCTGGGTGCGTGCCAAATCGAGCAGGGCAGGCGAGACCTTCATCGGACTGGCTGTGGCCAGCAGCAGCAGGAGGCTGGCCCGTTCCGGCGCCTGGGCGGCCGCTTCCAGGGCGATCAGCGAGCCCATGCTGTGACCGACCAGCGCGGCCTGCTGCACGCCCGCCGCATCGAGCAGTTGCCAGATCCAGGCCCCCAGGTCCTCGACGCTGTCGAGCGGCAGCGAAACGCTGCGACCATGGCCGGGCAGGTCGACCGCCAGCACAGCCCAGCCATGATGGGCGAACCAGCGCGCCAGCAAAGTCCAGACGCTGTGGTCATTCATCGCCCCATGGATGAAGACGATACAGGGCAGGGCGGGGTCAAACGGTTTTCCGCCGGTATAGGCATAAACGGGCTGGCCATTGAGTTGGATGTTCATCGAGACTCCAGCTTATCGGGAGGCGATCTTCAGCGCGCGCTTCAGATCGTCGATCAGGTCATCGGCATCTTCAAGACCGATCGACAGCCTGATCGTCCCGGCGCTGATGCCAGCCAAACGCAGCGCTGCATCGTCCATCCGGCTGTGCGTCGTGCTGGCCGGGTGGATCACCAGCGAGCGGCAGTCACCGACATTGGCCAGATGCGAAAAAATCTTCAAGGCCTCGATGAAAACACGGCCCTGTTCACGGCTGCCTTTCAGGTCGAAACTGAAGACCGATCCGCAGCCCCGCGGCAGTAGTTTTTGCGCCAGGGCATGGTCAGGGTGGGTTGCCAGGCCGGGATAGCCCACACCCAACACGGTGGGCTGCGCAGCAAGGAATTCGGCGACCTTTTGCGCGTTCTGCACATGGCGCTGCATGCGCAGCGGCAGCGTCTCGATGCCCTGCAGGATCAGCCAGGCGCTGTGCGGGCTGAGGCAGGCGCCGAAGTCGCGCAGACCTTCGCGGCGCGCCCGCAGCAAAAAGGCGCCGACGCTGCTTTCTTCGCTGAAGACCATGTCGTGGAAGCCCGCATAGGGCTCGCAAAGCTCGGCGAACAAGCCGTGCTTGTCATGCGCAGCCTGCCAATCGAAGGCGCCGCTGTCGACCAGCACGCCGCCGACCACGGTGCCATGGCCTGAAAGGAATTTGGTCGCCGAGTGGTAGACCAGATCGGCGCCATGCTCGAACGGGCGCAGCAAATAGGGTGTCGTCAGCGTCGAATCGAGCAGCAGCGGCAGACCGGCCTCATGCGCGATCGCGGCGACCTGCGCAATGTCGAGCAGGTCCATGCCGGGGTTGCCCAAGGTTTCGCCGAACAGCAGTTTCGTGTTCGGCCGGATCGCTGCGCGCCAGCCGTCGAGGTCGCCGGGGCGCACAAAGCTTGTCTGGATGCCGAAACGGGCCAAGGTGTAATGCAGCAGATTGTGCGAACCGCCATAGAGCGCGCTGGAGGCAACGATATGCGAGCCGGCACCGGCCAGCGTGGTGATCGCCAGATGCAGGGCCGCCTGTCCGCTGGCCGTGGCAATGGCACCGATGCCGCCTTCGAGCGCGGCGATCCGCTCCTCGAAGACAGCCGTGGTCGGGTTGGAAATGCGCGAGTAGACATGGCCGGCGCGTTCCATATTGAACAGCGAAGCGGCTTGCTCGGCGCTCTCGAACACGAACGATGTCGTCAGGTGCAGCGGCGTCACGCGGGCGCCAGTGGCCGGGTCAGGACTGGCGCCGGCATGCAGCGCCAGGGTATCAAAACCAGGGTCTGAGTAGCCGGACATAGGCTCTTTCGAAAGTCTTGGATGGCTTGATTGTGTGCTATGTTTGAAGGCACAAGTCGCCCACAAAGGCGGCCCCGAAATTTTGAGGAGATGAACATGAAAGTCATCGATATCCTGCGCGTCAAGGGCGGCACATTGTTCACGGTCTCGCCTGATGAGTACCTGTCGGTCGGTGTCACGACGATGGCCGATCAGGACATTGGTTCGCTGGTGGTGATGGCACATGGCGAACTGGTCGGCATGTTGACCTTCCGCGAAGTGATCGAAGCGCTGGTTCGCAACGGCGGCAGCATCGGCAGCTTGCAGGTGCGTGGCGTGATGGACGACCATCCGCTGACCTGCACGCCCGAGACCGACATGGACGAGGTGCGGCGCATGATGCTGGGGCGCCATGCGCGCTATATGCCGGTGCTCGATGGCCGCACCTTGATGGGCGTAATTTCCTTTTATGACGTGGCCAAGGCGGTGGTTGACGGCCAGGATTTCGAAAACCGGATGCTCAAGGCCTATATCCGCGACTGGCCAGTCGAAGAACAACCGGCCGGGGCTCAGGCGTCCGGCTTGTAGCCGCCGGTAGAATCAGCGGCTTCGGCAATCACGG
>JBIKPD010000311.1:0-4795 GCA_044357665.1 Roseateles sp. | reverse complement strand
CATTACGTCGATATTGCTCTTGACACCACCCTGGTAGCTCTTGACATTGCCCTCCACGGCCTGCTGTGCTGCCAGCACGGCACGTCGGCGGATGCTGACTTCACCTTCAAGCGAACGCACAGAGGCGTACAGGTTGCTCAGCTCAGTGACTGCGGCTTCTTCTGCGGCTCGCAGGTTCTCCTGGCTGCGCTCCAACGCCACCGACGCGTTCTGCTGCTCGTAGTAACTGGAGGCACCGAGCGGTGCGCTGAGCACCAAGCCGATCCGCGATGAACTGACCGGGCTCGCACCTGATGCCTGGGTGCGGTTTGCTTGCGCCGAGACTGTAGGCAGGAATTGGGCCCAACTGCGCTTGCTGGCAATCCGGGCAAGTTCGAGGTTTTGCGTCGCCACCACAACAGTGGCCTCGGTGCGTCGCACCTGGGCAATCAATTCGTCCAAAGGCCGCAAATCGGGCGTTGCGGCAGCGCCATCGACGCTGAGGCTGGCAAGTTTGGGCGCAAGGCCGGTCAACAGCGTGTAGTTGCGTTGGGCAGCCTGCAAAGCGTTTTGCTGACTCAAGCGGTTGGCCTGTGCGCCGGCCACGCGGACCTCGAAATCGCTGACTTCGGTCACCGTACCCTGGCCAAGTTCACGCATTCGGAGCGCACGCTTGTATTGGGTTTCGAGACCATCAATCTGCACGCCAAGCGCACGGATCGCCTCGCGATTGCGGATGATTTCCGCCATCGCTTTGAAGACCCGCGTTGCCAGGTCGTTGTCGGCCAACCGCGCTTCAGCTTCAGCCACCACGGACAGCGGATCACGCTGCTGATATTGAAGGTAGCGCTCATAGTTCAGCAGCGGCTGATTCACGCTGACCGCACGCGAGTTGCTGCCGCTATCAACCTGGCTGTAGCTGATGTTTGCGGTAGGCATGAACGCAGCGCCTGCTTGACGCGAGGAGATTCGCCGCCCACGAACATCGGCGAGTTTGGCGCTATAGATCGGATCGACCTGACGCGCGGCGTAGAAGGCCTCGGCAAACTGCGACTGACCTTCTGTCTGGGCCTGCACTGGCAGGTAGATCACAGCGACCATGGCACATGCCATGACCAGGGACGGCCGACATGCTGGGTTGAACATCAATCTTCCTTGAAACTGCGAATGAATCGGTCCGTCAACGGCTTGACCAGATAGTTCATGAAACTGCGTTCGCCGGTCTTGACGATCACCTCGACCGGCATACCGGCCTGAATCCTGTCCTTGCCCATCTTGGCCAAGCCTTCGGCCGTGGGTTGAACCTGAGCCAGGTAGTATTCCAAACCGCCAGATTGAGCCGCAGGGAACTTGTCAACCCCGACCAATGAAATACGCCCTGCCACAACCGGCGTGGTGCGCTGGTTGAAGGCCGAAAACCGCAAATCCACCATCGCGTCAAGTCCTACCTTATCAATTAAATTCGTCGGCACCTGTGCTTCGACAATAAAACCGCCCACTTCCGGAACGATCTCCATCAACACCTGCCCGGCGGTGACCACACCACCGACCGTATTGACCTTCAGGGCCATCAATGTGCCACCTACCGGCGCTCTGACCTCGGCCTGATTCAGTTCGAATTTTAGTGACACCATCCTTGTTTGCAAGGCCTCGCGCAGTTTCTGGGTTTCCGACAATTGGGTGTCAATATCCGACTGGCCGTTGGCCAAGTCGCCTTGCAAGGAGCTCTCGGCCCTGAGCACACTGTTGGCCATGGACTCGGTCACATAGCCCTCTTTGGCCAGTTGCTGGGTGTTGCGTGCCTCTTCGCTGATCAACCGCAGTTGACTGCGTTTTTCTGCTTCGACCTTGACCATGCCCTTGGATTGGGCCAACTGCCCGGCCAATTGTTCGCGCAAGATGCGAGTCTGGCTGTCGAGTTCGCTGCGACGCGAACGCAGCAACTGGACTTGAAGTTGTTTGGCCTCGATCACCCTGGGGTCGGACGGGCTAAACTTGGCCAGTTCCGGCCGCCAATGGATCTCGGCCAATGTGCGATCCGCGATCAACCGCGATTCAGTGGCCAGCAGGTTGATGTATTGCAACTCGACACTGGACAGATTGGCTTCTGACGAGAGTGGGTTGATCCTGAGCAGCAGGTCGCCCTTCTTCACCGTTGAACCCTCTTTGACGAGTATTTCCAGCACAACACCGCCGGCTGAATGCTGCACCGCCTGACGATTGCCCGCCACAATCACGGTGCCGGTGATGACAACGCCACCGTCAAGCGGCGCCGTTGTGGCCCACCACAAGAAAGCCAGAAATGCCACGCAGACCGTGATCACAAGGCTGCGGCGCACGCCTTCATCTTCCAGGCGGATGGGCTCGATGCCCTCTCCTTTTCCGACCAATCTGGCTGGATCGTAGGGATTCCACCCGGCCACCCAGGCTTGAAGACGTTGCCCTGTGGCGGAAGTCATGAAGCGGCTCCAACCGACAAGGTCGGCGCTGCGGCTACAGCGGGCTGTGCGCGCTTGACGGACTCGAACAGGTCTTTTGGTGGGCCAAACCCGACCTGGCGCCCTGCCTTGAGCACCAGCATATAGTCGACGATGCCGATCAGACGCGGACGATGGGTGGTGACGATCACGGTGGTGCCATGACTGCGCATATGGCGAATGGCCTCGATCAATGCTTGCTCACCAAGTTCGTCAAGATTGGCATTGGGCTCGTCGAGAACCACATATTTCGGGTCACCATAAACTGCACGGGCAATCGCGAGCCGCTGGCGTTGCCCGCCTGACAGCGCAAATCCGGCATCGCCAAGGGCTGTGTCATAGCCTTCGGGCCACGCAAGAATTGTTTCGTGCATCCCCACCATGCGGGCCGCAGCAACCACTTGATCGGAATCGACTTCACCCAGGCGAGCAATATTAGCCGCAACACTGCCTTCGAAAAATTCAATTTC
This sequence comes from Roseateles sp., assembly GCA_044357665.1. Taxonomy (GTDB): domain Bacteria; phylum Pseudomonadota; class Gammaproteobacteria; order Burkholderiales; family Burkholderiaceae_C; genus Paucibacter_A. The sequence continues at coordinate 1,869 of JBIKPD010000311.1, read as the reverse complement.
CTGCGGCACGTAACCGATATTCGGACCGAGTTCATCCGGATTCCAATCGGAGATTTCAACGCCATCGAGCCTGATAGAGCCCCTCAATGGCCGCCAAGCACCCACGAGCAATTTGGCCAACGAAGTCTTGCCTGCAGCACTCGGGCCCACAACAGCCAGGGCTTGGCCAGGTTCAAGTTCGAAATTGACATCGATGACCACTTGCTTGCTGGAGCCTGGCGGTGTGCCGACCAGACCGCTAACGCTGAGGCGTCCGCTAGGCGGCGGCAGGGCCATGCGCTGACTATTTTTGTCCTCATCGGCCAACAAATCGTTCAAGCGTGCATAGGACTGGCGGAATTTGACAATCGATGGCCAGTTAGCGATCAACTGCTGCAGTGGCGCCATGGATTTGGATATCAACATATTGGCTGCGATGACCATGCCACCGCTGATCAATCCCTCGATCGCCAGCATCAAGCCAAGGGATAGCCCCAAGGTTTGGAAACTATGCTGCAAAAAGTTGGTCAAACCCGCGCCGCTGCCTGCTGCGTCAGACGCATTGACCTGCAGACTGACGAACTGCCGATGCTGGCTATGCCATTTGCGGCGCATGGCAGGCATCATGCCCAAGACCTGGGTCGCTTCGGTATGGCGCAACACCATGGCAGCCAAGCGCGTGCTTTCGTCTTTGGCATCGTTGCTGGCTTTGAGCGCATCGGTGGTCAACTGTTTGTTCAGTGAGGCAACAATCAGCATGATCAACGTGCTGATCAAAGAAAACACGGCGATATAAGGATGGAAGGCTGCACCCACCAAAATGAACAGGATCGCGAATGGCGCTGACAAAACGGCCAGCACTCCTTTGCCTGAAAGGAACTGGCGTAGTTCGAGCAGATCACCCATCGCCTGCTGGATGTTGACCGCTTTGCGCCCTGCGCCGCGGCGGAACGAGGCGTTGAAAATGTCGGCCGCCAAGTCCCAATCGATGCGCAGTGACAGCCGGACCATCAAGCGCCCGCGCATCCATTCCATCGCTGACCAGAAAACATAGATGCCCAGCATCAGCGCGACAAGCGACCCGAGGGTGACCAGACTTCTGCTGGCAAGTACCCGGTCCAAGGCGTTCCAAATGAAAACAATGGGAGCCAGGGACAGCACTTCCAGCACAAAGGTCAACGAGAAAACCAACCAGAATGCTCGCCGACATTGGCGCAGCACTTCGCCGACTGGTGTGAAGCTTGACTTCAAAGGCTTGTTGTCGGCGTCGTCCACAATTTCTTAATGCTTGGGTGGATGGAAGCCGAATGGATCGGTCGGATCGGTCGGATCGGTGCCCAGACCCAGCAATTCGACTTCGACCGGATTCAGGCTTGCTACATGCAGCTCCAAGGTGCTGTTGAGCGCATTGAAAGCCGCCAATTCGGCATCCGATGCTGTGCCAGTGTATTGCAACTCGGTGATGCCACTGGCCGCCAACTTGGCAAACGGATCATCCGTCTCGGCCAGCAACGCTGCCAAATCATCTTCGGTGATGACCAACGCAACTGCGGTGCCGTCCTGCACCTGGAATTGCGGCAAATCGCTCAGCGTGAAGGCTGGTTCACCCAAATCGTGCAGAGCAACTTCAACCTTGGTCACACCAACGCCGAACCTCACCTCGTCGACGCCCAGATCGCGCAGATCTTCCAGCGAGGCGCTGAGGTAAGCCGTGCCATCGGCACCATCGGCCTGGGTTTGCAACACCACCGTCTGGTCAGCCTGATCCGTACCAACCTGCGCCAGGAACTGCACATCCGCGTCAGCCAGGGCGTTGGCCAGATCGTCGCTAATTTCGATCTGATGTATGCCAGCATCATGGAGAGCCGACTGCAAGTGATCGATCGTCGT
>JBIKPD010000053.1:0-16144 GCA_044357665.1 Roseateles sp. | reverse complement strand
TGAACAAAAGCCACCGTTCGCCCTGAGCTTGTCGAAGGGTCTGGCAGCGTGGTTCGACAAGCTCACCACGAACGGACCGGAAGATGGTTCGACAGGCTCACCACGAACGGGCCGGAATCAGTGGGCGCTAGGGCCAAGGCAGTCGGCGCATCGGTCGACTGAAGGGCGCAGTCAGTCAACCCTAGCCCAATGCCAGCAGCGCGGCCTCCGGTGCCTTGTCAAGCACCTTGAGCAGGGCCTTGGCGGCGCCGGTCGGGTAGCGTTTGCCTTGTTCCCAATTCCGGATCGTTTCGATCGGGACGTCGATCCGCTTCGAGAACTCCATCTGGGTCAGACCCAGGCGCTGGCGAACCCGACGGGAAAACTTGGCGGCGTCCTGCATCGCAACGGCGTCGTCTGCGCTTTGCTGGGTGGCAATATCGGTATCGGTGGTCGCATCGAGCACTCCGAAGTCAACCCTGCCTTCGGGGGCCTTATTTCCAGCCTCAAGTCTTGTGTGAACGGTCTTCATATTCATTCAGCTCTCTTTGATTCGCTTTCCTGGCAGAGATGATTCGAATGAGCAAGTTACGCGTGGTGTACACCACAACGAATACCCGACTGTCGATCCGCCCCAGCAGCAGGTACCGATCCTCACCATAGTCCCAGCGCGAGTCTCGTCTGATCAATCGATCTGGATCGAGAAAGGCATGGATGACATAGGTGAAATCAAACCCTCGACCCGAAAAACATAGGTCGCTCTTGGCCTGATCCCATTCGAATTCCATGCGCAATAGTAGTTCATTGGCCTACAAAACGGAAGCGATGGTTTCCATCCGTCAGGGCTTGCGATGAGAGTAAAGCGTCGCGCCAATCAGCTTCAGCGCATCGTTGCCTGGGGCAAGGCAAAGGCCGGCTGAACACCTTCGGCCAGCGGGATTTCATGCGCATTGAGCGTCATCGCGACCATCGTGTAATAGCCGATCAAGGCGGTCAGCTCGACCAGGACGAGTGCGCCGAACGCTGCCAATGCTTCGGCGTAAGTGGCGTCAGAGACCGAGCGCTGCTGGTTCAATTCGATCGCGAATTGATAGATCAAATCATCTTCAGGCGGCAGGCCGGTCGGCCTGGTTTCGGCCAGGATGGCCTCGATGATTTCGACTTCGATGCCCGCCTTGTCGGCTTCGAGGCGGTGGGCATGCCATTCGAAGGGCGAGCGGCAGGACCGGCCGGTGACGAGGATGGCCAGCTCGGATTGGCGCGGCGTCAGCGAGGTGTTGTAACGCAGCAACTCGCCCAGGGCCTGCCAGCGGTCCGCCAGTTCGGCGTTGTACAGCGCAGCGCGCAAAGGCCCCTGGATCCGGCCGCGCCGGCCCGAGATGATCTTGTCATGAACGCGGAGTTGATCGGCGTTCATCTGTTCCGGAGTCAGCAGTGGAATTCTGGGCATGGTGAGCGGCCTGAAGCTGTGTTTCCTGATCTTATCGACTGCCAAGGCTGGATCGATGTCAGGCATGGCAAGGCTGTTATTCCCCAGCAGTTTGATTGAAGCAAATGCTAAAGTCCGGATTTTTCAGGGCACAGCATGGATCTCGACCGGTTGAAAATCTTCGTTCAGGTGGCCGAACTCGGCAGCCTGAGCAAAGCCGCCAGCGTCACCGGCGTGCCTCAATCTGCCATCAGCCGCAAGATCACCGCGCTGGAACAGGACTGCAGCGGCAGGCTGTTTCATCGCACCGGGCGCGGCGTGACCCTGACCGAATTTGGCCAGCGCGTGCTGCCTCGCATCAAGGCTTTGATCGACGACGCCCAGCAGTTGTCGGACGATCTGAAATCGAGCGCTGGTGTTCCAGCGGGTACGGTCAGGATCGGTTTCTTGCCCTCGCTGACTCACCCCGCCTTGGGAACCTTGCTGCGCAATGTGCGGTCCAGGCTGCCCGGCGTGCATCTGCAGATCGTCGAGGGTTCCAGTGGTCAGCTCGACGAATGGCTGAGTTCCGGCCGGGTTGATTTCGGCGTGCTGTTTCGCTACGGCAACTCCGCGTCGCCCGGCGAAGAGGTGCTGGCGGTGGTCGACACCTATCTGGTCGGCATGCCCGGCAATTTGCTGACTCGCTTGCCCGAGGTCGAGTTTTCCAAGCTGGATCGGGTGCCGCTGATCCTGCCCAACATCCCGAATGGTTTGCGTGTGGCGATCGCCCGCATCGCACAGCAAAAGCATGTCACGCTGTCGGTAATCATGGAAGCCGATTCATTGCCGATCCAGAAGAATATCGCGGCCTCGGGCGAGGCTTATGCCATCCTGGCGCGCCATGCGGTGCGGTCTGAAATCCAGGCCGGCCTCCTGCAGGCCAGTCGCATCGTCAAGCCGCGCATCAATCGCACGATCGTGCTGAGCACGACTTCGGCCCATCCATCAACATTGGCCTGCCGCGAGGTGACGGCCCTGATGCGGCGCATCTACGAAGACCTGGTGGCCGAAGGTGCCTTGGACCTTGCCGAAGTCGGGTCGACTGACGAGCATGCGGCGGGCTGATCCTTGCTGACCGTATAACGGCGCAGCAGATCGCAGAGAAACTCGGCTGCTGGCGTCAGCGGCAGGTCGGGCCGGCGGATGCAGGCAATGTCTGGCGCCGGTAGCTGTTCGCTGATGTTGAAGACCGTCAAGGCGCCGCGCAGCATCGGGAAATCGTTCCACTGCACCGGCAGCAAGGCCAGCAGGTCACTGCTTGCCAGGGCAACGATGACCGAGAGCGCCGAACTTGCTTGCAGCCGCAGCTTGGGCGATCCCATCTTGTATTGGGCGAACAGCGATTCCAGATCTGCGCTGGCGTTGTAGTCGATCGAGGTGGTGGCCCATTCGGCGGCGGCGAGTTCCTTGATCGAAGTCGCCGCCGCCAGGGGGTGGCCATTGCGGCCGACCACCGTGCGGGTGTTCTCGAACAATTGCTCGGAGACCAGCCCCTGGGCCAGGGTCTCATGGGTCGGCATGGCGCCGAGGTAGAAATCGATGCTGCCGTCGCGCAAGCCGCCTTCGATCGCGGGGTAGAGGCCCTCGATGATTCTCAACTGCACCTCGGGGTAGCGGCGCCGGAACTGCGGCAGCGCCTGGGGCAGCATGCCGACATGGGGCATGATCGACAGGCCCACCACCACCTGGCCGCCGGTCTGCCCCAGACTTTGCTGAACTTCTTCCTTGGCGCGCCGCAGGTCGTTGACCGCTGCACTGGCACGCAGGTGGAAGATCTTGCCGGCCTCGGTCAACACCATGCCCTGCACATCGCGAACGAACAGCGGGGCTTCAAGCTCGCGCTCGAGGCTGCGCACGCCGCGCGTCAAAGCTGACTGAGCCATGCCGAGCTCTCTGGCCGCCGCACGCAGGCTGCCATGTTCGACGATGGCGACCATGAATTCGAGTTGGTTGAGCTTCATTGGATGGGGGGCAACAAAAACGCATCAAGCTGATGCAGTTGCCATCTTATTTGACTCAGGCTTCCTGCTTACATTAATGGCCGCAGAGAGCAAAAATGCCGCTGCATTTCAACCGGAGACAAGCGATGCAACAGGCTTCCCCGAGACTTGCAAGCCCCAAGGCCTTGACAGGCTGGCGCCATTTGCTGTTGGCTGTTTGCACGGCGGCCGCAGCGCTCGCCGGCCCCTGCGTGCAGGCGCAGCCCACCGCCTGGCCAAGCAAACCGGTGCGGCTGGTCGTGCCGTTCCCGGCCGGTGCGGCGCCCGATGTGATCGCCCGCCTGCTGGCCGAGCGCCTGACCGCGCAATGGTCGCAGACGGTGATCGTCGACAACAAACCCGGCGCGGGCGGCATCACTGGCATGTCGGCGTTGGTGCAGTCGAGCGCTGACGGTTACACGCTGGGCTTCGTGCCGGCTGCGGTGGCGACCTTGACGCCGCATCTGTTCAAAAACCCGCAATTCAATCTGGACCTGCAACTGTCACCGGTCGGAGCGGTCGGCACCAGTCCGATGATGATCGTCGTGCCGCAGGCCTCGAGCATCACCAACCTGGCCGAACTGGTCAGCGCGGCCAGAAGCCGGCCGGGTCAGCTCAACTTTGCCGCGCCGCAGACGAATTCGCTGCCGCATCTGACCGGCGAAATGCTGGCCCGCGCGACCGGAACGACGTTCTACTCGGTGCCCTATAGCGGCTCGGCACAGTCGACGACGGCGCTGCTGGCAGGCGAATCGGCGCTGACCATCGACGGTTTGCCGGCGCTGGCCCAATATGTGAAAGCGGGCAAATTGCGCGCTTTGGCCGTGACCTCGCGCGAGCGGCTGCCGGGTTTCGAGTCGGTGCCGACTGCGGCCGAGACGGTCGCCGGTTTCGAGTCGATTGGCTGGTTCGGCATCTTCGCGCCCAAGGGCGTGCCGGCCGCCGTGATCGAGCAGGTCAACCAGGACCTGAACAAGGTGCTGCAACAACCGGCATTGATCGCCAGGTTCGCCGAGATGGGTGTCTATCCCAAACCCGGATCGATCAAGGCCTTTGACGAATTCCTGCAAAGCCAGCGCAATGCCTGGAAAAAAGTGGTGCAGGACCTCGGTCTGCAGCCGCAATGAAAACCATCACCAGAACTTACCCCACCTCGAGGACTTGACATGACTGAAAGAAAGAAGGCATTGGTAACCGGCGGAGCCACCGGCATCGGCCGCAGTGCCGTGCTGGCGTTGGCGCGGGCCGGCTATGACGTTGCCATCAACTATGCGTCGAGCGCTGCCGGGGCCAAGGCCACAGCTGCCGAGGCCGAAGCGCTGGGCGCCAAGGCGCTGACCCTGCAATGCGATGTCAGCGACGAAACCGCAGTGCGCGCGATGATGAAGACTGTCGAAGCCGAATTCGGCCATCTCGACGTGTTGGTCAACAACGCCGGCACGACCGCGAAGTGGAAGGTCAAGGACCTCGAAAGCCTCGATCTGGACGAATGGGACCGCACTTTTGCCGTCAATGTTCGCGGCCTGTTCCAGGTCACCCGCGCCGCGGTACCCCTGCTCAAAAAAGGCTCGAACCCGAGCGTCATCAATACCGCCAGCATCGTCGGCCTTCGCCCCGGCCCGCAGCCGCTGCCCTATGCCGCCAGCAAGGCCGCAGTCGTCAACATGACCAAGACGCTGGCCTGGAACCTCGGCCCTGAAATCCGTGTCAATGCGGTCGCGCCGGGCTGGATGGAAGGCGATTGGATGGAGCGGATGCTGGGCGACAAATACGACGACCTGATGGGCAAACGCGCCCGCGCCACGCCGCTCAAGCGCTGCGTGACCGCCGACGATGTGGCCGAAACGATGCTCAACCTGATCCAGTCGAACCGTTTCGTTACCGGCGAAATCATCGTCATCGACGGCGGCTTCACCAGCTCGACCTGAACCCAAGCCCTTATTCGGAGACCAGATATGTTGCAAGGTTTTGTCCCTTTCCCCGATGAATATGCGGCACGCTACAGAGCCAAGGGCTATTGGCGTGACCAGTCGCTGGCGCAGGAATTCGCGCATGTGTTCGAGCGTTTCGCCGACCGCATCGCGTTGATCGACGGCGACCATCAGTACAGCTACGCCGAACTTGATCGCGTCACCGACAACCTGGCGCTGAACCTGCTGGAAATCGGCATCAAGCCGCTCGACCGCGTGGTGCCGACGCTGCCCAACTGCGGCGAGTTCGTGATCCTCTACTTTGCGCTGGTCAAGATCGGCGCGATTCCGATCGCCGCCCTGGTCACGCATCGTTTTGCCGAGATCAGCCAGTTCGTGCAGTTGTCGGGTGCCAGCACCTGCGTCTATGCGCAAAAGCAGGGCGATTTCAGTTTTGCGCCAATGATCGAGCGGGTCCAGGCCGAAAACGCCACGCTCACCGTGCGCATCGTGCTGGGCCAGCCGCAGCCCGGAGAACATTCGCTGCGCGAATTGATCGATCGACCCGCCAGCCTGCCGCGCTCGGCCTTGAGCGACATCGTCATCGATCCTGCCGACCCCTGCATCTTCCAGCTCTCGGGCGGAACCACCGGTATTCCGAAGCTGATTCCGCGCACCGGCAATGACTACGCCTACAACTCCAAGGTAGCCGCCGAAGTGGTTCAGGTCGAGGCCGAATCGGTGCTGCTGCTGGTCCTGCCGATCGCCCATAACCTGCCGCTGGCCTGCCCCGGCATCCAGGGTTTCATGTTCAAGGGCGCCAAGGTCGTCGTGCATGGCAATACCCGCCCCGAGGAGATGTTCGCCCTGATCCAGAAGCACCGAGTGACCCATTTGAAAGTGGTGCCGGCGCTGCTGATCCGTCTGATCAATGACCCGGCCATTGGGAACTACGACCTGTCATCGCTGAAGCTGATCCAGAGTGGCGGCCAGCGCATGCAACCCGAAGCCAGATTGCTGACCCGCCAGCTGATACCCAGCGCCTTCGTGCAGGAGAACTTCGGCATGTCGGAAGGCCTGCTGATGTTTGTCCGGGCTGACGATCCCGAGGACGTCAAGCTCGAAACCTGCGGGCGCCCGGTCTGCGAGGACGACGAAGTCAGGCTGGTCGATGAAGAGGGCCGCGAAGTCGCGTTTGGCGAAGTTGGCGAGCTGACCTGCCGCGGCCCCTACACGCTGCGTGGCTATTTCGGCGTGCCCGAATACAACTCGCGCCAGTTCACTGCCGACGGCTTTTACCGCTCGGGCGACCTGATGATGCAGCACCCTTCCGGCAACTATGTGGTTGCCGGCCGCAAGAAGGACTTGATCAACCGCGGCGGTGAAAAAATCAGCGCCGAAGAGATCGAGAACCTGATCCTGATGCACCCCTCGGTGCAGGACGTTGCCTGTGTGCCGATGCCCGATGCCGCCATGGGTGAGAAGACCTGCGCCTATGTGGTCCTCAGGCAAGGCCAGACCTTGACGCTGAAACAATTGGTCGACTTCATGCTGACCAAGGAGATCGCCAAGTTCAAGTTGCCCGAGAGGCTCGAGACGGTCAGCGAATTCCCGGTTTCGACCTTCGGCAAGGTCTCGAAGAAAGCCCTGGGCGAACGCATCACGGCACAGCTGGCCGCAGAAAATTCCTGAACCAATTCCCCGACAAGAAAGATTTCCATGCGCATCATCGACTTGCACTGCTATTCAGGCACCCAGACCTGGATCGATTCCCAGGGGCCTTATCCCGAGGCCCTGGCCACCTATTGGAAGCGCGACTGGGTCGCCAAAAGCGAAGAGGAGGTGATCGCTGAATTCACCAGCGCGGGCGTCGAGGCCTGTCTGGTTGCGCTCGACCTCGAGACGACGGTGGCCACGCCGCCTTGCAGCAACGAATACGTGCATGGCATGTGGCAGCGCCATCCCGAGCGGGTGATTCAATGCTGGGGTGCGGTCGAACCCGCCAAGGGCGAAATCGCGATCCGCCAGGTCAAGAAGGCCGTCAATGAGCTCGGCTTCATCGGCTTTCACTTCCATCCGATCATGCAGCATTTCGCGGTCAACGATCGGCGCCATTACCCGCTGTTCGAGGAGATCAATTCGCTCGGCGCTGCGGTGATGATCGATGTCGGCACCACCGGCATGGGCGCGGGTATGCCGGGCGGCAACGGTGCCAGGGTGCGCCATGCCCATCCTTCGCATATCGACGACCTGGCTGCCGATTTTCCGAATCTGACCATCCTGATGGCGCATCCGGGCTGGCCCTGGGTCGACGAAAGCACCGCAGTCGCGCTGCACAAGGGCAATGTTTATTGGGAAATGTCGGGCTGGGCGCCGAAGCATTTCCCGGGCAATCTGAAGGTCGACATCCGCGGCCGCCTGCAGGACAAGATCATGTTCGGCAGCGACTATCCGAGCCTGCCTTACGAGCGCATCCTGCGCGAGTGGAGCGAGCTCGGCTACAAGGACGAAGTGATGGAGAAAATCATGCATGGCAATGCCGAGCGAGTGCTGGGGCTCTGATGGAACAGGCTTTCATCTGCGACGGCATCCGCACGCCGATTGGCCGCTTCGGCGGTGCGCTCTCGGGTGTACGGACCGACGACCTTGGCGCCTTGCCTTTGAAGGCCCTGATCTTGCGCCATCCGACGCTCGACTGGGGCTTGCTCGAAGAGGTCTATTACGGCTGCGTCAACCAGGCCGGCGAAGACAACCGCAATGTCGCGCGGATGGCTTCGCTGCTGGCCGGTTTGCCGGTCACGGCCGGCGCTGCGACGGTCAACCGGCTCTGCGGCTCGGGTCTTGAAGCTTTGGCGAGCGCGGCGCGCGCGATCCATTGCGGACAGATCGGGCTGGCGATCGCCGGCGGGGTCGAGAGCATGAGCCGGGCGCCCTTCGTGATGCCCAAGGCAACTTCGGCCTTTTCGCGTCATGCCGAAATCCACGATACGACGATAGGCTGGCGCTTCGTCAACCCCGAGATGAAGCGCCTGCACGGTGTCGATGCGATGGGCGAGACGGCCGAAAATGTGGCGACCGACCATGGCATTTCGCGTGCCGATCAGGACGCTTTCGCCTGGCGCAGCCAGCAGCGCGCAGCGCAGGCAATTGCCGATGGCATCTTCAAGGACGAGATCGTCGCGGTACAGGTGCCGGGCCGGAAGAAGGGCGAGACGATCGCGTTCGACACCGACGAGCATCCGCGCCTGACTTCGCTGGAAACGCTGGCGGGATTGAAGCCCAGTTTCCGTAACGGCGGCACCGTGACCGCAGGCAATTCGTCGGGCGTCAACGATGGTGCTGCGGCCTTGCTGGTGGCCAGCGAAGCCGTCGCGGCCAGCCAGGGTTTGACACCGCTGGCGCGCGTGATCGGCATCGCCAGCGCTGGCGTGGCGCCGCGCGTGATGGGCATAGGTCCGCTGCCGGCGACGCAACGACTGCTGGCGCAGACCGGTTTGTCGATCACCGACTTCGACGTCATCGAACTCAATGAAGCTTTTGCAGCGCAGGGGCTGGCGGTGTTGCGCGGCCTGGGCCTGCCTGACGATGGCGACCATGTGAACCGGTATGGCGGGGCGATCGCGCTGGGCCATCCGCTCGGCGCGTCGGGGGTGCGTTTGTTGCTGACAGCGGTGCGGCAGATGCAGCGCCTTGGTGCCAGGCGTGCCTTGTGCACGATGTGCATCGGCGTCGGCCAGGGCATTGCAGTCGCGCTTGAGCGGGTTTGAGGGCCAGGCCATGAATCCAGATGATCCGATCCTTTTCGAGCAGCGCGGTCCGATCGCGCTGCTGACGCTGAACCGCGCAAGCGTCCACAACGCGCTCTCCGGCGAGGACATGTTCAGCGCTTTCGAGACCCTGTTCGAGCGCTTGAATGAAGACTTGAGCCTGCGCGTTGCAGTGCTGACCGGCAGCGGCAAATCGTTCTGCGCCGGCGGCAATATCGCCGAGATGCGCGACCGCAGCGGCATGTTTGCAGGCAGCGCCGAGGAGATCACTTTGCGCTACCGGCAAGGCATACAGCGCATCCCGCGCGCCTTTGCCAAGTTGCAACTGCCTATCATCGCGGCGATCAATGGCGCGGCCATCGGTGCCGGCAATGACCTGGCGACGATGTGCGATATCCGCATCGCGGCCAGCAATGCAAAGTTTGCCGAGAGCTTTGTCAAGGTCGGCATCGTTCCGGGGGACGGCGGCTGCTGGCTGTTGCCGCGCACGATCGGCGCTTCGATGGCGGCCGAGATGGCGCTGACCGGCGACGCCATCGATGCTGCTGAGGCCTTGCGCATCGGGCTGGTGTCGCGCGTCGTGGCGCCCGAAGCCTTGATCGACACCGCGATGGCGCTGGCCGCAAGGATTGCAGCCAACCCGCCGCAAGTGTTGCGCTGGACCAAGCAGTTGTTGCAGCAAGCGCGCACCGGGACCTTGGACGAGGCCCTGGACGCTGCCGGTCGCTTCCAGGGCTTGGCCCATCATCTGCCCGACCATAGTGAAGCGATTGCGGCGTTTTTTGAAAAGCGTCCCGCCGTCTTCGGGGCAGGCCGTTGATGGCCGCTTGCCTGAACGAGACAAGACCCGCTGATGGCGTGGCCCTGCTGCGCCTGGATCGGCCGGCGGTACTGAATGCGCTGAACCTGGTTTTGCGCCAGGAATTGGCCCAGGCCTTCGCCCGCCTGGAGGCCGATGCTTCAGTGCGCTGCATCATCCTGGCCGGCGGTGAGCGGGCTTTTTGTGCCGGTGCTGACCTGAACGAATATGTCGACGCGACGCCGCCCGAAATCATCGAGCGCAGGATGGACCGGCTGTGGTCCGCGATCAGCCAATGCCGCAAGCCGGTGATTGCTGCCGTGCGTGGTCATGCGCTGGGCGGCGGCTGCGAATTGGCGATGCATGCGGACCTGATCATCGCGGGTGAGTCGGCCCGTTTCGGCCAGCCCGAAGTCCTGATCGGTTTGATGCCAGGCGGCGGCGCAACCCAGCGGTTGACGCTTGCAGTCGGCAAGTTCCGCGCGATGAAGCTGATGCTGATCGGCGCGCCGATCAAGGCCGCCGAGGCGCTGGCCATGGGCCTGCTCAGCGAAGTCGTGCCCGACGAACAGGTCGAAGCCCGCGCGCTCGAACTGGCCCTGCAGATGGCGCAGGGGCCGCAACAGGCGCTGCAGTTCATCAAGGAAGCGGTGCTGGCGGGCATGAACCTGCCGCTTGAGCAGGGCCTGCAGTTCGAGCGCAAATCTTTCCAGCTGTTGTTTGCAAGCGCCGACAAAACCGAGGGTATTCAGGCAAGGCTCGAGAAGCGCCCTCCTGTGTATCCTCGCGCTTAGGCAAATAGCCATCCGAGCCAGGTTACCGAGAACAAATCCGAGGAGACGCATTTGGATCTTGCCCTTTACTACGCACCGGGAACCTGTTCGCTGGTGCCCTACCTGACGCTGACCGAGGCGGGTGCAGACTTTGAGGTCATCAATGTCAATCTGGGCAAGGGCCGGCAATTCGACCCTGAGTACCTGAAGATCAATCCGAAGCACAGGGTGCCGGTGCTGTTGATCGATGGCTATGCCTTGACCGAGAACGTTGCGATCCAAATCTGGGTGGCGAGAACTTTTCCTCATGCCGGACTGCTGCCCGCCGACCCGCTGGAAGAAATCAAGGCGATTTCATTCATGGCCTGGTGTGCCAGCGGGATTCACCCGGCGCTGACGCCGAATGCGCGCCCGGAGCAGTTTTGCGATCTGCCGGGTTCGGAAGAAAGCGTGCGCCGCTGTGCCCGCAAGAAACTGTTTGAAAACTACCAGATTGCCGACGACCTGCTGGCGGGCCGGGACTGGTTCTTCGACAAGTTCAACGCGGCCGATGCCTATTTTTTCTGGTGCTTCCGGCGTGGCATCCAGTTCAATCTGGATCTGTCGGGCTTCAAGAATTGCAGCGCGCATTTTGCCAGGATGCAACAGCGCGCCACCGTGCACAAGGCCCTGGCCTACGAAGCCGAAGTCATTGCTTCATTTCGATGAATTCATTTCTCCCAGCAAGCAGTAACGCGCAGGTCTTTTTTACTGATCAATCAACCCTGAAGAGGTCAACAATGCAGCAGCAAATAGTCCAGTATGGCAATCGGCAACTTGAAGTCGGGTATTTGAGGCGGCTGGGCATGATCGCAGCCGGCCTGATGCTTTGCGCGGCGGGGGCTTGGGCCCAGACCTTCCCCAGCAAGCCGATCAAGCTGCTGGTGCCAACGCCGGTCGGCACGCCGATCGACATCATCTCGCGCCTGGTGGCCAGCAAGATGGGCGATGATCTGAAGCAGACGGTTTACGTCGAAAACAAACCCGGTGCCACCGGCACTGTGGGCGTATTGGCAGTGCTGCAAGCACCGGCCGACGGCTACACGATGATGACGATGTTCATGCCGATGACGGTAGCGCCGGCCATCTATGCCAAGCTGCCCTACGATTTGAAAAAGGACTTCACTGCGATCGGCCAGACCGCCTGGTCGTACAACGCCCTGGTCGTTCCGGCTGCGCTCAATCTGACTTCGACCAAGGACCTGGTGGCGCTGTTGAAGAGCAAACCCGGCGAGCTGTCCTACGCCACTGGCGGCAATGGCACACCGGCCCATTTGATTGCGGCATTGTTCGCGGCCCAGACCCAGACCGATGCGATCCATGTGCCCTACCCTGCGAGTCCGCCCGTCGTCAATCTGATGGCCGGGCTGCATGTCTATATGTTTCTGGCTGTGCCATCGGCCATTCCCGGCATTCAGGGCGGCAAGCTCAAAGCGCTGGCGGTTGCCTCCGAGCGCCGCTTGCCAACCCTGCCCGATGTACCGACCGTGGCTGAGCAGGGCTTCCCTGGCTTGGCGGTACGGGACTGGCAAGGCATCCTGGTCAAGAACGGCACTCCGGGCGAGGTCGTCGCGCGCTTGAATATTGCCTTGTCCAGGGCGCTGGCCAACGAGCAGGTCAAGGAGACGATGGTCAAGCTTGGCGCCGAGGCGGCGCCGGGAAGTTCTGCCGAGTTTTCGGCCCTGATCGACAGCGAATTGATGCGCTGGGCCGAGGTGGCCAGGGCAGCAAAAATCAGGGTCGATTGAGTGATGACGGCAAGCCGATCTGGAACCAGTGAGCCGCCCCAGACCGGGACGCGGCGAGCGCGCAATATTCTCTTCATCATGTGCGATCAGTTGCGCCGCGACTATCTCGGCTGCTATGGGCATCCGACGCTGAAGACGCCGCATATCGATGCCTTGGCGGCGAGCGGTACCCGCTTCAATCGCTGCTACGTGCAGGGGACGGTCTGCGGCCCTTCGCGCATGTCCACCTATACCGGGCGTTATGTGGCAAGCCATGGGTCGACCTGGAATTTCGTTCCGCTGTCGGTGCAGATTCCGACCATGGGCGATTACATGCGCAAGGCGGGGCTGCGCACTGCCGTCATCGGCAAGACCCATGTCGTCGGTGACAGCGCCGGCATGAACCGGCTGGGCATCGACCCGCTCAGCCCGCCGGGCCTGCTGCTGTCTCAAGGGGGGTTCGAGCCCTATGCGCGTCATGACGGCGTGGTGCTCGATGCCGGGCTGAAGCAGCGCAGCTATGTCTACAACGACTATTTGCGCCGCAGTGGCTATCAGGCGGCCAACGCCTGGCATGAGTTTGCCAATTCCGGCGTCGACGCGGCGGGTCAGTTGCAAAGCGGCTGGAAGCTGCGCAACTCAGGCCTGGCTGCGCGCGTCGAGGCGCGGCATTCGGAAACGGCCTGGGCGACCGATACCGCCATCGATTTCATCCGCGCGCAAGGCGAAGCGCCCTGGTGTCTGCACCTCTCCTACATCAAACCGCATTGGCCTTATATCGCGCCAGCACCTTACCACCAGGCCTATAGCGGCGACGACATCCAGCCTGCCCAGCGCAGCCTAGCCGAGCGCGACGACAAGCACCCGGTTTACCGGGCCTTTCGCAACCATGCGGAGAGCCAGGCGTTTTCGCGTGATGAGGTCAGGCAGGCGGTCATCCCCAGCTATATGGGGCTGGTCAAGCAGCTTGATGACAATCTGGGCCGCTTGATCGAAACCCTCAAGGCGGCCGGCCGGCTCGACGACACGCTGATCGTTTTTACCAGCGACCATGGCGACCTGCTGGGCGACCATTGGTTGGGCGAGAAGGAAATGTTCTACGAGCCCAGCGTCGGCGTGCCGCTGATCATCGTCGACCCCGCAGCGCAGCTACGCGGCCAGGTGGTGGACGACCTGGTCGAAGCGATCGATCTGCTGCCCACTTTTGTCGAAGCGGTCGGTGCGCCGGCCGATGCGCAGTGGCTGGAAGGAAAGTCGCTCTTGCCCCATTTGCGCGGGCAGGCATCGGGCCAGCGCGAGGCGGCATTTTCCGAGCTGGACTATGCCTTCTATGGCGCGCGCTCGGCCCTCGGCCTTGGCGTCAACCAGGCACGGGCTGAGATGGTCTGCACCGATCGATGGAAATTGATCCGTTATGCCGGCTTCGAGCCGCAGCTTTTCGATCTGCAGGACGACCCGCAGGAACTGGTCGACCTGGGGCTTGCGCCGGCCCATGCACCGGTCCGGGCTGAGTTGCTGGAGCGGCTGACAGACTGGCATGCAAGCAGACGCCAACGGACAACCATGGCGGATGCCCAAGTCGAAGATTGGACCAGGCACCGGACCGAGCCCGGTGGCGTTGAGATTGGCGTCTGGTGATACCCGGCGACATGTCATTTTTTAAACCAGGAAGAGGATCAGGAATGAAACGAATTGCAGTTGAAGAGGCCTTCGTCACCGAAGAGATTGCCCAGGAATGGAAGAAGGTGCTGGCGAGCAAATTCGTCGAGCCGGGCTTCCGCATGATGGGGCAGACCATCCTCGGCGACGACCCGGGTGCCAGGCTGGTGCATTCGAGATTGGTCGACATTGGCGCTGGCCGCATCGCGCAGATGGATGCCGACGGGATCGATATGGCGGTGCTTTCGATCACCTCGCCAGGGGTGCAGGCTTTTGACGCGGTGACGGCGACCCGCTTGGCCAAGGATGCCAACGATCACCTCGCTGCTGCCGTGCTGGCGCACCCGACCCGCTTCGCCGCCCTGGCCGCTGTGGCGCCGCAATACCCGGCCGGTGCCGCGCTGGAACTTCACCGGGCCAGCGGCCTGGGGATGAAGGGCTTTCTGATCAACTCGCACACGATGGGCGAATACCTCGACGATCGCAAATATTGGCCGATCTTCGAGGCCGCGCAGGCGCTCGATCTGCCGCTCTACCTGCATCCGCGTGAGCCCTCGCCGGGCATGGTGTCGCCGTTCCTCGATTACGGCCTTTATTTCGCCGGTTTCGGCTTCGCGGTCGAGACCAGTCTGCATGCGATGCGCATGATCATGTGCGGCCTGTTCGACGAATTCCCGCGCCTCAAGATCGTGCTCGGCCATATGGGCGAAGGCCTGCCGTTCTGGCTGCAACGTATCGACAACCGCTACCTGCTGCAGGTGAAGATCGGCGCGGTCAAGAAGATGAAGAAATTGCCGAGCGAGTACTTTCTCGACAACTTCGTCATCACCACGGCCGGCGTGATGTCGGGGCCGGCGCTGCGACTGAGCTTGGAGGTGCTGGGCGAAGACCGCATCATGTTCGCTGCCGACTATCCCTACGAGAGCGTCGAGGAGGGCGTGAAATTCCTCGATACGGTGGAGATCAGCGAAGTCCAGCGGGCCAAGATCTATTCGGGCAATGCCGAGCGGATTTTCAAGCTGGCGTGATTCGCCGCCCCTGTCAATGATTGCGAGTGGAGGCTGTCATGAAGATCAAATCACATCTTGAGCTGGCCTTCCTTGCCGCCGCCGCGATGAGCTTCGGTCCGGCTGACGCTGCCCAAGAAATTGTCATCGGCGCGTCGCTGCTGCTGTTGGGGCCGCTGGTGGGTTTTGGCATGTACCAGAAATGGGGCTGTGAGACCGCCGTCAAGGATGTCAACGCGGCGGCCGCATCGGCATCGTCAGCTTCCCCAATTTCGCCCATTGGCCGAACCGCCTGCAAGTGCTGCTGGGCCGCATGCCGGTGACGCGCGTGCTGCCCTATGAGTGGTACGACACGCCGAATATCCGCGTTGGCACTTTCGCTGATTTCGAGATCCTGGCGCGCAAGAACCGTCGGCGCGTTCTCGACAGTTTCGGCATCCAGGACTGCCGCCAGATCCGCACCAGCCCCAACCTGCTGGCCAGCATGGCGGTGTTCAAGTTCGACCGGGGTTGAGGGCGGGCTCATCAGGCAAGGCAGGCCTGCCCGTTTGTACGCTGAGGAAAAACCACCGTTCGCCCTGAGCTTGTCGAAGGGTCTGACAGCGTGGTTCGACAAGCTCGCCACGAACGGACAGGAAGATGGTTCGCCAGGCTCACCACGAGCGGCTTTGTTGATGGTTCGACAGGCTCACCACGAACGGGTCAATTTCTCTGGCCGCGTGGTTGTCGGAGTCCGGCGCGGAAGGCTTGCCCGTTGGCTCTCTGAAGAAAACTCCCCGTTCGCCCTGAGCTTGTCGAAGGGTCTGACAGCGTGGTTCGACAAACTCGCCACGAACGGACAGGAAGATGGTTCGACAAGCTCACCACGAACGGGTCAACTACTCTGGCCGCGCGGTTGTCGGGGTCCAGCGCGGCAGGCTTGCCCGTTGGCTCTCTGAAGAAAACTCCCCGTTCGCCCTGAGCTTGTCGAAGGGTCTGGCAGCGTGGTTCGCCAGGCTCACCACGAGCGGACCGGAAGATGGTTCGACAAGCTC
>JBIKPD010000310.1:0-4839 GCA_044357665.1 Roseateles sp. | reverse complement strand
TGCGGCCGAAGCGTCCCTGCTCGATCGCGCCTTTGACCAGTTGCACCGTCTTGTTGAGCCGGTTCTGCTTGACGACAAACAGCTTGACCCCGGCGTCGCGGCAGGCGCGCACCATTGCCAGGCCTTCGTCGAGCTTGGTCGCCATCGGCTTTTCGCTCAGCACATGGCGGCCAGCCTTGGCTGCGGCGATGGCCTGCTGCGGGTGCAGACCACTGGGCGTGGCCAGCACGATCACATCGGCATCACAGCCCGCCAGCAGGGCCTGAAGCGAGTCAAATCCGGCCGCACCAGTGCTGGCCATGGCGGCCGCCAAAGCCGCCGGTTTGTTGTCGCAGACCGCCATCAACTCAGCCTGTGGGCCATGCGCGGCAATGGCTTCGAAATGATTCTTGGCGATGCGTCCGCAGCCCACCAGGGCAAAGCGGATCGGTCGATCGAGGATGGGGCTTGTATGGCGCATCGCTGCGGACCAGCAGGTCCGGGCTGAAGAAAAGGATCCCGGATTCTAAGAGCCGGCCGTCGCCAGCATCCTGGGGCGCCTAAAATCGCCGCAAATTCAATGAGTTGATGATGACACAGCACAATCCTGCCGCACCGCACCACCCCGCCCCGCCAGTCCAGGACGAAAACCAGTTGATCACCGAGCGCCGCGAAAAACTCGCCGCCTTGCGTGCCCGGACTGCCATCCCCTTCCCCAACGATTTCAAACCGCAGCATCGCGCCCTGCCCCTGGCCCAGCGCTATGGCGACATGGAGAACGACGAGCTCGAACCGCTGGCGGTGGCAGTCAGCGTGGCCGGCCGCCTGATGCTCAAGCGCGTGATGGGCAAAGCCTCGTTCGGCACGCTGCAGGACGCCACCGGCCGGATCCAGCTGTTCGTCACCCGCGATGCGCTTGGCGAGGAAAACTACGACGATTTCAAGCGCCTCGACCTCGGCGACATCATCGGCGCTGAAGGCAGCTTGTTCCGCACCAAGACCGGCGAGTTGTCGGTGCGCGTGACCCGCTTGCGTTTGTTGACCAAGAGCTTGCGGCCGCTGCCCGACAAGTTCCACGGCATGGCCGACCAGGAACAGAAATACCGCCAGCGCTATGTCGACCTGATCACCGACGAAGCGGCGCGTTCGCGTTTCATCGCGCGTTCGAAAGCGGTGTCGTCAATCCGCAGCTATATGGTCGAGCATGACTTTCTCGAAGTCGAAACGCCGATGCTGCACCCGATTCCGGGCGGCGCCAACGCCAAGCCCTTCACCACCCACCACAACGCGCTCGACCAGCAGATGTTCCTGCGCATCGCGCCCGAGCTCTACCTGAAGCGGCTGCTGGTCGGCGGTTTCGAACGGGTGTTCGAGATCAACCGCAACTTCCGCAATGAAGGCATCAGCGTCCGGCACAACCCCGAATTCACGATGATGGAGTTCTATGCGGCCTACTGGACGCACCATGAATTGATGGACTTCACCGAAGAAGTGCTGCGCCATGCGGCGCGCGCCGCGGCGGGAACGGCCGCGATCAGCTATGCCGGCAAGCCAGTGCACCTGGACCAGGCGTTCGCACGCCTGTCGGTCCGCGACTCGCTGGTCGTCCATGCCGGGCTCAGCGAAAGCCAGGCTGGCGATGCCGAATTGCTGCGCGAACGCCTCAGCGCGCTCGGCGAAGCGCCGCCCAAGCATTGGAATCTGCCCGAGCTGCAGTTCGGCATGTTCGAAGCGGTGGTCGAAGAAAAACTCTGGCAGCCGACTTTCATCATCGATTACCCGGTCGAGGTCTCGCCGCTGGCTCGGGCCTCGGACAGCAACCCGACGATCACCGACCGCTTCGAGCTCTTCATCACCGGACGCGAATATGCCAACGGTTTTTCGGAGCTCAACGATGCCGAAGACCAGGCCGCACGCTTTCAGGCGCAAGTGGCCAACAAGGACGCCGGTGACGAAGAAGCAATGTTCTTCGATGCCGACTTCATCCGCGCGCTCGAATACGGCATGCCACCCGCCGGCGGCTGCGGCATCGGCATCGACCGCTTGATGATGCTGATCACCGACAGCCCGAGCATCCGCGACGTGATCCTGTTTCCGGCGCTGCGAAGGGAAGGCTGAACGGGGACTGGAACCCCGCAATCCGCTGCGCTGCTTGGCGGGCTACGGGCTGGCGGTTTGGTTACCGCTGGGTGAATTCTGGCTTGCGCTTGTTGATGAAGGCGTCCATGCCTTCGCGCTGGTCTTCGGTGCCGAACAACGCATGGAAATAGCGGCGTTCGACCGCGACGCCGTCTTTCAGCGGGCCCTGGTAGGCAAGGTTCACCAGTTCCTTGATCAACATCACCGAAGGGCCGCTGAAGCTGTTGATCGCCTCGGCCGCGGCCAGAGCTTCGATCAGCAGCGCTTCGGCCGGCACGACCCGCGACACCAGGCCGGCCCTTTCGGCCTCGGCGGCGTCCATCATCCTGGCGGTCAGCAGCATGTCCATCGCCTTTGATTTGCTGATCGCGCGCGGCAGGCGCTGGGTGCCGCCGGCGCCGGGGATGATGCCCAGCTTGATTTCGGGTTGGCCAAACTTGGCGCTGTCGGCCGCGATGATGAAGTCGCACATCATCGCCAACTCGCAGCCGCCGCCCAGCGCGAAGCCGGCCACCGCCGCAATCACTGGCTTGCGCACCTGCAGAATGGTTTCCCAGTTCTTCGAAATCAGCCCGCTCTTGAAAGCGCTGATAAAGCTGTGCGGCTGCATCGTCGGGATGTCGGCGCCTGCGGCAAAAGCTCGCTCGGAGCCGGTCAGCACGATGCAACCGACGCCGTCATCAGCGTCGAAGGCCAGCAAAGCCTGGCCCAGTTCGTCCATCAACTGGTCGTTCAGCGCATTCAACTGCTTCGGGCGATTCAAGGTGATCAGGCCGGTCTTGCGCGCGCCATGGCCTTCCACGGCGGTGATGATGCATTGATAAGTCATCTTTTTCTCCTGCAATTTCGATGGCCTCGACTATAGGGCGGCTCGAGAGCCACCGACTTGAGTTATCGTGCGGCACCCGTCTGATCCAATCAAGCGATCAGCAAGACAGGAGACAAGCATGAGACCAGGTTTGCATCGATTCGTCCTCTCGGTCATTGCCACCGCCGCGCTGGCTTCCAGCGCGTTGGCCGGCACGGTCACCGTCATCACTTCCTTCCCCAAGGAGTTGACTAGCATCTACAAAGCGGCTTTCGAGAAAGCCTATCCGGCGATCAAACTGGAAATCCTCAACAAGAGCACCACCCAGGGCATCGCCTATCTGCGCGAACTGCCCATCGGTCAGCGGCCCGAGATCTTCTGGGCCTCGGCACCCGACGCGTTTGAAGTCATGGCCGGCCAGAATCTGCTCGAGAACATCGCCGATCAGGCCAATAAGCAAGTGCCAGCCAAGGTCGGCAACTACCCGATCAACAACCCGCAAGGCCTGTACCTGGGCCAGGCCCTGGCCGGTTACGGGCTGATGTGGAACAAGCGCTATCTGGCAGCCAACAAGGTACCGGCGCCGGCGCAATGGGCCGACCTGATGAAGCCGGTGTATTTCAACCATGCGGCGATGAGCGCGCCGTCGCGCTCCGGCACCACCCACCTGACGGTCGAGACGATGTTGCAGGGCGAAGGCTGGGACAAGGGCTGGAGCCAGTTGCTGCAGATCGCGGGCAATAGCGCGGCGATCACCGAGCGCAGTTTCGGCGTCCCCGATGGCGTCAACAACGGCCAGTTCGGCATCGGCCTGGTGATCGACTTTTTCGGCCTGGCGAGCAAGTTCTCGGGCTTTCCGGTTGATTTCATCTACCCCGATGTGACGGCCATCGTTCCGGCCAATATCGGCCTGGTCAAGGGCAGCAAGAACGCCGAGGAAGCCAGGCAATTCATCCGCTACAGCGTCTCGCTGGAAGGCCAGCAATTGCTGCTTGACCCGAAAATTTCGCGCCTGCCGGTGCTGCCGGCCTCGATGATGGGTGGCAAGGTGCCAGTCGGCTATCCCGACCCGTTCGAGCTCGCCAAGCGCGCCAAGGTGAATTTCGATTCCGATCTTTCCGAGTCGCGCTACAACGTCGTCTCGTCACTGTTTGACCAGACCATCACCTACCGGCACAAGGAGTTGCGGGCCGCGACCAAGGCCATCCACGAAGCGGCGGCGGCGCTGCAGAAGAAGCCCAACCCCGAGGGGCTGGCCCTGCTCAAGCAGGCCCGTGACCTGGCTTTCACGCCGGTGGTCGGTGCCGGTCTGGCTGGCGACAAGAGCTTTCTGGCGCTGTTCACCGCGAACAAGAAAGATGCATCGGCCAACAAGGGGTTGACCGGACTGGAAGACCGCTGGAACGCCAAGTCCAAGGACAACTACGCCCGCGCCGAGGCATTGGCAAAGCAGGCCGGCGCACGCTGACCGGCGGCATGTCGCAGACGAACGCCAGCAGGCCATCAAAGGCTTTGGGCGCAGGCCGACTCGAGCAGGTTCGCCCCGGCGCCTGGCTGGCCGGCGCCATGGTGCTGGCCTTCTTGCTGCTGTTCCTGTTGATGCCGATCGGGGAAGTCGTCTACAGCGCCTTTGTCGACGCCGATGGCAGCCTGACCTTTGGCCATTTCGCCGCCTTCTTCGGCCAGGGCTTGATGCTGGAATCCTTCATCAACAGCCTGTGGGTGGCGAGCTTGTCGACCTTGTGCGCGGCGCTGATCGCCTTGCCGCTGGCCTATTTCACCGTCCGCTTCGAGTTTCGCGGCGCGCTGCTGATCCAGACCTTGGGTGTGCTGCCGCTGGTCATGCCGCCCTTTGTTGGCGCCGCAGCGATGCAGCTGATTTTCGGCCGCTCGGGATCGGTCAACCTGCTGCT
>JBIKPD010000309.1:0-4840 GCA_044357665.1 Roseateles sp. | reverse complement strand
CCCGCCAAGAACCACGACACGTGGCGATCGCATGGTCAGCAGCACCCTGACCTCTCGATCGCCGGCCCAGAGCGTTCCTGAACTCGGCTGCGCATCCGGCCGGATCGGTTCGGGCATCCCTTGGCGTCTTGCCTCGGGAATGGCCTCGTCAGTCTGGAATATCTGCAGCGCCCGCAAGGCGTCTTCTTGTTCCCAACCGCTGGCAAGCATTGCCGCGATCGACTGCAGGTCGGTTTGACCCGCCAGGGCCTGCTGGGTCAGCCAATGGCGCAATTCGGCGGTGATTCCGGCTACGCTCATCAGTCGGTCTCAGTTCTGCCGGCGCCTGAACAAGAGTCGCGATGGTGTCGACAACTCGCCTGCATATTTGTAGCCATCCAGATCGAAACCGGACAGGGCTTGCGGATCGTCGATCCGGTTGGTAATCGCATAGCGGGCCATCAAGCCACGGGCGCGTTTAGCAAAAAAACTGATGATCTTGTACCGATCTGTTTTCCAATCTTCGAAAACACATTCGATCACTGGCGTCTTCAGGCAAGGCCGGTCGACCGCTCGAAAATATTCCTGCGATGCCAGGTTCACGATCACTGTCGATGGGTTCGCTTTGGCGAGCAGGTCAAGCTGGCGCGCCAGGCGATCACCCCAGAAGTTGTAGAGATTGGCTCCCAGCGGATTGGCCAACCTTGTGCCCATCTCGAGCCGGTAAGGCTGCAGCAGGTCGAGCGGACGCAAGACGCCATAGAGCCCAGAAAGGATCGCCAGGTGAGCTTGTGCCCATTGCAGATCCGGCAAGCCGAGGCTGGTTGCCTGCAGTCCGTCATAGACATCGCCATTGAAAGCGAGCAAGGCCGGTCGGCTGTTGGCCGAGGTCGACTCGCGGCTCCAGGTTTTGTAGCGCGCCAGGTTGAGCGTCGCCAGCGGGGTCGACAAATCCATCAATGCTCCGATGTCGTCTGACTTCATCGGTTTGAGCAATTTGATCAAGGCTGCCGCTTGCGGCATGAACTGCGGCTGACTGGCGAGCGACGCAACGCCGACCGGCAGTGGCGTTTCATAGTCAAGCGACTTGGCGGGAGAAAGCAGGATGATCATGGCAGGATTGTCGCTGCTTCAAGCCCAAAAAAAATGCCGGCAGCGAGATCATCCCGCTGGCCGGCATTGGCTTTTTTACGCCGGGACGGGCTATTTGGCCAGCAACTGGTTCACAGCCGTCACATCAGCAGGCTTGAGTTGGCCAGAGGCCTGGCGCAGTTTCAAGCTTCCTTGAACCACGTCATAGCGTGCTTTGGCCAGATCGCGCTGTGTGGTGAAAAGCTGGGTCTGGGCATTCAGCACATCGAGATTGACACGCACGCCGACCTTGTAGCCCAGCTGCGTGGCGTCCAGTGCCAACTTGCTCGACGATTCGGCCGCCTCGAGCGCCTTCACCTGCGCGGTCAGCGACTGCACGCCCAGAAAAGCGCGTCGCGTACCTTCGGCAACGCTGCGGCGCGCATATTCGAGGTCATTGCGGGACTTTTCTTCCAGGGACAGCGTTTCCTTGATGCGGTTCTGCATCGCGCCACCGCTGTACAGCGGATAAGTGATCGACACCACCAGGCTGCCGCTGGCAGTCGTGCCTTGGCCGGTGGTCGAAGCCGAGCCATGGGCATTGAGGGCGCCAAGGGTGCCGGTCAGGTCGACCGAAAGTCCTTCGCTGGCACGCGCCTTCGCGGTCTCCAGTTTGGCCACTTCAAGCCCGAGGCGGGCCTTGCGAACCAGCGGATGCATCTCGTCAGCCTGTGTGACCCAGGGATCGATATTGAGCGGCAACACCGCGGGCAAGGCCACCGGCACAGCAAATGGTTTTGGCGCCACACCACTGCGCCCGACCAGTTGATCCAAGGTCACACCCTTGATACGCAGATCGTTGTCAGCGGCGATTTCGGCGGCGTTGGCAAGGTCGAAACGCGCTTGCGCTTCACGGGTGTCGGTGATGGTGGCGGTACCGACTTCAAAATTACGCTTCGCCGAAGCCAGTTGCTCGGCGATCGCGGCCTTGCTTGAGCGCGTCGTGCCGAGTGCATCCTTGGCTGCCAATACATCAAAATAGGCTTGCGAGACACGCACAATCAGGTCCTGCTCGGCAGCTTCCAGATCCGCCTTGGATGAGCTCAGGCCGCGCTGGGCTTGTTCGATGGTCAAGGCATTGGCCGGATTGAAGACTGCGTAGCGGGCGGTCAGACCGGATTGGTAGGTGGTTGAACCGACGCGGTCCCCGGCAACCTTGACCCCCGACATGTAACGATCCGGCGGCACGACCTGGGTTTCCGTCGCCGTCACGCCAAGGCCGACGCTGGGCCGGGCCAGGGCTTCGCTTTGCGCCGCCTTGTACTGGGCCGAATCAGCCAATGCGCTGGCCGACAGGTACAGGGCGTCGTAGTTGCGAGCTGCGTCATAGAGCTCCTGCAGGCTTTGTGCCTGAGCTGAATGGGTCGCCCCGAAGGCCAGCATCAAAGCCAGGCCAAGGCATGTCGGGAGTGATTTGGATAAAGTTTGGTTTGGCATGAAGTTCCTTGTCAGCTTGTAGATGATGTTTCGCTCGGCCGCGTCTTGCGTCCGTTAGTCAATATCTGGGTACAGGTGGCGCATGGTGCTCGGCTTCCAGCAGCAGGGACCAGGCGTCGATACCGCCGGTGAGGTTATAAACCGATTCGAAGCCCTGCCGCTGCAGGAATGCGACGACTTGCTGACTGCGCATGCCGTGATGGCAATAACAGACGATGGGCTGCGCTGGATCGAGTTCGTCGAGTCGCTGCGGCACCTGCGCCATCGGCATCAGCAGCATCGGCGCGTTGCCAACCGTGATACTGGCCAAGGCGGCCTCCCAGGGCTCGCGCACGTCGAGCAGCAGGGGCGGCAATGGCTGCGAACAAAATTCGCGCAATTGACCGACATCGATTCGACCCATGGCGATTCAGAAGACGAAGGCGCTGTGCGCCGAGAAGCCGCTCAAGCGCGGCGCCACAGTGTCAAACAGGTCTCGGGTGCTGAAATCGCTCTCGCTGACCCGGCTGATCAACTGCGCGCGCATGACCGGTTCGTCGCCGACGATGGCGGCCAGACGTCCGCCGACCTTCAACTGATTCAGCAGCGTGACGGGAACTTCGGCGACCGAGCCGGAAAGCAGGATCACGTCGAAAGGTTCTTCATCAGGCAGACCCAGGGCGCCATCTTGCGCCAGCACGGTCACGTTCATCACGCCCGCACGCTTCAAATTTTCGGTCGCCAGGCTGACCAGTTCAGGCATGATCTCGAGCGAGAAAACGCGTTGTGCGCGGTGTCCCAGCAAGGCGGCCATGAAGCCGCTGCCGGTACCGATCTCCAGCACTTTTTCATGCCGGGCGACTTTCAATTCCTGCAGCAGCCTGGCCTCGACCCGCGGCACCAGCATCTGCTGGCCGCCTGGCAATGGCACTTCGGTGTCGACGAAAGCCAGCGCGCGAAAGGCAGCGGGCACGAAGTCCTCGCGTTTCACCACCGCCAACAGCGACAGCACGCCCGCGTCCAGCACATCCCAGGGGCGGATCTGCTGCTTGATCATATTGAAGCGGGCTTGTTCGATATTCATCTCAATTCCTCGACTCGGCTCGGTTGATGCCAGCACGGATTCTATTGGCTGACCGCCGGCTCGGCTTGATGCTTGCCAAGCAACTTGCGTTTACACCATTCGCCGAGGTCGTCAAGGTAGCAATAGATGACCGGCACGACGACCAGGGTCAGCAGCGACGAGGTGATCACCCCGCCGATCACGGCCTGACCCATCGGCGCGCGCTGTTCCGAACCCTCGCTGAGCGCAAAGGCCAGCGGCACCATGCCGAAGACCATCGCCAGCGTCGTCATCAAAATAGGCCGCAAACGCACTTTAGCCGCATGCAGCAAGGCCTCTTCGCGGGCCATGGGCTCGGAATCGATGCCATTGCCATGCTCGCCAGCGCGTGAGCGGATCGCGAAGTCGATCAACAAAATCGCGTTCTTGGTCACCAGCCCCATCAACATCACGATGCCGATAACGCTGAACATATTCAGGGTCGAGCGGAACATCAAGAGTGCCAGCACCACGCCGATCAAGGTCAAAGGGAGCGAACTCATCAAGGCCAGCGGCTGCAGGAAACTCTTGAACTGACTGGCCAGAATCATGTAGATGAACACGATCGCCAGGCCCAGGGCGCCAAGCGCGTAAGTGAAAGACTCATTCATGCTCTTGGTCGACCCGCCAAAGACAAAACGGTAGCCCGGCGGGAAACCCGTGCTCTGCAGAACCTTCTGGATGTCGGCCGAGACCTCACCCGCGCTGCGACCGAGCGTATTGGCATCGATGGTGATTTCGCGGCTCATATCCCGACGATTGATCTGGTTGGGGCCGGTGGAAGGCCGCACATCGGCGACCTGCGAGAGCCTGACAACACGCGGCGAGCCGTCTGCTGCGGGGGCGACATTGATCGGCAGGTTTTGCAGCAAGGCAGCCTGACTGCGGTTTTCGGGCGCCAGGCGCAGCAGCACATCGTAGTTTTCGCCGTCCGGCGCGCGCCAGTTGCCGACCGTCGTGCCGGCCAGCAAGGTGCGCAGCGTGCTCCCCAAGGCATTGACATTGAGCCCCACGTCGGCAGCCGCGGCCCGCTTGACATCGATCGAGAGCGTCGGCTTGTCGGCCTTCAAGGTACTGTCCAGATCGACCAGTCCGGGGATTTTCTGCAAGCGGGGGAGGACCTGTTTGGAAATGCGGTTCAATTCGCCAAGGTCAGGCCCCTGGAGCGAGAACTGCAGGCTCTTGCCACCACCGATCTCGGCCGCTCCGATA
>JBIKPD010000513.1:0-2687 GCA_044357665.1 Roseateles sp. | reverse complement strand
CCAGTTGCAGGCCGGCAATTGAGAACTGGGTCATGTTGAGGATCGTCCTGGTTGAAGTAGGCAGGCAACGGGGTAAGCCGGCGTGGCGACGCCCGGGTCGGTCTGGCTGCAGGCGGCCAAGGCCTGCGGGCAGCGGGGTGAAAAGGGGCAGGCGGCTGCTGCGCGCAAGGTCGGCTCGCCGATCGCGCTGCGGACCGGCTCGCCGGCCGGTTTGCGCAGCTGATTTCGCAAGGTAGGGTCGGGGTTCGGTATCGCACTCAGAAGTTCGGCCGTGTACGGGTGACGCGGTGCCGACAGCACCTGGCGCGCCGGGCCGGCCTCGACCACCCGGCCGGCGTACATGACCTGCACCGCCTTGGCAATCATCTCGACGATAGCCAAGTTGTGGGTGATGAACAGATAGCTCAGGCCGAACTCGTCGCGCAGATCGCAGAGCAGATTGAGCACCTGTGCCTGCACTGACACATCGAGCGCGGAGGTCGGCTCATCAAGCAGCAACAGCGCCGGCCGCAGGATCAGCGCCCGCGCGATCGCCGCGCGCTGCAGTTGCCCACCCGATAGCTCGCTCGGAAAGCGGTCTGCAAGCGTGGCATCCAGGCCGACCCGCTGCAACCATTGCTCGGCCTCAGCGCGGCAGGCCGCGCGGCCCCGGTCGGGCTGATGCACCTGCAGCGGCTCGGCCACGCTTTGCCAGATACGCCGGCGCGGGTTCAACGAGGTCAGCGGGTTCTGCAGCACGATGCCGATGTTGCGACGCAGACGCTGCAACTCGCGCGGCTTCGCGCCGTGCAGCGCAATGCCGTTGAGCCAGACCTGGCCTGAATCGGGCTTGAGCAGGGCGGCCAGGCACAGCGCAGCGGTCGACTTGCCGCTGCCGGACTCGCCGACCAGCGCCACCGATTCGCCCGCCGCCATCGTCAATGAAAAGTCTCTCAGCGCCTGCTGCGGGCCGGCCGAACTGGCAAACCATTTGTTCAAGCCCTCGGCGACGAGCAGCGGTGCGGCATCAAGCATAGTTCTGCTCCTGAAGCGCTGTCAGCCCGGTTTGAGCGGGCACAGGGTGATGGCAGGCCAGGGTGCGGTGGACTGGCCGCTCCAGTGGCAGCGGCGCGCGCAGGGCGCAGTCGGCCTCGGCGCGACTGCAGCGGGCGCGGAACATGCAGCCGCCCAGCCGCTCGGCCAGCGCAGGCACCTGCCCAGGAATCACCGGCAGCCGCGCCGGCGGCACGCCCATGCGCGGCTGCGTGGCGAGCAGGCCGGCGGTGTACGGATGGGCCGGCTGCTTGAACACATCGACGGTGCTACCCGACTCGACGATACGCCCGGCATACATCACATGCACTCGTTGGCTGGTCTGCGCGACCAAGGCCAGGTCATGCGTGATCAGCAGCAGCCCGGTGCCGGCGTCGACCAACTTGAGCAGGACCGCCATCACGCGCGCCTGCACGGTCACGTCGAGCGCGGTGGTCGGCTCATCGGCCACCAGCACGGCGGGCTCGCAGCACATCGCCATCGCGATCATCGCGCGCTGCAACTGCCCGCCACTGAGCTGGTGCGGGTAGCGCTGCGCCAGGCCATGGGCCAGCTGGACCTGGTCCAGCGCCCGTGCCCGCCGCTCGCGCCGCGCCGCGGCCGTGGACGGAAAATGCGCCGCGATCACGGCGTCGATCTGCTCGGCAATCGTGAAGAAGGGGTTCAGCGCCGACATCGGGTTCTGGAAAATCATCGCGATGCGCCGGCCGCGCAGGCGTTCCAGCGCGGCCGGGGCGGCGCCGTTGATCTCGGTATCGTCGACACGCACGCTGCCGCGGGCCGTAGCTCCGGCCGGCAGCAGCCCGAGGCAGGCCAGAGCCGTCAGCGACTTGCCGCTGCCGGACTCGCCGACCAGCGCCACCACCTCGCCCCGGGCCACCTCGAGGTCGACGCCCAGCACCGGCTCCAGCCGACCGCCGGTCGCGCTGGCGAAGCCTATCGCCAGATCACGCACGCTCAGCGCCATGCTGTTGCCGTTCATCGTGCGAGCCCCTGGAACTGCGGGTCCAGCGCGTCCTTCATCGCGTCGCCGAGCAGATTGGCGGCGATGACGGTGATGAAGATGGCCAGACCCGGGAAGCTGGCCGTCCACCAATAGGCGAGGAAGACCGAGCGCGCCGAGGCGATCATCAAACCCCACTCCGGCTCCGGCGGCGAGGCCCCCATGCCGATGAAGCTGAGCGACGCCGTGGCCAGAATCGCGTAGCCGAAGTCCAGGCTGCCCTGCACGATCACCGGCGTCAGCGAGTTAGGAAGCACATGCACGAACAGGATACGAGCGCGCGACGCGCCGAAGCCGCGCGCCGAGACGATGAAGTTCTCATGCTTGACCTGCAGCGCCGCGGCGCGCGCGATGCGTGCGTACCAAGGGAACCAGGACACCGCCACCGCCAGCATCGCATGCTCCAGCCCGGGGCCCAGCATCGCCACCAGCAGGATAGGCAGCAGCAGCGGCGGGAAGGCCAGAAAGATGTCGGCGATGCGCATCAGCAGGCTGTCCAGCCAGCCGCCGACATAGCCGGCCACCAAGCCGGCAGGCACGCCGATGCCCATCGCGATGACCAGCACGCCGAGGCCCGCCAGCAGCGAGCTGCGCGCGCCGTGCAACACCTGCGAAAAGATGTCGTGACCGAGCGCGTCGGTGCCGAACCAGA
>JBIKPD010000308.1:0-4856 GCA_044357665.1 Roseateles sp. | reverse complement strand
GCCTAACTATTGATATCTGGCGACTGTTTTGCCGTTTTTGTCGGCGACCAGTCTCCATAACTCCGCGCACCCGGCAGGCCGCAAGGCCGCTTGAACATTGACTTTCACACCTGTACACTGATTTTTCATACAGTCATATCCAACCTGCAAAAGCAGCATTCGATGAGGCTGGCCGGAATCGAGGGTTAACCAGTATCTGGAGGCGATCATGTCGAGCTTTTTGAACGCCGGTCAAGCCGCTTGCACCGTCACCGCGAAGCGGCAGGCGCCACCGCTGCCGAACCCGACTATACCGCCACGTCAAGCGCCTCGACTGCTAGATCAATTGCGTGAGCAGATTCGATATTTGCACTACAGCATGAGCACCGAGGATGCCTATGTTCATTGGTGCAAGGCATTCATTCTCTTTCATGGCAAGCAGCACCCGAAGGACTTGGGCGGCGCGGAAGTCGAGGCTTTTTTGACATGGTTGGCGAGCGAGCGGCAAGTTGCGCCCGCGACGCACAAGCAAGCTTTGTCGGCGCTGCTTTTTTTGTACACCAAGGTGCTGGGCATGAACCTGCCATGGATGCAGGAAATCGGCCGCCCTCGAGTCAAACGGCGCTTGCCCGTCGTGCTGAGCCGCGACGAAGTGGCCTCCGTGTTCCGTCACCTGAACGGTGAACAGCTGCTGTTTGCACAACTACTTTACGGCACGGGTTTACGTTTGACCGAAGGGCTGCAACTGAGGGTGAAAGATGTGGACTTTGCCCACAACGCCATTCTCGTACGCGAGGCCAAGGGCGGGAAAGACCGGGTCGTGATGCTGCCCCAAGTGTTGGTGCCGGGGCTGAAAGGCCAGCTGGCGCGTGCCCACGACATTTGGCAGGGCGACCAAACCGACGGGCTCGGCGGCGTCGAGATGCCGCATGCACTGGAGCGTAAGTACCCGCGCGCGGGGTCGTCATGGGCGTGGTTCTGGGTGTTTCCGCAGGCAGTGCATTCGACCGATCCGCGAAGCGGCGTGGTGCGTCGGCATCACGCGTACGACCAGACGTTTCAGCGGGCCTTCAAGAAAGCAGTGTTGACAGCAGGCATCACGAAACCGGCGACACCACACACCTTGCGCCACTGCTTTGCGACGCACTTGCTGCAATGCGGCTGCGACATCCGCACGGTGCAAGATCTGCTGGGGCACGCTGATGTAGCCACCACGATGATCTACACCCATGTGCTGAATCTCGGCGTTGGTGCCGTGCGCAGCCCGCTGGATCAGCTCTGAAAAACAATCGGAGTCGAGACTTGCTGCGGAACGCAAGGCTGGGGTCAAACGCAAGGCTGGGGTCAGGTCTTGCACACTCCGCAGTTCAGTATCTGCGTCCAGCATGTGTCATCTGCGCATGAGTTGCTGGACTGCGGCCACGGCACTACTGCGCTGCAATCGGGCCGTCATGAGGCCTTATGCGCAACTGGCGCTGATGGAAGACAAGGCGTTGCCTCAGGCCTGCTCACGACGGGCTCTAGCTGAACCGTAACTGAGCCGTCCCGGGTCCAGTGCTTCGACTCGAAGTTCAGCCCGCCCGTTTTGCCAGTAAAGCGCGGCCGACGCGTGACACCGGCAAGCGGCCCAGCGCATCGGAGATGAACAGACCCGCATCGACCAGTTTGTCGATGTCGATGCCGGTTTCTATGCCCAGACCGTTCAGCATGAAGACCACGTCCTCGGTCGCGACATTGCCGGTTGCGCCCTTGGCATAGGGGCAGCCACCGAGGCCGGCGACGCTGCTGTCGAAGATATGCACACCCATCTCCAGGCAGGCATAGATATTGGCCAGCGCCTGCCCGTAGGTGTCGTGAAAATGGCCGCTGACCTGTTCCAGCGGGTAATGCTTCAATGCCCTGGCCATCGCGTCCTGCACCTTGCGCGGCGTGCCCACACCAATCGTGTCGGCCACGCCGAGATGGTCGACGCCAATGCTCTTGAGCAGCAGTACGACCCGCTCGACCTCATCGGCCGAGACCTCGCCCTGATAGGGGCAGCCCAGCGCACAGGACAAGGCGCCGCGCACCTTGATACCGGCTTCATGGGCCAGGGCGACGACCGGGGCGAAGCGGTTGATGCTTTCGGCGATCGAGCAATTGATGTTCTTCTGGCTGAAGGCCTCAGTCGCTGCGGCGAAGACGACGATCTCGTCGGGCCTGCTCGACAGCGCCGCTTGCAGACCTTGCAGATTCGGCGTCAGCACCGAATAGCGCACGTCGGGCCGGCGCTCAATGGCCGCCATCAGCGCCGCGTTGTCGGCCATCTGCGGCACCCATTTCGGCGATACAAAACTGGTGACCTCGATTTCTTTCAGTCCGGCGGCCTGCAGCATCGACACCAGTTGGGCCTTGTGCGCCGTAGCGACCGGTTCTTTTTCGTTCTGCAAACCGTCGCGGGGGCCGACGTCGACCAGGGTGACTTTGGAGGGCAGGTTCATGGTTTTTTTCCTTGAGATTCATGCGCGCCCATTCGGCGGCGGCCATCGATGCAGGCTAAAGATCGTTTGCTAGCTGGCGTCCTGCAGGCGCAGCAATTCGGCGCCATCACCGACCTGATCGCCGACCGCGTACAGCAACTCCAGCACCACACCATCGCGTGGCGCCTGGATCGTGTGTTCCATCTTCATCGCTTCCATCACTGCCAGCGGCTGGCCCTTGCTGACAAGGTCACCGACCCGGGCCAGAAAAGCCACCATCTTGCCGGGCATCGGTGCGGTCAGCCGGCCGGCTTCGGCAGCGCCTTCGCCGGCATGGGCAATCGGGTCGATCTCGGTAACGATGCTCGAACCCTGTGGTGCGAACACCGCCATTTTTTCGCCTTGGGCATAGACCTTGACCGCAATGCGCTGCTGGCTCAGGCCTTCACCGAGAAAGAGCTGATGCGATTCGGTGCCGGTCGACTGGACGGCGAAGGCCGTTGTTTCGTCACCGACTGTCAACGCGATGCCGCCCTGATGCCGGCGCGACAACAGCACCAGATGCGCCTCGCCTGCCAGATCAAGCACAAAGCGCCTTGTTGCCGCGCCGTACATACGCCAGCCGTCGCGCCTGGACCAGGGGTCATCGTTTTGCTGCAGCGCTTCGACCGCCAACTTGTGCGCAAGCACCGCTGCCGCGGTGATCTTGAACGGCAGACCTTGCGCGCCGAACAAGGCTTCATGTTCGCGTTCGATCAAGCCGGTGTCGAGGTCGGCATCGGCAAACGACGCCGTCGCAGCACAGCGGCGCAAGAAGGCCACATTGGTCTGCAAGCCGACGATATGGGTGTCGCGCAGCGCCGCATCAAGCCTGGCCAGCGCCTGCGCGCGGTCCTCGCCCCAGACGATCAGCTTGGCGACCATCGAGTCGTAATAAGGGCTGATCGCATCGCCCTCGCCGAAGCCGGCATCGAGCCGGACATCGCCGCGCTCGAAGCTGACATGCTCGGGCCAGCGCGCCACATGCAGCCGGCCAGTGGCGGGCAAAAAATCGGCATCAGGGTTCTCGGCGCAGATACGCGCCTCGATCGCATGGCCGTGAATTGCCAGCTGATCCTGGCGCAGCGGCAAGCGCAAGCCCGCAGCGACGCGCAATTGCCACTCGACCAGATCTTGGCCGGTGATCGCCTCGGTCACCGGATGTTCGACCTGCAGCCTTGTGTTCATCTCCATGAAATAGAAATTGCCGCTGTCGACAAAGTCATGCTCGCAGATGAACTCGACCGTGCCCGCGCCAACATAGCCGACCGCTTTCGCAGCCGCCACCGCCGCTTCGCCCATCTGCGCGCGGCGGGCTGGCGTCATGCCCGGCGCAGGCGCTTCCTCCAGAACCTTCTGATGCCGGCGCTGCACCGAGCAATCACGCTCGAACAAATAAACGCAGTCGCCGAAGCTGTCGCCGAAGACCTGGATTTCCACATGCCGGGGGCGCAGCACATAGCGCTCGATCAGCACCGCATCGTCGCCGAAGCTGTTGATCGCCTCGCGCTTGCATGAAGCCAACGCCGCGTCGAACTCCTCGGCGCTGCCGACTATCCTCATGCCCTTGCCGCCGCCGCCAGCGCTGGCCTTGATCAGCACCGGATAGCCGATGGCCGAGGCTTCGCGCTTGAGCAAAACCGGGTCCTGGTCAGCGCCATGAAAGCCCGGCACCAGACGCACGCCGGCCGCTGCCATCAAGCGCTTCGATTCAGCCTTCAAGCCCATCGCCTTGATCGCTGCCGGTGGCGGGCCGATGAAGACCAGGCCGGCATCTGCGCAAGCTTGCGCAAAGGCCTCGTTCTCGCTCAGGAAACCATAGCCGGGATGCACTGCCTGGGCGCCGGTCGCTTTGGCGGCATCGATGATCCGCTGCCATTGCAGGTAGCTGTCGCGTGGCGCGGGGCCGCCGATCAGGATGGCCTCGTCGCAGGCAAGCACATGTTTGGCTGTCGCGTCGGCTTCAGAGTAGACGGCGACCGTCTTGATGCCGAGACGTTTGGCTGTGGCGGCGATGCGGCAGGCGATCTCGCCGCGGTTGGCGATGAGGATTTTCTTAAACATGGGCTGCTCCCGCGGCTCGATCGCCTGCCCGGCCGGCTGCGCCGTCCTGCAGGCAATCTGGTGTGTCGCTCACATGCTGTGCATATGAGCGCACCCCCGCGCCTGCGGCGCGAACGCCGCGGTTGGCGATGAGGATTTTCTTAAACATGGGCTGCTCCCGCGGCTCGATCGCCTGCCCGGCCGGCTGCGCCGTCCTGCAGGCAATCTGGTGTGTCGCTCACATGCTGTGCATATGAGCGCACCCCCGCGCCTGCGGCGCGAACGCCGCGGTTAGCGATGAGGATTTTCTTAAACATGGGCTGCTCCCGCGGCTCG
>JBIKPD010000052.1:0-16223 GCA_044357665.1 Roseateles sp. | reverse complement strand
GCCGGCAGTTGATGCCTTCGAGCCTGAATGGCTGCCCTTCGACCAGCCGCTCTGGGTTGTTTATTCCAGCGGCACCACCGGCCTGCCCAAGCCCATCGTCCACGGCCATGGCGGCGTGATGCTCGAGGCGCTGAAATGCGGCACGCTGCACAACAACTTCGGCCCTTCGGCGCTGACCGGCGAGCGTTTCCACTGGTTCTCGTCGACCGGCTGGATCATGTGGAACAGCCAGGTGGCCGGCCTGCTTGGTGGCACGACCCTGTGCATCTATGACGGCAACCCAGCCGGTGCCAACGGGCCGGGCCAGCCACCGGACTGGGGCACGCTGTGGCGCTTTGCCGGCGCTGCCGGCGTGACATTTTTCGGTGCTGGCGCGGCCTTTTATTCGGCTTGCCTGAAGGCCGGCACTTCGCCTCAGCGCGTGGCCGATCTGTCAAAGCTGCGGGCGATCGGCTCGACCGGCTCGCCGCTGGCCGAAGACGCCTATCGCTGGATCTGGGCGCAGCTGCCCAAGGTCGATGGCCAAGACATCTGGATCGCCACCATCAGCGGCGGCACCGACTTTGCCGGCGCCTTCATTGCCGGCCTGCCGACGCTGCCGGTGATCGCCGGCGAAATGCAATGTCGCTGCCTGGGCGCCGCAGTCGAGTCCTGGAGCGAAACCGGCCAGGCCTTGCTCGACGAAGTTGGCGAGCTGGTCTGCGTCAAGCCGATGCCCTCGATGCCCTTGTACCTCTGGGGTGACGAGCAAGGGCAGCGGCTGCACGACAGCTATTTCGACATGTTCCCAGGCGTCTGGCGCCATGGCGACTGGATCCGCCTGATGCCCCATGCGGGGCTGGGCGCGACCGGCGCGATCATCTACGGCCGCAGCGATGCGACGATCAACCGCCACGGCGTGCGCATGGGCACTTCCGAGCTGTACCGCGCGGTCGAGGCCCTGCCCGAGGTGCTCGACAGCCTGGTGGTCGACCTCGAATACCTGGGGCGCGAAAGCTGGATGCCCTTGTTCGTCGTGCTGCGCCCCGGCCTCACGCTCGACGCTGCGCTGACCATTCGCATCAAGGCCGAAGTGCGCCGGGCGCTGTCGCCGCGCCATGTGCCAGATCAGCTGTTCCAACTCGACGGCCTGCCGCGCACCCTGTCGGGCAAGAAGATGGAGCTGCCGGTGAAGAAGCTGCTGCTCGGCGCCGACCCCGACAGCGTGATGAAGCGCGATGCGATGGTCAATGCCGACAGCATTGGCTGGTTCGTGGCGCTGGCGCGGCGGCGCGCTGCGGGGTGAATCAACCGGCGACTGACGGTTGATCCGAGAGTTTGCCTGCGCCAGGGGTCGCCGTCGTCAAATGGCTCCGGCATCCGAGGCAATTGGGGAGCGATGTACTTGGTTAAAGCGTCGCGCTGTAGGCTGCGAAAAGCGCTTTGCTCATTGAGGCATGCAGGGATCCCAGCTTGGGCGTCTGGCCATAGGCAGGGCTCGGCGGCACCTTGAAATACCGCGCGGACCAAGGCAGCTCGATCACCTGGTTCAAATCGAACTTGGTATCGAAAGCCAGACCCGCCTGCTTGAAGGCAACCGGGTGCTTGTCCTTCGAGATCAGGAATTCACCAGCCCGAAGCGGCGTTGTGCGGGTCGTCCCGTAGGCCAGCTTGACCGACACACCATCCTCAAACAGGCTTACACCGACTACCAGGGCCGGTCTGGGCTTGGGGCCGGGGTCCGTCGCAGGCAAGAACGGGAAGTGGCACCACACAATGTCGCCAGGCGACGGTGGGAGCCAAGGGGTCATGGGAACAGCGACTCTTCGGATAGCAGCTTGCCCTTGGGCAAATGCTTGGCTGCATCAGCCTTGACCGCAGTCAGCTGCCTGGCATTCAATGGCCCGCTATCGGCCTCGTAGGAATCCAGGGTTTCCTCAGCCAGCTTTGCCAAAGCTAGGTGAACGATCTGGGTCTCGGGAACACCCAGCCGCGTCGCCATGGACTTGACCGTCTTGCGAGTGACCCCCAAAGCCGAATCTGTAGGTCGGAACTTCAGCAACAGGGAATCATTGGCAGTAGCCATCATGCATCTCCTTAAAGTATATGAAAAGTATATACCTTAAGGCCGCGGCTGCAGATTCCGCTGACCTACGATTCAGGCAGGCAGCCAAGCCGATACCAGGACTGACTTGCCCGGAATTCAAGTCGCAATGCTTGAACCCAGGGATGCTCTGCATCGTCCCCCTGAGTTTCCCGTCCAGCGGCCACAATAGCGGCTTGATCGCTACCCGCTGGCCTGAACATGAACTTGCACGATGACTTTTCTCTGCGCGTGGTCGCCCTCGCGGCCGATGCGACCTGGACTCCTTCGCCGCAGGCTGGGGTCGATCGATTGATGCTCGACCGGGTCGGTGCTGAAGTGGCGCGTGCCACCAGCATCGTGCGTTACCAGCCCGGGTCAAGCTTCGAGCGCCATGTGCATGGCGGGGGCGAAGAGATTCTCGTTCTTGAGGGCAGCTTCTCGGACGAAAGCGGTGATCATCCGGCCGGCACCTACCTGCGCAATCCGCCGGGCAGCGCGCACAAGCCCAGCTCACAGGGCGGATGTCTGCTGTTTGTCAAGCTGCGCCAGTTTGCCGCCGATGACCTGAAGCCATTGCGGATTGACACCCACAGCGGCCATTGGCGTCAGGGTATGGTGCCCGGCTTGACCGTGCTGCCCTTGCATTCGCACGATGGTGTCGACACCGCGTTGGTGCGCTGGGCCCCGGAAACGAGGTTCAACACCCATGTGCATCCGGGCGGCGAGGAGATCCTGGTGCTGGAAGGCGTCTTCAGCGACGAAGGCGGCAGCTATCCCGCAGGCAGCTGGTTGCGCAGTCCGCGCTGGAGCCGCCACACCCCGTTCACCGGGCCGGAGGGCGCGCTCATCTACGTCAAGGTCGGCCAACTCGGCGCCGAGCTGATGGCGCTTTGAATGGCCCTGCAGCCGCTGAAACTCAGTCCACGCTGGCGCCTGAATCGCGCACGACCTTGCCCCATTTGAGGGTTTCGGCCTGGATGAAGGCGGCGAACTGTTCAGGTGTTTCGCTGACGACTTCGCCACCTTGTTCGCTGATTCTTTTCTTCACATCGGCCTGGCCCAGCACCTTGATGATTGCCTGACTCAGTTTGCTGATGACCGCCGGCGGCGTGCCGGCAGGTGCGAGCAGGCCGAACCAGGAGGTGGCCTCGAAGCCGGGCAGGCCGCTTTCGGCAATCGTCGGGAGATTCGGCAGCTCGGGCGAGCGTTGCGCCGTGGTCACGGCGACGGCGCGCAACTTGCCGGAACGCACATGCTGGATCGATGAAGGCATGTTGTCGAACATGACGTTGGTCTGCCCGCCGATCAGATCGATCAGCGCCGGTCCGCTGCCCTTGTAGGGCACATGCTGCATCTCGATCTTGGCCATTGAATTGAACAGCTCGCCCGACAGATGGATCGAGGTGCCGTTGCCCGACGAAGCGTAAGTGACCTTGCCAGGATTGGCCCTGGCATAGGCGATCAACTCGGCCACGGTCTTGTACGGCTGCGAGGGGTTGACGACCAGCATATTGGGCACATTGGCCACGCGCGACAGCGGCGCGAAATCCTTGATCGCGTCAAAGGGCATTTTCTTGTAGAGGCTGCTGTTGATCGCATGGGTGCCGACGGTACCCATCAACAGCGTGTAGCCATCGGGCGCCGCCTTGGCGACCAACTGACCGCCGATATTGCCGCCGGCGCCGCCCTTGTTCTCGATCACCACGGTCTGGCCCAACTCGACCGACAGCGCCTGCCCCACGATGCGCGCCAGCAGATCGGTCGTGCCGGCCGGCGGAAACGGCACGACGATGGTGATGTTCTTCGACGGGTAAGCCGATTGCGCTGCTGCCGGCAGGCTGGCCGTCAAGCCGGCACCGAGGCAAGCTGCTGCAGCCAGCAAACCAAAAGTCCGGCGATTCCGGGCGAGTGGAGGCAATTTTCTGAACATGGCGATTTCCTTCCGTGTGAGCCGATCAATGCTTGGCTGCCAGCGGGCCGGTGGTTTGACAAGCGCATCGCCGGCAGGCTGCACAGAAGCGCAGTCTGGCATGGAATCAGGGTGAGGCTTATGCAGGGCTTCCCTAGGGATACTCTGCATAAGCCCTCACGGCTTGTGCTGCCGCGGCCTCGGGCGGTCTGCGGCGTTGCATTTCTTGCCAATAGCACGCGCTATTGGCCGCAAAATACGCCTTGCATACCATCCCGATCCGCGCCGCACCAACTCGCGTTGAGTTATGCAGAGCATCCCTAGTCTTACTCTGTCATAAAAAATGGCACAATACTTTCGTCTTTCCTTTTGAAGGGATGAGATGGACATCGCTGAAGA
Source organism: Roseateles sp. (assembly GCA_044357665.1). Taxonomy (GTDB): domain Bacteria; phylum Pseudomonadota; class Gammaproteobacteria; order Burkholderiales; family Burkholderiaceae_C; genus Paucibacter_A. The sequence goes on along the minus strand of JBIKPD010000052.1, from coordinate 11,850 downwards.
ATTCGATGACTACATGGCGCACCTAGTGCAAGGGCTGGGTCATGCCGACCGGCATTCCGGATTAGTTGGTTATTGCACCGGTCTGATGCTGCCGTTGTCGCGCAAGAGCGTGGAGCCCATTGCCGCACGAGTGGACCCCTTGCACGCCAGCGCGAAACATCAGTCGCTGCACCACTTTGTCGCCAAGGCCCAATGGAGCGATAAGGAGTTGTTGCGTCGCGTAGCGCAATGGGTCGTGCCCCAGATGAACTTCACCGCTGGCGGTTGGTGGATCATCGATGACACCGGATTTCCCAAGAAGGGCAAGCACTCGGTGGGGGTGACGCGCCAATACTGTGGTCTGCTGGGCAAACAAGATAACTGCCAGGTGGCGGTGAGCGTAACGCTGGCATGCGAGCAAGGCAGTTTGCCGGTTGCCTGGCAACTGTACTTGCCTCACGTCTGGGCGGAAGATGTCTCGCGGCGAGCCAAGGCCGGTGTACCCGAAGACATCGAATTTGCAACCAAGCCCCAGATCGCTCTACAACAGATACAAGGTCTATTGAGCGAAGGGGCGCCCCATCATTGCGTGCTGGCCGATGCCGGATATGGCATCGACTACGCATTCCGCCAAGGACTGACTGATCAGGGCCTGACCTATGTGGTCGGCATCACCTCAGCCGTGGTGGTCTGGCCACCCGGAGTGAAGCCGCTGCCGCCCAAGCCCTACAGCGGCACGGGCCGCCCGCCAGTGGTGCCACGGCGTACGGCCGAACGCCAACCCGTGAACGTCAAGACAATGGCACTGGGTTTGCCCAACAGCGCATTTCATGACATCAGTTGGCGTGAAGGCAGCAACGAGTTGCTGACGGGTCGTTTTGCCGCACTGAGGGTACGCTGCGCGGGTGGCAATGTCGGAAAGGCCCGTCTGCTTCCTGAGCAATGGCTGCTCATCGAGTGGCCCGCCGATCAAGCCGAGCCAGAGAAATACTACCTATCCACACTGCCAGAGACGACAGCATTAAACGATCTGGTCCATGCCGCGCACATGCGATGGCGCATCGAGCGCGATTACCAGGACTTGAAGCAGGATTTGGGATTGGGTCACTATGAAGGACGCGGCTGGCGGGGGTTTCATCACCATGTAACCTTGAGCATTGCGGCGTACGGCTTCCTGATGGCAAGGCGACTCAAGACTGGCAGTGATGTCGGTGGTAAAAAAGAACATCGTCCGATGCCAAATGCCTGTCATTCCCAAGGATTACGTCCCTCGAGGCAGCCCAGCGAGCGCAGCGCCAAGTCACAAACTCGATCACAACGTTGCCTGGTAGACACCTACCGCACGTCCGAGGTGACCGAGGACGAGGTGTTGGGCATGATCATTGCGGGCAAGAAGGTCGCGCGGGTTAGTCCGTGTTTCGGTCCACAGGGCGCCGGAACGTGAGCGCGCCTCCTTTCGTGATCGGCCTGGATCTAGGTACTTCCGGCGTCAAGGCCGTGCTGCTCTCGGCCAATGGCGAATTGGTGGCTGAGGCTGTAGCCCCATTGGAGGTCTCTCGTGCGCAGCCGCTGTGGTCCGAACAGGCACCTGCCGATTGGTTGGCCGCGACTGACCAGGTCATGCAAGCTTTGCGCTCGCAGGCCAGCGCTGCCGACTGGCAAGGCGTGCGGGCGATCGCTGCAGCAGGCCAGATGCACGGCGCGGTATTGCTGGACACCGAAGGTACGGTATTGCGGCCGGCCATCCTGTGGAACGATGGCCGCAGCCAGTCGCAGTGCGCTGAGCTGGAAGTGCGCGAACCGGCCACAACGCAGATCACCGCCAACCGCGCCATGGCCGGGTTCACCGCTCCCAAGCTGATGTGGGTGGCGGCGAATGAACCCGAAATATTTGCACGCGTCGCCAAAGTGTTGCTCCCGAAGGACTGGCTTGTCTGGCGGTTGGCGGGTGTGATGAGCAGCGACTGCTCGGATGCGGCCGGCACGCTGTGGCTGAACGTCGCCGAGCGCTGCTGGAGCGAAGCGATGCTGGCCGCCAGCGGGATGCGCCTCGACCAGATGCCGGCTTTGCACGAAGGCCCCGATGCCGTGGGCCAACTGTTGCCGATTTGGGCGGCGCGTTGGGGCTTGCCGGTTGATGTCCAAGTCGCAGCAGGTGCTGGCGACAACGCGGGTGGTGCCGTTGGTGTCGGTGTCGTGCGTCCTGGCGAAGGTCTCCTGTCGCTGGGTACGTCAGGGGTCATCTTTGTGGCGACTGACGGCCCGCAAGCCAACCCCGATCGTGGCGTGCACACCTTCTGCCACGCGCTACCGGGCACCTGGCACCAGATGGCCGTGCTGCTGTCTGCCAGCAGCGCACTGAGTTGGTGGTGCGGCATCTGTGGCCTGCCACCAGCCCAACTCCTCGCCTCGCTGCCAGCGGGCGAGGTGCGCGAATTGGCCCCGCTGTTCCTGCCCTATCTTTCTGGCGAACGCACGCCGCATGCCGACCCCGGCGCCACCGGCAGCTTTCACGGCCTGACCCATGCGCACAGCCGCGATGATCTGAGCTATGCCGTGCTGGAAGGCGTAGCCTTTGCATTTGCCGACGGCATGGCCGCATTGCGCGAAGCTGGCAGTGACCCGAAGCGCTTGCTGGCCATCGGCGGCGGTGCGCGCTCGGACACCTGGCTGCAACTGCTGGCCGACACCTTATGCATTCAGATTGATCGGCCGGCGGGTGCTGAAGTGGGGCCGGCACTCGGTGCGGCACGACTGGCACTGATGAGCCTGGGCGCCTCGCGAGACGAGGTCATGCGAGCGCCTGATTTGGCGCGGACCTTCTCTGCAGATGCCGCTCGCAGCGCGGCGCTGCAACTCCGTCTGGCGCGCTACCGCGCTGCTTATGCTCCCTTGCGAGCGTTGTCCTGAATCCTGTAATCGAGCAAACCATGAAAACTGTCTACAGCATCGTTGACTCCATCCGCTACGAGGGCCCGCAAAGCAGTAATCGTCTGGCCTACCGCTGGTACGACGCGCAGCGGGTGGTACTGGGCAAGCCCTTGGTCGAGTGGCTGCGGCCCGCCGCCTGCTATTGGCATAACTTTTGTTGGGCTGGGCAAGACCCCTTCGCGCTGGGCGGCAACCTCTTTGAACGCCCCTGGTTCAGCGGTGAGCCGGTGGCCGCCGCGCAGCTGAAGCTGGACGCTGCGTTTGATTTTTTCCAGAGGCTGAACATGCCGTTCTGGTGCTTTCATGACCGCGACGTGGCACCCGAAGGCACAACGCTGCGCGAATCCAATGCCAACCTGGATGTGGTGCTGGAACGCGCGGCGCGCAAGATGCAGGACAGCGGCGTGCAATTGCTATGGGGCACGGCCAATCTGTTTTCGCATGGGCGCTATATGGGCGGCGCCGCCACCAGCCCTGACCCGGAGGTCTTTGCCTACGCCGCGGCCCAAGTCAAACATGTGCTGGAGTGGACGCAGCGGCTGAACGGCGCGAACTACGTGCTCTGGGGCGGCCGAGAAGGCTATGAAACGCTGCTCAACACGCGGCTGGCGGCTGAACTGGATCACTATGGTCGCTTTCTGGCCGCCGTGGTCGAGCACAAGCACAAGATCGGCTTCAAGGGCACGCTGCTGATTGAACCCAAGCCGCAGGAGCCCACCAAACACCAGTACGACTACGACAGCGCCACCGTCTATGGCTTCCTGAAGCGCTACGGGCTGGAAGGCGAGGTCAAGGTCAACCTGGAAGTGAACCACGCCACTCTGGCTGGTCACAGTTTCGAGCACGAAGTGGCCACCGCCGCCGCCCTGGGCATCCTGGGTTCGATCGACGCCAACCGCGGCGATGAACAACTGGGCTGGGACACCGACCAGTTTCCCAACAACCATGTGGCCCTGGTGCCTGCCATGCTCGAAATCATCCGCTACGGTGGCCTTGGTGCGGGCGGCATGAACTTCGACGCCAAGGTGCGGCGCCAAAGCATCGACCCCATCGACCAACTGGAAGGCCACATTGGCGGCCTGGACACCTTGGCCCGTGCTTTCCTTTGTGCGGCGGCCCTGCATGAGTCGGGTGAACTCGACCGCGCTGTCGATGAACGCTATTCAGGCTGGAGCGGTGAACTGGGGCGTCACATCGAGGCGGGAGCCAGTCTGGACGACTTGGCAAGTCGTGTTCATCAGTTGGGTTTGTCACCTCAACCCCGGTCGGGGCGTCAAGAGCGACTGGAAAATCTGCTCAATCGATACGTCTGAAAATGTCAGCACGGCAATGGCGCCCGAACTGAACAGCGGCAGCCCAGCAGCCAGTGGGTCGACCGAGCTGAAAGACGTTTCAGATAGTTTTTTTATTGATACTCCATTTTCATCGAAACCAAGGGATGCTCTGCATAATTCAACGCGAGCGGGTGCGGTGCGGTTCGGGATGGGATGCAACGCCGCAGACCGCCCGAGGCCGCACAAACCGTGAGGGGTTATGCAGAGCATCCCAAGGGGGGGATGACAGATGATGTGCTGCGCCGCGTTTCTTACGTGCGTCCGGCCGCTCACCTGCCGCCGCTGCGTGCACGAAGGCTGCGCTGCGGCGGTGTCGGGCGATTGGCAGCAGGTACTGCAACGAAATCGTTAGCAAGAAGCCACTATGCACCAACAGGGTTCGTCTTCTGCGACCCTGCATACCAACCCAGCGGCGCGGCGCCCAGCGACCTTGTGATCTGCTGCGGCTCGGAATAGCTTTCAATGCCCCAGTGGCCCAATTCACGACCGATGCCGCTGGCCTTGAATCCACCCCAGGGGCCCTGCACGAGCGCCGGGCCGGCGCAGTTGATCCACACCGTACCCGCCTGCAATTCGGCGGCCACGCGCTCGGCGCGCGCCGCGTCGGCGCTGAACACGGCAGCGGCCAGACCGTACTCGCTGTCATTGGCTTCTGCCACGGCCTGCGCTTCAACGTCGAAGGCGCGCACGCACAACACGGGGCCGAAGATCTCCAGACGCCAAGCGTCGCTATCGGCGGGCACATCATCAAGAATTGTCGGCGGGACAAACCAACCCTGCTGCTGTCCGGCTACGTGACTGCCGCCCGCCACCAAGCGTGCGCCGGCCGTCACGGCAGCGTCGATTTCCTCGCGAACTCGAGCGCACTGCACGGCACTGATCAGTGGGCCCATCTCGGTCGCGGCATCGAGCCCCGCACCGACACGGATTGCATTGGCGCGCTCTGCCAAGCGCTTGACGAAGTCACGGTGCGCGCTGCGCTCGACCAGCAAGCGCGATGTCGCGCTGCAAACCTGACCGGCGTTGTAGAAGATGCCCATCAGCACCCACTCGAGCGCCGCGTCGAGGTCGGCGTCGGCGAATACGATGGCCGGCGACTTGCCGCCCAACTCCAGCGTCACGCGCTTTAGATCGCGGGTCGACGCCGCCAGGATCTGCCGGCCCACGCTGCCGCTGCCGGTGAACGACACCTTGTCGACCTGCGGATGGTTCACGAGCGACGCACCAACTTCGGCGCCGGTGCCGGTGACCACGTTGAACTGGCCGCGCAGCGCGCCCGCCGCATGCACGATGCCCGCCAGCGCCAGCGTCGACAACGACGCCCACTCCGACGGTTTCATCACCACCGCGTTACCCGCCGCCAGCGCCGGTGCCAGCTTCCAGGCGGCGAGGATCAGCGGGAAGTTCCATGCCGTGATCAGCGCCACCACCCCCAACGGCACGCGGCGAACGCGCATCGTGAAGTCGTCACTGTCGAGCCGGGGGTATGTGTCAGCGAGCGCACCGCATTCCAGCAATTCGGCGTGGTACTCGAAGACGCGCGCCGCGTCGGCGACATCGATCTCGGCTTCGCGCAGCGGCTTGCCCACATCCCGCGTTTCCAGGCGGGCCAGTGCGCTGGCGTGCTGCCGCAACCCGGCGGCGATGCCGTGCAGCAGCTTCGCACGTTCGCTGTACTGTGTCGCCCGCAGCGTCGGCACGGCGCGCCGCGCTGCCGCGACGGCCCGTTCGACGTCGCTCGCGTCGGCAAAGGTCAACTCGGCGATTGGCGCTTCGTTCGCAGGGTCCAGCGCGGTCCAGCGCTCGCCATGGCCTTCAACCCAGGCGCAGTCGATGAACAGGCTGCCGCCGATAAGGGGATGGTCGATCAAAAGGCTCATGCAGTGTCCAGGTTCAGAGGCTGCGCCACAGGCACAAACCCAAGGTCCAGTGGGTAGAGCGGCCGATGCAGGTACCGGTAATCGAACCCTGTGAGGTCCAGCGAAAGGCTGCCCGGGCTGGCGCAGAAAACGAAACGCCGTGCCAGGCCCTTGAAGCCGTTGATGAAGTGGGTCGAGCCCTTGACGACAACCAGGCGCTTGGTACTCGGATCGATGCCGTGTTCAGTGAAGCAACGCGGATCGAATACCTGCTGGCGCAGGCTGTTGACGACGATGTCGATGCCCTGCACGCGGAGCGCCGCGCTGCGCCCGAGCTCCGCTTTCGGCTCGCCCTGGGCGAACAGCGCCTGGCGCGCGTCGTCGCGCAGGCACAGCACCTCCGCCTGCACGTCGAGCGGGCGCCCCGACATTGCGCTCACTTTGCCGCCCAGGCGCAGGTTCATCTGCGCGCCGACACCGGCACGGTGCGCGAAGTCGACCGCGATTGGGTCCCACAGCATGCCAAAGGCGGCGTCTTGCACGCCGCGTTCGAGCAGCGCTTCAAGCACGAAAGTCGAGTCTCCCGCGGCGCCGCCACCGGGGTTGTCGCCGCTGTCGGCGAACACGACCGGCCCCCTGTCGGCATCGTCGGCGCGCAGGGCATCGTCGAGTGCCGCTTGCAGCCCCACTGGCATCGGCGTGGCCAGTGCCGCGTCGATGAACTGCTGCGCCAGCGCCGCGCCCAGCGCGTTGAGCTCTGTCGCCGCCCCATCGCTGGTCAGCACCAGCATGGCGCCGGTGTGCGGCGTGTCGCCCATCGGGAAGCCGTGGAAAGCCGAAATCGACAGGACGCCCGGGGTGTGCTGCGCGTCGCGCAGCCGATCGACGAAGGCCTTCATCGGCCCGTCGACCGTGCGGTAGATGCCCACCAGCGGGATGCGCCAGGCACGCGTGTGCGGCTGCACGCGGCCGGCCAGCGCCGCCTGCATCAAGCCGAAAACATGTTGGGCCCGATCTTCGTAGTCGGTGTGCGGGTACTCCAGACAGCCGACGCAGAACGTGGCGTGGCGCAGCATCGCCGAAGTGATGTTGGCGTGCAGGTCGAGCAGAATCGCCACCGGCACCGTCGGCCCCACACGCTCGCGCACGGCGGCCAGCAGGTCCCCCTCCACGTCGTCGCAGCCCTGGGCAATCTGCGCGCCATGCATGAAGAGGAACACCATGTCCAGCGGCAACGCGCGCTCGACGTCGGCGAGCAATTCGTCCTTGAGCACCGCGTAGCTCCGCGCCGACAGCGCAGCGCTCGGACCGGTGTGCGAGTAAGGGCCGGCGTGCAACTGGTAGCCGGCTTCCAGGCACATGCGCGCGAACTGGCCGTAGCCCAGCGTGTCGATGCGGGACGCCTCTACGTAGCGTCCGTCGACCGGCCGCACGCTGCCGGCGGCGAAGCTCGCGGCGTCCGTGGGAATCGGCGAGAACGTGTTCGTCTCGTGCACAAGCCCGCCGACGAAGGCGCGCAGGGTCGGGGGTGGAGTCATGGCGTAGACCTCTCTTGCGTCGACATTAAGTATACTCTGAGCATGAAAATCGAAGCCATCGAGACCCGAGTCGTGCGCAAGGCGTTCGCCAAGGCACAGTGGAATCCGCGCACACGTTGGAACGAGAAGGTTGTGGTGCTTGTGCTGCTGCGCGTGCAGGGCGGGCTGCTCGGTCTGGGCGAAGCGTATTGCGATGGGGGCGCACCGGAGTCGGTGCAGGCCATCATCGAGCGCGACTTTGCGCCCCTGGTGGTGGGGCGCAGCCTGTTCGATCTCGGCGCCCTGTCATCGTCACTGCGCGAGACCATGATCGTCAGCAGCAAGGGCGGCGCGGCCTGGGCTGCCATGAGCGCTATTGACATTGCCATGTGGGACGCCCTCGGCCAGGCGCTTGGCCAATCCGTCTGCACGCTGCTCGGCGCGCAGCGCCGCCAAGTGCCCGCCTACGCAAGCGCGGGCCTCTATGGCCAGGGCAAGACGATCGACGACCTGGCTGCCGAAATGAAGGGCTATGTCGATCTCGGCTTTCGTGGCGTCAAGCTGAAGATCGGCGGCGCTTCAATCGCTGAAGATCTGGCGCGCGTGGCCGCCGTGCGCGAGGCCATCGGCCCCGGCGTGCGCTTGTTGGTAGACGCGCTCTACGCCTACAGCGTGCCCGATGCGCTGCGCGTGGCGCATGCGCTGGAGCGCTACGACATCGGTTTTCTCGAGGCGCCGGTGGCGCCAGACAACATCCCGGGCCTGGCCCGCGTAGCCGCGGCCAGCCCGGTGCCGTTGGCGGGCAACGAGTTCGCCTACGGACTCGAAACCTTCACGCGGATCATCGAGTCGAACGCTGTGGCGGTGGCGCACTTGGACGCCATCCTTTGCGGCGGCATCAGCGAGGGGCTGCGGATCACGGCGCTGGCCGCGTCGCGTCACGTACCCGTATCGTTCCACGCCGCCTCGTCGGTGGTGTGCTTCGCCGCCAACTTGCAGCTCGCGGCAGCGGCACCCAACGTCGATTCGATCGAGTTCCACATGCTGCACCGCATGCTGTTCGACGAGTTGGCACAAGGTCGTTTCAAGCTCGTAGACGGCTGCGTCGAAGTGCCCGAGCAGCCGGGGCTCGGCCTCGACAACCACGCCTTAACCGCCACCTGAACCCAAGGAGACTTGCCCATGTACCCGATCCTGCGCGCCGTCCTGGCGCTGTCGTTGGCCTCGCTCCTGACATTGCCGGCCGCGGCGCAAACCTACCCATCGCGCACTGTCACCATCATCAATCCGTATGCGCCTGGCGGCGGAGTCGACCCCGTGGCGCGTTTGGTCGCGGCCAAGCTCAGCGAGCGACTGGGGCAGCAGTTCATTGTCGAAAACAAGGTGGGTGTCGCTGGCATGCTTGGCGCCGACTTCGTGGCCAAATCCAAGCCCGACGGCTACACACTCATGATGTCGGCTTCCAACGACGTCGCCATCAACCAACATCTCTACAAGAACATCCGCTACAACGCCGAGCGCGACTTCGCGCCCATCACGCAGATCGTGCAGTTACCGATGGTGCTGGTGGTGAACCCGAAAGTGTCCGCGAACTCGTTGCGAGAGTTCGTCGCACTGGCCAAGGCCAAGCCCGGCGCGCTGACCTATGCCTCGCCAGGCAACGGCACCTTGCAACACCTGATTGCAGCGCAGCTGCAGAGCCTGGCCGGGATCCAGATGCTGCACATCCCCTACAAGGACCGGCTGGTCATCGATCTGATCGGCGGCCAGGTGGATGCCGCCTTCCTCGGCGCACCCGTGGTCGCGCAGTTCGTCAAGGACGGCAAACTGCGCGCGCTGGCGGTAACGAGCGCGCAGCGCATAGCCAGCACGCCTGACCTGCCCACTGCAGCCGAGCAGGGGCTGGCTGGCCTGCAGGTCATGCAATGGTTCGGCGCCTACGCACCCGCGGGCACGCCCGACGCGATCGTGCGGCAACTGCAGCGCGAGATCGCTGCCGTGCTCGCCCAGCCCGAGGTGCGGGACAACCTCGCGGCGCAAGGTGCGCAGCCGGTGGGCAGCACTCCGGAGGTCTTCGCGCGCTTCCTCAAGAGCGAGATAGAGCGCTTTGGCGTGCTGGTCAAGCAGTCCGGCGCCACGGTCGAACAGTAGTGCTCGATGTCCTGGTCAACGGCGGCGGCAATGCCTCGCTGTACGCCGCGCTGACGGCTCGCGATGCAGCGCATCGGTGTTGCTGCTGGCGGCCGCGCCGGTCGAGTGGCGCGGCGGTGATGCCAGGCACGCGCGCAAGCTGCGTTGCACGCACGACACGCCGCCAGACGTATTGACCGACGCCTACCCGGCAGAAGAGTTCTGGCAGGACTTGCTCGCGGTGACGGGCGGGCAGACCGACTAGGCCCGTGGCCACAGGCCGGCGCTGGCAACGATCAACGGGTCAGTGCCTTGGATTGTGTTTGCCGCAGGCACTCCGTATACTATTTGTATGCGCAAAGCCGACACCGTGTCGGTCTTGGCCTCTTCAAGGGAGTGAGACATGGCAATCAAGTCCTACTGGCAAAACTACATCGGCGGCCGATGGGTCGACGGCGTCGCTGGCCGGCGCATCGTCATCGAAGACCCTGCCACCGGCAAACCCATCGCCGAAATCGCCCGCGCCGAGGCGGCCGATGTCGATCTGGCGGTACAAGCCGCGCGCGCCTGCGTCGAGTCACGCGCCCTGGTCGACATCCGCCCCGGCAAGCGCCTGCGCATGTTGAACGCCGTGGCTGCCCACCTGCGCAGCCGTGCCAAGGAGATGGCCGAGGTGCTGACGCTCGAGTCGGGCATCCAGTACGACGAGGGCCTGGATGAAGTCGAAGTCACTGCGCGCTACTTCGAGTACTACGCCGGCCTGGCAGACAAGATCGAAGGCCGCTACATCCCGCTGGGCAAGGAGTTCGTCGACTACACGATCCCCGAGCCGCATGGCGTGTCGGCGCACATCATCCCGTGGAACTTCCCGCCCGAGTTGGCCGGGCGTGGCCTGGGGCCGGCGTTAGCGGTAGGCAACGCGGTGGTGGTGAAGAGCCCCGAGCTGGACCCGCTGGCGATGTGCTTTATCGCCGAGGCCTGCGAAGCCGCCGGCTTCCCACCCGGTGCGGTGAACATCATCGCTGGCTATGGGCACGACTGCGGCGCCGCCCTCACCGCGCACCCGGGTGTCGATCAACTCGTCTTCACGGGCTCGGTGGCCACCGGCCGTCAGGTGGCGCTGGCTGCGGCCCAAAGGCTGATCCCGGCTGTGGTGGAACTGGGCGGCAAGTCGGCCGGCATTGTGCTGCCCGATGCCGACATCAAACAGATCCTGCACAGCGTGAAGTGGGGCATCTTCTATTTCGCCGGCCAGGTGTGTTCGGCACAGTCCCGACTTTTGGTACCCAAGGGCCGCAAGGGCGAGATCGTCGATGCGCTGTCGGAGATGGTGAACGGCCTGTCGGTGGGCCCGGGCATCGACAATCACTTCCTCACGCCGGTTATCTCGGCCAAGCAGTTGGAGCGGGTGCTGGAACTGGTTGACTCGGGTATTCAACAAGGAGCCAAGGCGGCCGTCGGCGGCAAACGGGTGCCGGGCCTGCCGGGGCACTTCATGCAACCCACCCTGCTGGTTGATGCCAAGCCCGAAATGCGCATCATGCAAGAAGAGATCTTCGGCCCCGTGCTGTCTATCTACGAATACAGCAACCTCGAAGACGCTATCCGCGTGGCCAACGGCACCGCCTTCGGCCTGTGCGCCGGCGTCTACACCAAGGACATCGACAAGGCCCATTGGCTCGCCACACGCTTGCAGGCCGGGCAGGTGTACATCAACCAGTGGTTTGCCGGTGGCATCGAAACGCCGTTTGGCGGTGTTCGCCAGTCGGGCTATGGGCGAGAGAAGGGCCAAGAGGCGGTGCTGAGCTACATCCGCACCAAGAACGTCGGCGTGCGGATCGTCGACGTCGATCCGTCCAGTTCCTGAGCCTGCGCCTGCGCCATGGCTTTTTCTCTGCAACAACTGCAAGACCGAGCCGACATCGAGACGGTGCTGATCCAGTACTGCCGCTTTATCGACCGCGTGGACCTTGACGCGCTGGCGGCCTTGTTCACCACCGACTGTTTTGTCGAGTACGGCCCCGATGCCAACTTCTCCAGCCAGGGCCGCGCCAAACTGCGGCGCGATCTGGAGCGTATGTGGCGCTACCGCCGCACAGC
>JBIKPD010000307.1:0-4872 GCA_044357665.1 Roseateles sp. | reverse complement strand
AGGTCAGCCTGGTCAGCAAATGAGCCTGGAAACGCCATTGATCAAGATCCGCGATCTGTCCAAAGGCTATCAGCGCGGCGGACAGGACATTGCGGTGCTGACCGAGTTGCAGCTCGACGTGATGGCCGGCGATTTCGTTGCCTTGATGGGGCCCAGCGGATCGGGCAAGAGCACCTTGCTGAACCTGATCGCCGGCATCGACAAGCCCAGCAGCGGCCGGATCGAGATCGGCGGCATTGACATCGCCACACTCAGCGAAGGCGAACTGGCCGATTGGCGGGCGCGCAATGTCGGTTTCATTTTCCAGTTCTACAACCTGATGCCGGTGCTCAGCGCGTTCGAGAACGTCGAACTGCCGCTGTTGTTGACCCATTTGTCAGCCAAACAGCGGCGCGAGCATGTGCTGACCGCCTTGCATATGGTTCGGCTCGACGACCGCATGGACCATTACCCGAACGAGCTGTCGGGTGGCCAGCAGCAGCGTGTGGCGATCGCGCGCGCCCTGGTCAGCGACCCGACGCTGATCGTCGCCGATGAGCCGACCGGCGACCTTGACCGCCAAACCGGTGCCGAGGTGCTGGACCTGCTGGTCGAGCTCAATCGCAGCCTGGGCAAGACCATCGTGATGGTCACCCATGACCCGAAGGCGGCAGCGCGCGCGCGGCGCATCGTGCACCTTGAAAAGGGCGAGTTGGTGCCCGATGCAGCCCAGCTTGCCTAGCCGGTCGGATCGATGTTCATCTTCAAGCTGCTGCTGAAAAACGCCTTCCGCCACAAGCTGCGCACCAGCTTGACCATGGTCGGGCTGGTGGTCGCGATCTGCGCTTTCGGCCTGCTGCGAACGATCATCGGTGCCTGGTATGCCGGCGTCGAAGCCTCGAGCAGCACAAGGCTGGTGGCGCGCAGCGCGATTTCCTTGACCTTCCCGCTGCCGCTCAATTACCTGCAGCGGATCAAGGCTGTCGAGGGCGTGCAAGCTGTCTCCTGGGCCAATTGGTTCGGTGGCGTCTACATCACCGAGCGCAATTTCTTCCCGCAGTTCGCGGTCGAGCCGGCCAGCTATCTGGCGCTTTATCCCGAATACCGGCTCAAGGACGAAGAGCGGCTGGCCTTTATCCGCGACCGTCAGGGCGCCATCGTCGGGCGCAAGCTGGCCGATAAGTTCGGCTGGAAAGTCGGCGACCAGATCCCGCTGCGCGGCACGATTTACCCTGGCACCTGGAACTTCACCCTGCGCGGCATCTGGGATGGCGCCGAGGCGAAAACCGACGAGAGTCAGATGCTGTTCCACTGGGCCTTCGTGAACGAATCGCTGCGCAAACGCTTGCCCGGTCGGGCCGACTATGTGGGCGTCTATATCGTTGGCATCAATGACCCACCGAACGCTGCGCTGATCTCGCAGCGAATCGACACGCAATTCAAGAATTCGCTGGCCGAGACCTTGACCGAAACCGAATCGGCCTTCCAGCTCAGTTTCGTCTCGATGAGCGAGGCGATCCTGGTGGCGATCGAAGCGGTCAGCTACATCATCATCGTCATCATCATGGCGGTGATGGCCAACACGATGACGATGACGGCGCGCGAGCGTTTGTCCGAATATGCAACGCTGAAAGCGCTCGGTTTCGCCCCCGCCTTTGTGGTCAAGCTGCTGTTCGGCGAGAGCCTGTTCATCGCCATTCTCGGCGGCTTGGCCGGCGTGCTGATGACCCTGCCGTTGGCTGCTGCCTTCGCCCGGGCTGCGGGCACCTTGCTGCCGGCTTTCCAGGTCTCGCTGCAGACGATCGGCTTGCAGATGTTGGCGGCCCTGGTTGTCGGCACTGTGGCTGCGGCCTGGCCGGCCTGGAAAATGAGCCGTATCGACATCGTCCAGGGCTTGCGCAATGTGGCTTGACGGAGTTCCCTGCCTGACATCCCGCATCGAAAGTCACGGGCGGTTTGGCTCACGATGAAACCTATTCCCTTTTCCTATATCGCCCGCAACCTGTGGGTGCGGCGTTTCACCACCCTGCTGACTGCTGGCGGCATGGCGCTGGTCGTCTATGTCTTTGCCACCGTATTGATGATGAGCGAGGGCATCCGCGCGACGCTGGTGGCGACCGGTCAACCCGACAACGTGATCGTGCTGCGCAAGGGCGCTGGTGCCGAAATCAACAGCTCGGTCGACCGATCCCAGGCGGCGATCCTCGAGAGTCTGGCCGGCATCGCCACCGACGCCGATGGTCAGCCGCTGCTGAGCAAGGAACCGGTGGTGCTGAACAACCTGCCCAAGCGCGGCAGCGGCAAGCCGAGCAATGTGACGGTGCGCGGCACCAGCTTGCGCGGCTTGCAGATGCGCCCGCAGGTGCAACTCGTCGAAGGCCGCATGTTCCGCCCCGGCACCTCGGAGATCGTCGCCGGGCGCGCCATCTCGCGCGGCTTCCAGGGCGCAGGGCTCGGCGAGACCTTGCGCTTCGCCGGCCGCGACTGGGTGGTGGTCGGCGTCTTCGATGCCGGTCGCTCGGGCTTCGATTCGGAGATCTGGGGCGACGCCGATCAGATGCTGCAGGCCTTCCGGCGCGGCAGCTATTCGACGCTGGTCTTCCGCCTCGCCGATGCGAGCCGTTTCGACGCGATCAAGGCCGCGCTTGAGTCCGATCCGCGGCTGACGGTCGAACTCAAACCCGAGCAGCGCTTTTATGCCGAGCAATCTGAAGCGCTGGCGACCTTCATCAGCATTCTGGGTATGTCGCTGTCGGTGATCTTTTCGGTCGGCGCGATCGTCGGCGCGATGATCACGATGTTCGCCGCTGTCGCCTCACGCGTTGGCGAGATCGGCACTTTGCGCGCCCTGGGCTTCAGGCGCGGCGCGGTGCTGATCGCCTTCCTGAGCGAGGCGATGCTGCTCTCCTTGGTTGGCGGCTTGATCGGGCTGGGCGCGGCTTCACTGATGCAGACGGTGAATATCTCGACCACCAATTTTCAGACCTTTGCCGAACTGGCCTTCCAGTTCAAGCTGACGCCGACGATCGCCTGGCAAACGCTGGCCTTCGCGCTGTTCATGGGGGTGGTCGGGGGTTTCATCCCGGCCTGGCGGGCGGCAAGGATGAAGATCGTCGATTGCCTGCGAGCGGCTTGAGCCAGGCGCTTGTTCCCGCTGCTGTGTGCAAACTGCGGCGGCCCGGGCGTCTGTTGCCAGTGGGCCGAAGGCGGGAGAAAGGGCGGGCAGTCAGTGAAAAGACAGAGACTTGACTCCGCCGGCGGACCGCGTTGGCGGGAAGTGGCGCGGAATCTCGTGTCGGAAAAGTTTACAGCCCGCGATTTCGTCAGTCGTGGATTTTTCGTAAATTATTGATTTTATTGATTGTTTTAGTTCTGGCCATGATCTTGCTTACGAGCTGCGTCTGGGCGCTTCGACTGTCCCGCCTATCCCCAAACTCAAATCCAGGAGTCATGATGCCGAAATCGTTGTCTTTAATTGCTGCCGCTGTTGTCAGTGTGCTGGCCCTTTCCGCGCCCATCGCCACCGCTGGCCTGATCAAAAACTACAACTTTGACGGCGCCAACGCAAATCTTGGCGCTTCGACAACCTTTGCCGGCGATCTGGGGGGTGGTCCTTCGATGACCGTCAAAGGGTACCTGCTGACGGGTTCAACATGGGGCCTTGAAAAGGTCCAACGGGTTGGCGATGCCCTGGGCGTCAATTCGTCTCCTGGCGACAACAATGGCGGGCAATTAGGTTTCCGCGTCGAAGGCCTGCTGTTCGACCTGGGAGCCGTCGTGCACGGTTCGATCAAGTTGGACTTCTCGGCGTTCTCAGGCAGTGACAACGCCGACATCTGGGCGAGTACGAGCGATATCATCGCCACCGATTTTGCTGGGGCGACTCAGTTGGCGAACGACAGCCTAAGCAACCCCTTCACGTCGGATAGCCTGAGCTTCCGTTACATTTTTGTCGCCAACACTGCATCGCCCAATGGGGCCTGCGACCAGGCGAAAAACCAGACCAGTTCGAACTGTTTCAGGATCGACAATCTGCAAGTTGTTCCCGAGCCCGGCTCTCTGGCCTTGGTCAGCGCAGCGTTATTCCTCGCCGGCACGCTTCGTCGCCGCCGCAGCCTGTAGCACTGGCTTCCAACTGCGATCCAGTGCCTCCGCGCTAGTAACCTTCGGGGTCGAAAGGGGGGTGCTTCCCTGTTTTGAAGCAAGACCAGGGCGCAGACATCTCCGGTGGGCGGCAGCATTGGCAAGCGCCCGAGTGATTGGGGAAAGTCAGCCACATCGGCTTGGCTTACTTGCGCTGTTGGCCCATACCAATCCACCGGAGCCCGTGCCAGCAGTTCGCTGCACAGTCGCAAGTTGGGGTTGTACGGTGCCGGGGGCCCAGCCCGCACCACATCCAGCTTGTGCATCGCCAACTCAGCCAGCAATTCTTCAACTTCTCCCGCCTGGCACAGCAGCCGCAATGTGGCTGTACCCAGAACCGGAACCAGCACAGTTGTTGGTGCTTTCATCCCGGCCTGGCGGGCGGCAAGGATGAAGATCGTCGATTGCCTGCGAGCGGCTTGATCCAGGCGCTTGCCAGGCGCGCAGTTCTGCCTCACGATCACTGTATGAAATCTGCGCCAATCTACTTGTCCGCCATCTTCATGGTCAGCGCCTGTGCCGCCGAGCCGATGTCTTCAGCCAGTCTGTGGCCGCAGATTCAAGCCGAAGTCGGGGCTGCGGCCTGCGATGCTCCGCAGCAATGCCAGACCCTCGCGATCGGCGTCAAGGCCTGCGGTGGGCCGGAAAGCTATCTGGCCTGGTCGAACCAGCGCAGCGATGGGCAAAAGCTGAAGTCACTGGTGGCTCAGCATCGCAGCTTGCGCGAGGCCGAAATGCGCTGCAGCGGCA
>JBIKPD010000306.1:0-4874 GCA_044357665.1 Roseateles sp. | reverse complement strand
CCGAATGGTTGTTGGCCAGCGACACCACATCGATATGGCGCTTCAGCAGCGGCAGCACGCTGGGCTTGGCCCGGAAGGTCCAGGGCTTGCCGGGGATTTCCTTGCCGCCCTTGGCGATCACGCATTCAAGATTGGCCACGCGCAGGTCAGCGCTGTCGAGCAGCTTTGCAAAGGGCTTGAAGGGGTCGCCACCGCGGCCGATCAAGCGCCCCGGGCCATCGGCCAGCATCACGTCGCCGACCCAGGCGATGCGCACCACTGGTTCGGACGTTAGCGGCTGGGCTTGGCTTGGCATGCCCGCCCACATTGCCGCCAATCCGAGCAGCGCCGAAATCGCGATACCGCGCTTCATGGCCGGCCCTGCAATGCGCAACCGTAGCGCAACTCACGCCCGAGCACGCTCGCATAGACATGGGACCAGCCGGTCAAGGCCGGCAATTCCGCCTGCAGATTGAACGGCGGCTCGATCCTCAGCTGCTGAATGATTTTCGGAGCGCCAGAACCGGTCAGGTCATAGACGGTCAGGGTGATATGTTCGATCTTTTCGGCGCCACCCAGCACCACCGCCTTGAGCCGAAAGCGGCCTTCGAAGGTCTCCTCGGCATAGGCATAAGGATCGGCTGCAGCGCTGTGACGCAGGACGCGGGTTTCGCTGCCATAACGCAGCTCACAGACCAGTTCCGGCCCTGCCCAGGCGCAAGTCGCTGACAGGCTCGCCAGCAGGAGACCGGTCAAAGCCCGGATAAAACCGCAAGTCAAGAAATCGCTTATCCGCATGATTTTTTATTGCTGACCCAATGACCAACCGGGCTGACTGTAATGCAGTCGGCGCGAACCTAGGGCGATTTCAACGCGGCAGCGCGAAACCCATCTGGCCCAGCGTGTCAGCCACCAGTTCAAGGCGCAGCAGCGGGCTTTCGAGCGCCATGAAACGCTGCTTGAGTTCCGGATTCAGCGGCAGCATCTCGCACCAGCGGTTGGCGATCCAGCCGCAGTCGTCCCATTGGTAGGGCTGGGCGATCGGCATCGTTGCTCCCACCTGCGCGGGGTTCTCGCTGATGCTCTGTTCGATCTTGCGGACCAGGTCCTGTAGCGCCTCGCGGGTGAAATGCAGGTCGGCGGGCAGCGGCAAGGCGATGTCGGCGTCGATCAGTTCGACATCGCCGACCCACAAGCCGAACTTGCGCTGCGAACTGCGAATGACACGAAAGCGCTGCCCGCCGATGCAGCGGATCAGCATCAGCCCCGCTTGGGGTCGCTGCAGTGTTTCGATATTCGCCAGCGTGCCGACCGGGAAGAACTCTTCATGGGCGAAGCCATCGCCGCCGGGTTCGGCACCGGGGTCAGACCGGCGCACCTCGCTGCCTTGGCTGAGGCAGACGACCCCGAAAGGCTGAGCGGCCTCGTGACAGCGCCTGATCATGTCGAGGTAGCGCACCTCGAAAATCCGCAGCGGCAACAAGCCGCCG
Source organism: Roseateles sp. (assembly GCA_044357665.1). Taxonomy (GTDB): domain Bacteria; phylum Pseudomonadota; class Gammaproteobacteria; order Burkholderiales; family Burkholderiaceae_C; genus Paucibacter_A. Next base: position 3,405 of record JBIKPD010000306.1, on the reverse strand, counting down.
GGAAACAGCAGACTTTGCAAAGGGAACAGCGGCAAATCCAGCATTGGCATCTTCATGTCAGGATGGTAATTCGGCAGCATGGTGCTGTCGCGTCGCCGCCGACCAAGCCCCCGATTCAGGCAGGGCTGAAGCGCTGTTGCAGATAGCTGATGATCTTGCCCGAGTCATACAGGAACTCGCTGTTGCCGGCCTTGTCGGTGATCCTCAGGCAAGGCACCTTGAGTTGCCCGCCCTGTTGGCCCAGTTGTTCGCGCAGTGCGCCCGGCGGCTGCGCATCGAGCCGCTCGATCGGCAGCGCCAGCCGGCGCATCTCCTGGCGCACCTTCATGCAAAACGGACAGGTCTTGTAATGGAACAAGGCCAGCTTCTCGCATTGCCGATTGACCTCGGCCTGCAAAGCCGGCGGACGCTGCAACTCGCTCGGCCGCGAGACGAATTCCCACAGCAACAGCGGCGGGCCAAGCAAAAGGCGCAAGGTCTTGAAGAAAGTTCTGAAGATGAATTTCATGGACACCAGGAGTAATTTGACGGGATAGACGAATTCCCACAGCAACCTCGGCCGGTCGAGCAGCAGGCGCAAGGCCTTCAAGCATGCTCGAAGCTTCGACTCCATGGCGGCCAAGGAATATTTGACGGAATGGCCGATTGTGGCTCAGCCGGGTTGACCCGCCGAATCCAGCAGATGCTGCGGCAAGCGCAGAGACATCGCCCGACGTCGGTGAAGTGACTGCCGTTCCAGGCGGTCAAGGCTTGATATCTGCATTTGCTCCATTTGCATTGCTGTACCTATTTGCTTAAGATGCACGAATGAGCAACAGCCTGAGCACCCCTGTCCTGCTACGCAGGATCGCCCAACTCGAAGCCGCCGTCGGCCGCCTAGGCGAAGACCTCGGTAGCCTGCGCATGGCAGTCAGCAAGCAAGGGCTGCAGTTGCCGATGGCGCGAATTATTCGAACCCGAGCATCACAAGCCAAGCAACTTCCGAAGGACACCCAGCAAGACCAGGTCGCTGCCGGCCTGGCTGGTGCCGCCTTACGTGGCGAGGCAGCGCGAGTCCAGTGGGTGAAGGACGGCCTCGTCGTACCCGGCGAGCAACTCGCGAAGGCCTGGGGGCTCACACGCCAAGCTTTGGCGCCAGCTGCTGACCGGGGTGAAATCTTCGCGGTGAAAGTGGGTAACCGGCTGTACTACCCGCAGGCCTTCCTGGGCATCGAGCGCGAGACTGTGGCCGCTATCTGCCGCGCACTCGGCGGCCTCGGCGCCAGCGAGAAGCTGATGTTCTGGCTGCGCGACCACGGTGCCCTGTCAGGAAAGAGCGTTGCCGCAGCCTTGGAGGCGGGGCTGGCATTGGCCCATGTGGAACGCCTGGCTGCGGCGTGGGCGCGCGAGCGGGGAGCCACGCGTGTCGCTGAGGCTGCCTGAACCTGGCTCCTTCGAGGATCTGCTTCGACCGGTCAGAATCGAAGTTGCATCCCTGGTGCGGTTGAGCCGGCGTCCGGCCACCGAGCCCTACTGGTCAGCTGGCGTCTACCGCTTTGATGATCCAGGTCCCGGCAGCTACGGCCGGTTCGGCACCTGCTACACCGCCAGCAACATCGAGGTGGCGTTCGCTGAAAGCGTCATTCATGAGTGCGGTCGATTCATAGGAGGCAGCTACGAGGTGCCGACTGTTGAACTGACCGAGCGATGTGTCGTGCGGTTTACCTGTGAAGGGCGCAAGGCGTTGGTGCTGGCGGATCTGACCGGGGCGGCGCTCAAGTCCCTGGGCCTGAACAACGACATCAGTGCGTCCGCCAACTACCTGACGAGCCAGGCCTGGGCGCAGGCAATTCACGGCGCGAACGCAGCTTGGGACGGGATCCGGTACGTGTCGCGGCAGATGAACAAAGGGTTCGCCTACGCCATCTTCGAGCGCAGCGGGCTTCGCAAGCTACGTGCCGAGAAGCTCAAGGCTCGGCAGGTGGATGACCTCTGCGACCGGTTCAACGTCACCGCAGTGTGACGAAGCGGTCGGTACGTACTGCAGCCCGCCAACCCGCCTGGATCGACCGTCCATCGACTTAGACCGGTCGCCTACAGCTGGCCGTCAGCTGACGGTGGCGACAGGCAATTCCTGGCATCTCGTCTGGTCAATCTCGTGACGACCCCTCTGATGGGTCTGCACAAGCCAGGTTCAGCAGCGCCTGTCGGCCAAGCAGCAGGCGCCAGGCCTTCAAGCATGCTCGAAGCTTCGACTCCATGGCGGCCAAGGGATATTTGACGGAATGGCCGATTGTGGCTCAGCCGGGTTGCCTCGCCAGGCCAGGCAGTTCGTTCAATGGCTGTGCAGCTTTTCCTGTAACCAGACCTTGATCAAGGACTGATAAGGCACGTCGCGAGCATTTGCGGCAACCTTGATCGAATCCAGCAGATGCTGCGGCAAGCGCAGAGAAATCGTCTTTGTCGAGGGTTTCAACTTGGGCAGTGTGGCCTTCCTGGCTGTCGACCAGTCCAGATATTCGCTCGAATCATTCTTTTCCCAGAACTCGCGCTCTTGCGCTTCATCGGCGAAGGCGGGAATCGTCTTAATCGGCTTGTTCATAAATGCTGCGCTCCTTCCGGTGCATGTCTCTTACTGAGATTATCCGAACCTCGACTGCATCAAAGCAACACCGGCTCGGTCTCCAACCTGATGCCGAAGCGGCCGTAGACGCTTTCCTGGATCGCCCGGGCCAAGGTCACCACCTCGGCACCGCGCGCTTGGCCGTTGCGGTTGACCAGCACCAAAGCCTGGCGCTCGTAGACCGCAGCGCCGCCGACCGCCTTGCCTTTCCAGCCGCAGGCGTCGATCATCCAGCCGGCCGCCAGCTTCAGCGTGCCGTCGGGCATCGGGTAATGGACGATGCCGGGGTCGCGGCCGATGATGTCGCGGCATTGCTCGGGCGTGACGACCGGGTTCTTGAAAAAGCTGCCGGCATTGCCGATCAGCGCCGGGTCGGGCAGCTTGGCGCGCCGGATCGCCGTGACCCAGTCGAAGATCTGCCTTGCCGAGGGATTGTTGATACCGGTCTCTTCCATCTTGCGTTCGAGCTCCAGATAGCCAAGCACCGGCTTCCAGGGCTTGGGGCAACGCATCCGCACATGGGTGATGACTGACTTGCCCGCCAGGCCGCCGAAGCCGCTCTGCTTGAAGACGCTGTCGCGATACCCAAAATTGCAGACCGAGGCCGGCAGGCAGGCCGCGCGACCGGTCATCAGGTCGACCACGTCGACGCTTTCCAGCCGGTCCTGCAACTCCAGACCATAGGCTCCAATGTTCTGCACCGGTGCGCCGCCGACAGTACCGGGGATCAAGGCGAGGTTTTCCAGCCCGGGGTAACCCTGTTCGATGCTCCATTGCACCAAATGAGCCCAACCGACTCCGGC
>JBIKPD010000051.1:0-16336 GCA_044357665.1 Roseateles sp. | reverse complement strand
GCAGATCGAGGTCTGGATCAGCCCCGACGACGATGTGGAATTACGCCGTCTGACCTTGCACAACCTGGCTGATGAAGCGGTCGAGTTCGAGCTGATCAGTTTTTTCGAGGCAGCACTCGCACCACAGGCGGCCGAGGAATCACATCCGGTGTTCCAGAACCTGTTCATACGCGCTTACCTGGCCTCGCCGGGCTGTCTGCTGCTGGAACGCAAAGCGCGCTTGGCTGGCGAACACGGCCTCTGGGTTGCCCATTTCCTGGCCTGCAGCGATGTACTGCCAGGCGCCGAATTGCTGTCGCTGCAAGTTGAATGTGACCGTTCGAAAATGCTGCCGAGGCGCGGTGACTACAGCCAGTTGCATGCCTTGCCCCTGTGCGCAAAGCAAGCGGTTGACGCCGTTCCAATCGAAACACAACTCGATACCGGGCTTGACCCGGTCGGCGCGCTGAAGCTGCGGCTTTGTCTGCCGCCGAAGGCCAAGCGCTCGATGACCTTTGCCTGCGCCGCCGCCGCTGACAAGGAAACTTTACTGGCCATCGTCGATGCCTATCGCCAGGAAGTCCACCTGACCCGGTCGAAGCTGATGTCGGCCACCCTGGCGCGGATTCGTCAACGCGAGCTGCGTCTGAGCGGACTCGATCTGCAATATATGCAGGACCTGGCAACACCGATGACGGTCAGTTGTTCGCGCCCACAGGAAGCGCCGGGAACGACTTTGGACCGGCGTACGCTCTGGCGCTTTGCGATCTCGGGCGAGCGGCCGATATTGTTGCTGAGAATCAGCAGCTCCCTCGGTCTGCGGGCTCTGCGTACGCTGCTGACGGCCCACCGGATGTGGGATCTGGTGGGCCTGCGCTGCGACCTGATGGTCTTGAACGGCGAGCCCCACTCGTACCTGATGCCATTGCAGCAACATATCCTGGCCTTGCGCAACAGTGTTGGCAGCGACAAGCAGCAGCAGTCAGATCGCGGCAATGTGCGGCTGTTGCAGTTGAGCGATGTCAGCCCGCAGGAACTGGCCGCACTTTGCAGCAACGCGCGCATCGAACTGGTGCTGGACGGCAGCCCGTTGAATCAACTGCTGCTCAAGGCATTGGGGACAGTCACCGATGCAGTTGAAGCAGGCAGAAACAGCGCCATGCATCAGGCCTCACATCGCAGCGCTGTCGGCGCCGCTTGGCCGGCAGCTTCAGCGCCGGGCCGATTCAGCCAGGCCGGTGGCAGCTTCGAAATCGACATCAATGCCATGCGATTGCCGCCAAGGCCATGGGCCAACGTGATGGCCAACCCGCATTTCGGCTGCATCGTCACCGAATCGGGGGGTGGCTACACCTGGGCCAGCAACAGCCGCTTGAACCAACTGACACCATGGAGCAACGACCCTTTGCTTGATCCCGCGGGTGAGCATTTCCTTGTGCAAGACCGCTCGAACGGTGCCGTATTCGGCCTGCTGCCGGAATGGGATCGCAATGGTGAAACAGGCTACCAGCTTGTTCATCGACCCGGCAGCAGCAGCTTTTCACAGGACCGGGACGGGCTTGCGATTGAAACCACGATCAGGGTGCATCCGCAGGAAGCAGTGAAGTGGCTGCAACTGCGCATCAACTGCACCGGATCCACACCCCATCGCTTGCGACTTGTCGGCATGGTCGAATGGCAACTGGGTGCGCAGCGGCGCGACCGCATGACGCTGCTGACCAGCTTCGAGCCAGCCGCTCAGGCCGTGATGGCGCGGCAGATTGAACACTGCGGCGGCTTTGGCGATGGCACGGCCTATTTGATGCTGGTCGGACAACCGGTGACTCAATGGAGTTGTGCGCGCAAGGAATTTTTTGATCAAGAGGGCGCACTGCAATTGCCCGACCGACTCGGCAGCGCGCAGGGCTTCGGCCTTGACCCTTGCGGTGCAATTGCCACCGATCTGGACTTGCTGCCGGGCGAGTCATTTTCGTGCTCATGGGTGATCGGCTATGCGCCGAACCAAGCGCAAGCGCTGGCACAGGCACGCCGGGTCAGTGCGCCGGGCTTCCTCAAAGACCAGGCCAATCAGGTGAACTCGGAATGGGATCAATTGCTTTGCGCGATTCGCGTCACCACACCTGATCCTTTGTTCGATGCCTTGGTCAACCATTGGCTGCTTTACCAGACCTTGTGCTGCCGGATCTGGGCCAAAGCGGGCTTCTACCAGGCCAGCGGAGCGAGCGGCTTTCGCGATCAGTTGCAGGATGCCATGGCATTGGCCTATTCCAGACCCGACCTGTTGCGCAAACAGCTGCTGCTGCATGCGTCGCGGCAATTTGCCGCCGGCGATGTCCAGCATTGGTGGCATATGCCCAGCGGCGCCGGTGTGCGCACCCATTTCAGTGACGACCTGCTGTGGCTACCCTATGCCATCCAGCATTACCTGCAAGTCAGCGGTGATAGCGCCTTGCTCGAGCAATCGGTTGCCTTCATCGAGGGGCCGACGATACCTGCTGGTGCAGAAGACATCTACTGCATTCCCGCCATCGACAGCAGCCATGCCAGCATGTACGAACATGGCGCGCGCGCCATCGATCGCAGCTTGCGCTTTGGTGACCATGGCCTGCCCTTGATGGGATGCGGCGACTGGAACGATGGCATGAACCGCGTTGGCCATGAGGGCCGCGGCGAGTCGGTCTGGCTCGCCTGGTTCCTGTTGGTGATCCTGCGCGATTGGCTGCCGATGGCACGCGAACGTGGCGAAGACAGTCGCTGCTTGCGCTGGGAAACCGCCAGACAGTCCCTGGGCAAGGCAGTCGATCTGCATGGTTGGGATGGCGCATGGTACCGGCGCGCCTACTTCGATAATGGTCATCCTCTCGGCTCGCAATCCAACGATGAATGCCGGATCGACTTGATCGCCCAAGTCTGGAGTGTCTTCGCCTCGCCGGCAGGTGATGCCAGGGCTGCACAAGCGATGCAAAGTGCCGATGCGCTATTGGTCGACCGCAATGCCGGCCTGGTGCGGTTGCTCGACCCGCCGCTGCAGCATGCGGCTGACAACGCCGGCTATATCCAGTCCTATCCAGCCGGTGTGCGCGAAAACGGCGGTCAATACTCACATGCCGGGGTCTGGGCCGTGATGGCGCAGGCACAACTAGGCAACGCCGCACTGGCCTGGGAATATTTCTGCATGCTCAGCCCGGCGCATCGCAGTGCCGAGGCAGGCAGAGCGCAGGCTTATGCGATCGAGCCCTATGTGATGCCGGGCGACATCTACTCGGCCCCACCCTACCAAGGCCGCGGCGGCTGGAGCTGGTACACCGGCTCGGCGGCATGGCTGTACCGGGCTGCTATCGAGTCCTTGCTCGGACTGCAGATTCAAGCCCGCAAGTTCTGCCTGCGCCCCTGTCTGCCACCAGCCTGGCCACAGGCGCATTTGCATTTGCGTTTGCACGGCAAGCAAATCACCCTGCTGCTGCGACGCAGCGGATTAGCAACCGGGGCCCCGCTGCCACCGGGGGCGATGAGCATTGCCATCGGGCAATGGGTTGAATTCGAGCGTCTGCCAGAGCGCTCGACCTTGCTGCTCGAACTAACAGCCAGCCAATAGATCAGCGCAATAGATCCAGCGCGGTCAAGCGCTGTTCAATCCGAGGCAGGTCAAGATCAGTCCAATCGCTCGCCAATTTGGCTTGCAAGGCCTTGCTGCAAGCCGGACTCAGCTGCGTGTTCAACTCGCCCAAAAACGGATTCGACGCCACCAGCACCCAGGCGCTGCAGCGCTGCGCCTGCAGGGCCTTGTCGATATGGTCACCCAGTTCGCGTGCAAACAGCACATGTTCCTTGCGCCTTGCTTCGCTGCGATGGTCGAGCGAAGCGCCGCCTACATCGCTATCCCCCTGTGTGCGCTGGGTATGACCGGCCCGATCACTGCTGAGTTCGCTGCCCTTCATGCGGCTTTGCGGATGAACAAAGTCAGCCACCTCGCGCAAATGACCATCCTGTCCTTTTATCCATTCGAAAATTCTTGCGCGCGATGCATTGGCGATCAACATCCAGATCATTTCAGTCGAAGCCATAAGGTCTCCTTGCAGTTCAAGAAATCCGGGGCGGCAAGCGATTGGCTGCCACCCAACGATGTCAACAACATGGTCGGCCGCATCTCCAAGCTGCGCTTGCGAATCATCAAATGGCGCCGAAATCAGCCCTGTCTGTGACCCTACTGACTGCCGTCAACTGCTGTGCCGAGGATCACAGCTAGCCTCGGACGTGCCCGCAGCACGCTGAGAAATCCACCCATGTCCGTTGCAGAAATCCCCGCTGACCGTGAAACCTACCATCTGCTATCACTGGCAGGCGGTGGCTTTCTCGGCCTGTATACGGTCAAAGTGCTGGAGATGCTTGAGGCCAGAGCAGGAATTCCGTTGGCAAGACATTTCGATCTGCTGGCCGGGTCTTCGATTGGCGGGCTGCTCGCGCTCGCGCTGGCGTTCGAGTTGCCGATGTCGCGCCTTTCGCAACTCTTTTGCCAGCGAGGACCCGAGGTTTTTTCAAAGCGCGCCCTGCCCGCCAATGCGGTCACCAAGCTACTGGACCTGAGCCGCTCGGTGCTCGGGCCGAAATACACCGGTCAGGCCTTGCGCGAGGCATTACAAGCAGAATTCGGCGACCGCCGCCTGAGCGATGCGATTCATCCTGTCGTGGTGACGGCTGTCGATGTCGGCAACTGCAGCACGAAAATTTTCAAGACTCCACATGGCAATGCATCGCTGGGCGACAGCAATCTGCGCGCTGTCGACGTCGCGATGGCGGCCTGCGCAGCGCCAGCCTATTTTCCAGCCGTACGGATCGCCCGTACGCTCTATGCCGATGGTGGCCTGTTCGCGGTAGCGCCGGATCAGGTAGCGATGCATGAACTCGAGCATTACATCGGCATTGACCCAGCCCGCATGGCGATGCTGGCCGTCGGCACGGCGGCCCGGCGCTACCGCCCCGAGGCAGACATTGCCGAAGATGCGGGGGCGGTCGGATGGTTGTCTGACGGACGTCTGATCATGACCTTGATTTCGGCCCAACAGCAGCATGTCAAGGCGATGATGCAAGACCGGTTGGGCGAGCGCTATCTGCAGCTCGACGCTGACTGGCCGGTCGATGGCGGCCTGGGGCTTGATGTCGCCACCCCCGAGACCATACGACGCTTGACCAACCTGGCTAAACAAACCTTGAGTACGGCCACCGACAGCCAGTTGGACAGGTTTTTCTCCCACCTCGGTGCCGGCCCGGATTGACCCGGCTTGGGCATTCAATCCGCAGCGTTTCTCTGCTTGTATTTCTTCACCGCCGATTGCAGGCGCTCGAGCACCGCTGTGCGCAAGGCAGCCGGTTGCAGCACCTGCACATCATCACCATGGCGCAGGATGTCCATGATGATTTCGGTGTCGCTCGCATAGGGCAATTTCAGCTCGAAGCGGCCATCATCAAGCCAGCGTCCGACCTGATTGGCATGCCACTGTTCGCGGCTGACCCATTGCGCAGCCTGGGCTTCAAACAAGAGCGTTGCAGATTGCTGCTTTGCCCCGGCATAGATGCCATAGCCCCCGTCCATCTCGGCTTCAAGCTGTTTCAATGACAACTGCTTGGCCCGGCCATCAAGCGCGCTCGCTGCTTCGATCGCATCCAGCGCAAAACGCAGCAGCTTCTCGCGCGTATGGCACCAGGCGTCCAGATACCAGGTATTGCGGTAATGCACGAGGCGCTGCGGTGACAACTCGCGTTCGCTGACCTTGCCGCGGCCGCGCGTCAGGTAACGAATGCGCAGCTTGCTGCGCTTGAGCAGGGCCTCGGCGACCAACTCGAAAAACTGCGTTGGCACCGGTCGTTTGGCTGGGCTGATGATCTTCACCCGCTTCAGCAATTCCTTGGCATCGACCTCGCTATTTCCCAGCATCTGGTGGATGCGCTCAAGCAAGGGTTGAAGGTGACGGCTGATCACGCCTTCGGCATCGAGCTCACTGAGCAACTGATGCGCCATCAACAGCGAATAGAGTTCGGGCTCGCTGAACCACAGCCCAGGCAATTCATGCTTCTCGCCGCGATAGTCGGCGCCAAAGCTGTAGCCATTGAGGAAACGGTCGTATTCGATCGGCGCACCGAGCTGATCGCGCAGATAGTCAAGGTCGCGCTTCAAAGTCGCCGGCGACACCTCCAACTCGTCCAGCAGCGCCTGGAAGCTCACATGGCCGCGGTTGCGGATGAGCATTTCGATCTTGTAGACACGCGCAGTCTTGGCCATCTTCAGTCGCCGCATGGCGCTCACAGTCTGAGCTGAGCTGAATGTAGCTCAGCCGGCGCTTTGCATGGCGCCAGTCGGGCATTAACATCGCTGCCCATGTGCAACCTCTACCATTTGTCGCCCAAGGCCGAGATCAGCAACTACTTCAAGGCCCAGGTCCATGACGAGTTGCCGGAAGGGGCCGTCGGGCCCTTCGGTCAAGGGGTTTTCATCCGCCAGCAAGGTGGGCGGCGCCAGGCATTGCCCGGGCAATGGGGCATGATCGCGCCGCGCGCCAGCCAGGCCAGACCGGCTTCGCGCGCCATCCTCACCAACAACGCCAGAATCGAATCGGTGGCCGAACGGCCGACCTATCGCGATGCTTGGCGCGGCAACCGGCGCTGCATCATCCCGGCGCAGTCCTATCAGGAGCCGAATTGGGAAACCGGCCGCAATGTCTGGTGGCAGATGCGCCGCATCGACGGCCTGCCCTGGGCCCTGGCTGGCATCTGGTCAGAATGGACCAGGCCCGAAACCGGCGAGATCTTGCCCAACTATTCAATGCTGACGATGAATTGCGATGGCCACCCCTTGCTGAGCCGCTTGCACAAACCGGATCCAGCGCTGCCGCCGGACCGTCAGGACAAGCGGGCGGTGATCCGGCTGCGGGTCGAGGATTGGGACTGCTGGTTGAACGGGACGATCGAACAGGCGATGGCCCTGGTGCGCCTGCCTGAAGCAGAGGAATTCGATCCCGCGGCTGCGCAACAAACTGACCTGTTGCTGGCCCGCCGGCAACCGGCTCAGGCAAGCCTCGACTGGCTCGGCTAGCGCCGCGCAAAACTGCCACCGCCGCCTACAATCCGCGGCAAGCACAAATCAAACACGCGGTCCGCTGCGCCAGCCCGGCGTACCGGCAACTGCCGGAGCCTATCTATGCAAACTCGCCAAGCCAGCATCGCCCAGCGTATCGAAAAACTGCGCGCTGCAATGATCGACCAGGGCTTGCACGCCTGCCTGGTGCCATCGAGCGACCCGCACCTGTCCGAATACCTACCCGAGCGCTGGCAAGGCAGGCAATGGCTATCGGGCTTCAGCGGTTCGATGGGCACCCTGGTCGTCACCCGCAAGCAAGCAGCGATCTTTGCCGACAGCCGCTATTGGTCACAGGCCGAAAAAGAGCTGGACGGCACCGGCATCGCGCTGGTGAAAATCCCGACCGGCGCCGCCACCCATTTCATCGAATGGATTGCCGGGCAATTGCAGTCGGGAGAATCGCTGGCGGTGGATGGCCAGGTGCTGAGTCTGGCCTTGGCACAGATGCTTGGTGCCGCCATGCAGCGCGCTGGCATCAATCTGCGCAGCGATGTCGATCTGGTGCAAGCTGCCTGGGCCGACCGACCCGGTTTGCCAAGCGCCGCCGTCTACGAGCATCTGCCGCCACAGGCCGCCGTGTCCCGCGCCGACAAGCTGACCATGGTGCGCGCGCAGTTCAAGCTGGCCGGAGCCAGCCACCATTTCATTTCCACCGTCGACGATGTCGCCTGGCTGCTCAATCTGCGCGGTGCCGATGTCGACTACAACCCGGTTTTTCTGGCCCATCTGCTGCTTGACGCCGAACATGCGACGCTGTTCGTCGGCACCGGCAAAGTACCTGCTGCACTGCAAGCGCGGCTGGCGGCTGATGGTGTGCAACTGGCTGACTATGCGCAAGCGCCACAGGCCTTGCTCACCATGCCCGCCAACGCCAGCTTGCTGCTCGACCCGAAGCGCGTCACCCTGGGCCTGCGCGAAGCAGTTGCCGCCGGCGTGCGGGTGATCGAGGCCATCAACCCCAGCACCTTGGCCAAAAGCCGCAAGACCGATGCCGAAGCCGCTTTCATCCGCGAGACGATGGCACAGGACGGTGCGGCGATGTGCGAGTTCTATGCCTGGTTCGAAGCGGCCCAGGCACGTGGCGAGCGGCTCACCGAGCTCAGCGTCGACGAGCAGCTGAGTGCCGCGCGCGCCAGACGTCCGGGTTTTGTCGGCCTGAGTTTTCCGACCATCGCCGGCTTCAATGCCAATGGCGCCATGCCGCATTACCGTGCCACGGCCGAATCGCATGCAGAAATCAGCGGCAACGGCTTGCTGCTGATCGACTCTGGCGGCCAATACCTCGGCGGCACCACCGACATCACCCGGGTCTGGCCGATCGGTCAGGTCAGCGCCGCGCAGAAACGCGATTACACGCTGGTGCTCAAAGGCACGCTGGCGCTATCGAGCGCCTGCTTCCCGCGCGGCACCTTGAGTCCGATGCTGGATGCGCTGGCCCGCGCGCCGCTCTGGGCCCATGGCATCGACTATGGCCATGGCACAGGCCATGGCGTGGGCTACTTCATGAACGTGCACGAAGGCCCACAAAGCATCTCCAAGACCATTCCTGATGCCAATATGGCGATGGAGCCGGGGATGATCACCTCGGTCGAGCCGGGCTTGTACCGGCCGGGCCACTGGGGCGTGCGGATCGAGAACCTGGTGCTCAACGTCGCGATGATGACGCCCGAAGCGATCGCCGAGCAAGGCCAGTTCGGCGAAATGTTGGCGTTCGAAACGCTCACGCTTTGCCCGATCGACACCCGTTGCATTGACCGCAGCTTGCTGCGCAGCGACGAGTTGGCCTGGCTGAACCGTTACCACCAGGAAGTCCGCAACCGGCTGAGCCCGCTGGTCAGCGGCGCGGCGCTGGATTGGTTGTTGCTGCGCACCGAGAAGCTAGCGGCCTGAAAAAAACGCGCCTCGAGCGCGCTTTTTCTTGCTGACTTGATTCGAAGATCATGCCTAGAATGGCTCCAAGGCTGGGCCTGTGCCGAGCCGATTCCTGGTCAGGAGGTCGCATGAAATTCATTAATTCGTTCGGTCGGATCACAGGGCATCAAGCGCCGCCACCCGACAACCCGAAAATCCGCTCGCTGCACCGTTTTTCAGATAGCTGGCTGCACAACTTGCTCTTGATCGCAGTTCTCTTGCTCGCCTTGCTGGCCGTGGTCAGGGCTCTCAGCTTTGGCGTGGCGGTCTGGGAACTCGAACCGGTGGTCGTGCAGGGCCATTCACAGCCGCTGCCAAGCGGCCCGGCTTCCACGCCGCAGCGTTGAATCAAACGACCGCGCCAGCGCGGTACAAGACCGCGTCGCGGCCGGCATTGACGGCAAAGCGCAAGGCTTCGGCCGGCGAGGTCCAGGCATAACCTGAAGCCAGGTTATCGTCGCGAAAAGCCTCGACATGTGGCAACCTGCCGCGCTCGCGCATCACCACCACCGCAGCCACATAGCCGAACTGGCGCGGCCGCTCGATCGCCCCTGCATAGATCCTGTATTCCCCGAGGTCAACTTGTTCGAAATGCATGATCTGTCCCTGATTCCGGCTTGACTGTCACTGGTTCAGACTATCGCGGTAAAGCAGGCTCTTGACTACCCACTCAAAGCGGGGGTTGTATAGATTGCTGATCTGAGAATCATTCCCCGCCTTGCAGATCGACCAGCGCTAGCCTGACCGATTCTTGTCACGCCAGCGTCAAATCAAAAGCCGAAAATAAGACGATGCAAATCCAGTCTTCGCCGGTGCGACAGCAAACTGCTGCGGAAGAACTTGCCAACTGCATCAGCCATGGCGCCGGCTTCCTGCTGGCTGCGGCAGCCTTGCCGGCCTTGCTGCAACTCAAGCCTGACGCTGACCTTTGGCAGCAAGCGGCGCTGAGCGCTTTCGCTTTGACGATGATGTTGATGTTCGCCTCGTCGGCCTTGTTTCATGGATTGCCGGAAGGCCGGGCCAAGGAGATTTTCGAGCGCCTCGATCGTGCTGCCATCTATCTGTTCATCGCCGGCAGCTACTCGGCTTTCGCAGCCCCGACGCTGCAGGGTTCACAGGCCTTGATCATGCTTGGGACGGTCTGGGCGCTGGCTTGCCTCGGTGTGCTGATCACTTGCTTGGGCTGGCTCACGCAGCCGCTGTTGTCGACCGGTCTTTATGTCCTCATCGGCTGGTTGGTGCTGCTTTCGGCAACGCCCTGGATCGCGCAGATTTCCAACTCAGCCTTAACCCTGCTGCTGGCTGGCGGTGCCGCTTACACCCTGGGCGCGGTGATCTTTTTACTCAGCTCGAAGCTGCGGTTTGCCCATCTGGCCTGGCATCTGCTGGTGCTGCTTGGCAGCGGCCTGCATCTGGCAGCAAACCTCTTGCCGGCATGAACAGCGGCCTGACCAGCGGTCTGACAAGCCGCTAGACCAGCCAACCCGGGAAAAGCCGGCCGACCAGGCGGCCAGCTGGTCAGTCGCTTTATCAGCCCTCGATCGGCTCAGGCAATGCTTCGTCGATCGAGCCATCGGCTTGAGCCGCCAGTTCGGCGCAATGAACTGCCTGCAATTGGTGACCATAGGCCAGGTAAGCGTGAACCGAGGTCATCGTCACATCATCGCCATCGTCGGCGTTGGCAGCTTCAATGTGATGCCTGGCGGCCTCTTCGAAATGATGCGCGGCCTCGCGATGCAGGGTGGCGGCGGTGTAGTGAACTTCCTGGTAATGGTCGGTCGTCATCGAAGGCTCCTGATGGGTTTGCATGAAAGGATGAAGGGCCCCGATCGGGCGAGGCCCGGCAGATGTTGAGCGCAGCGCATTGCAAGCCTGTGACAAATGCTGCAGCCCTGAATCATTTATTCATCTCGAAATGATTGTGGTTGGATCAGGATGACTCGACCAGCTGACTCGACCAGCAAAGCACGAACGCAGCGAATGCCCTGCAATGTCACGGTTTCGTCACTCCATCGTCACGGCAGCGTCATCGTCAACACCGAGCATGGCGGTATTCAACAACGACAAGGATGGCCATGCGCGACTTGCCAATACCCACGATGCCCTTCGCTGATTTGCGGCCGACCCAGAGCAGCAAGACGCAGTCAACCCGGTCAGGCTTTGAGGTTCAAGCCGAAGCAAGACCTCGCCTTGACGTCAGCTGGGCCAGCAACGTCGACGAAGTACGTGCCGCCCAAAAACTGCGCTATCTGGTGTTCGCCGAAGAGATGGGCGCATGCTTGAGCGTCCCGCCGGGCTCACCCAAAGGCCATGACATCGATGTCTTCGATGATTACTGCGAGCATCTGCTGGTGCGCAAGGTCAAAGCCGATGGACGGCTCGGCAAGGTCATCGGCACTTATCGGGTGCTGACGCCAGAGGCTGCTGTTCGCGCCGGCGGGCTTTACAGCGAGACCGAATTTGACCTCGGCAACCTGCACGGACTGCGCGCCAGCATGGTCGAGTTGGGCCGATCCTGCGTGCACCCGGACTATCGTTCGGGCGGCGCCATCCTCACGCTCTGGGCCGCCTTGGCCGAGTTCATGGTGCGCAACCGGCTCGACACGATGATCGGCTGCGCCAGCGTCAGCATGCGCGACGGCGGGCATTACGCGGCCAGCTTGTGGAAAAAGCTCGAGCAGACGCATCTGGCCAGCGCCGAGTGGCAAGTAAGCCCGCGCCTGCCCTTGCCGGTGAATGAGTTGCGCCATGACCTCGATGTCGAGCCGCCGCCGCTGATCCGTGGCTATCTGCGCTGCGGCGCCCGCGTGCTCGGCGCGCCGGCCTGGGATCCTGACTTCAATACTGCAGACCTGCCAATGATCATGCGGATCGCCGACCTGCCGGCGCGCTACCGCCGGCAATTCAGCGCCTGATCGTTCAGCGGGGCAAGGCCAGCAAAGCCTGCCCCATCTTGATGCGCGTGCCTTCGCTGATACCGGCACACAGCTCAAAACCTTTCGGCGCAAATACCAGGATGGTCGAACCATGCTGGAACCAGCCCATCTCTTCGCCCTTGGTGAATTTGGCTTGGCAGGGAATTTCATTGGCACCGCGGTAGCGCCGGTGCAGCAGCAGGTCAAGGAAATGCAGGCGCAGGCTGGCGACCAGAATGGCGGCGACAGGCACCAGCGCAATCTGCTGACCAGTACCCAGCCGCGTGCGCAGCACCGCGCGCTCATTGCGGCAAAACAAGCGTTCCACCCTTGCCAAGGCGATCGGGTTGACGTTCCAGCAGTCGCCGCTGATATGGGTCACATGTTCGACCACACAGTCATGCGGCGCATGGAAGCGGTGGTACATCGCCGAGGTCAGGCGCAAAGTGACGAACACGCCGTCCTCAAAGGCGCTGGTATCTTGCGTCGATCCGAATAGATCCTGCATTGAATACGGAAAACCTTTGGCCTGGAAGACCTGCCGGCCTTCAACCCGACCGCAGGCCCCGACGATGGCGTCGCTGGGACTGGTCAGCAGGCCCGGATCCGGGTCGACCAGGCGCGCGCCGGGTTTCAATTCGCGGGTAAAGCAATCGTGCAGCGAATCAAACTTTTGTTTGCGTGCGTCGGACAGATCAAGATCGGTGAACAACTGCCAGGCGGCAATCGAGACGCGGCACAACAGCGGATGGCGGATCTGACTGAACCAGCCGACGAAGCGCGTCAACGCCGCGCGCGGGATGCGGTTGGTCAGCAGGAAGTTCAAATCCTCTTGCTGAAAAAATCGACGAAATATTTGCATTTTCACGAAGCTGTCAAGCAGCCCTGTTAAATATTGGGATCTGGGAAAAAACAGCCTGATAGGCCCACTCATGGAACAGACATTTGCACTTACCGCCGTGGCGATCGCCGCCCTGGCCTTGATCCTGCCCCGAGCCAAACAACGGCTCGATCTGTCTCGCGCCAAACACCGCTCGCTGGCCGGACATTCGCGCATGGCCAAACGGCTGGCGCGACTGATTCCAGGCTATGCCTACGATGAGGCGAAATTCTTCAACTCGGACGGCGCGCCGGCCGAAGCGGTGGCGCTGCGCCGCGCCGGCTTCGAGCGCCTGTCTGCGCTGTTTGCCGAACGCTTTGCCAAGAGCATCGCGATGACGGCGCGCGCAAGGGTGGCGATCTCCGATCTGCAGTTCACCGGCAGCTACCGGGTGCCGTTTCAATACAGCCCTTACCTGCGCGAACATCTGAAGGTCGGGGCCTTCCTGCAAGCCTCGTCGGGCGTCACCTTCGAGGATCTGGATGGCAATGTCTTCTACGACCTGACCGGCTCCTACGGCGTCAATGTGTTTGGCTATGACTTCTACCGCGACTGCGTCGACGAAGGCATTGCACTGACGCGCCGGCTCGGCCCGGTGCTCGGTGCCTATCACCCCTGCGTGGTCGAGAACGTCGAGCGCTTGCAGGCGATTTCCGGGCTGGGCGAGGTGTCGTTTCACATGTCGGGCACCGAAGCGGTGATGCAGGCGGTGCGGCTGGCGCGTTATCACACCAGGCGCAGCCATCTGGTACGTTTTTGCGGTGCCTATCACGGCTGGTGGGAAGACGTGCAACCCGGCATCGGCAACCCCTTGCCACCGCGTGAAACCCATACCTTGAAAGACATGGACGATCGCAGCCTGCATTTGCTGCGCACCCGCAAGGACATCGCCTGTGTGCTGATCAACCCGCTGCAAGCGATGCATCCGAATGCAGGCGCACCTGGCGACACGGCCTTGCTCGACAGTAGCCGCAGGGCCGCTTTTGACCGTGTGGCTTACACCGCCTGGTTGAAAAAGCTGCGCGCGGTTTGCACTGAACGCGGCATCGTGTTGATTTTCGATGAGGTATTTCTCGGTTTCAGGCTGGCTGCAGGCGGCGCCCAGGAGTATTTCGGCGTCAAGGCTGACATGGTCACTTACGGCAAGACCCTGGGTGGCGGGCTGCCTGTCGGGGTGGTCTGCGGCCGGCCCGAGCTGATGAAGCGTTTTCGCGAAGAAAGCCCTGCCGACATCTGCTTTGCCCGCGGCACATTCAATGCCCATCCCTATGTGATGGGGTCGATGAAAGCCTTTCTGGACCGCCTCGAAAGCCATGAAGTCAAGGCCATCTATGAAGGCGTCGACGAGCGCTGGAACGCCCGTGCCGCGCGCTTCAACCAGACCATGTTGGCCGCCGGTCTGCCGATTCAAGTCGCGAATATGCAGTCGATCTGGAGCGTTTTCTACACCACCCCATCGCGCTACAACTGGATGCTGCAGTTCTATTTGCGTGAGCAGGGGCTGGCGCTGAGCTGGATCGGCACGGGTCGACTGATCTTCAGCCTGAACTACAGCGACGCCGACTTCAACGCCGTCCTGGAGCGCTTCGTTCAGGCCGCCCAAGTCATGCAAGCCGAGGGCTGGTGGACAGGCGCTGCCAACTTGAGCAACAAGACGATCAAGCGCAGCATCCTGCTGGAGATGCTGCGCCAGAAGTTCCCGGCTTGAACCTTGATCAGACCTGTGAAGGATGCGTGGCGACATGCGTCATCGGGTCGATCAGTTCACCGCGCAACAGATACAGCGGCGACTTGTAATAAAGCATGATGTCGTGGAACGGGTCGGTCAGGATCTTGAACATCCAGGCCGCACCGGTCATCAAATCCTGCTGGATCCACAGCTGGGCCACGCGAAACAGCAGACCGCCGACTCCCAGTGACAGCCAGGCGATGCCGACGTCGTGGATCAGCCCGCGCAAGTCAGTGGCCGGCGTGATCAGCCCGAACACAGAAGGTTGCAGCCACAGCAGCAGCGGGATCAACACCCAGATGGCCAGCAGCACGATCTTGCGCTGGATGTTGTAGCCGATCTTGATGTCTTCCTTGTGCTCGTCGGTGGCCTGGTTGACATGGTCATAGCCGCGCGGCTCGAAGAAGAAATGTCCGGCCTGACGGCTCGTCATCGAGACGCACCAGGCGAGCAAGGCGGCTTGCGCTGGATCGACGAACAAAAGTCCGTAGGACACCAAAAAAGCAATTGCGCTGAGCAAATGCAGGCTCTGGTTGATGCGGCTGTGGTGGTAGTAGCGGTGGTCGTCCCAACGCTGGATGGCCAAGGTTTGCAGGAGATTTTTCACGGCTGTGTCGCTTCCAAGAAGTGGGGGGCCGCAGGCCTGTCAGGGACTGCGTGACGTGATGGTGACTCGCTTGCGTGAAAATTGCGTGACGGTGGCGAGTCAATCGATTTCTTGCGGCTGTCATCGAACTGTTATATCCGGCTGGCAGGATCGCGCCATGAACACAAGCCTGCCAGATGACATCGTTGTTAATAACTATGTGGCCGCGCAGCGCTCCTTGCGGATCGCCTTTGTCACCGAGACTTACCCGCCCGAAGTCAACGGTGTGGCAATGACGGTGGCGCGCATCGTCGAGGGTCTGCATCGACGCAACCACGACGTGCAATTGATCAGGCCCAGACAGGCGGCAAGCGACGCTGCGGGCCAGACCGTGCGCTTTCATGAGGTGCTGATGCGCGGCCTGCCAATTCCGCGCTACCCGAACCTTCGCATGGGCGTGCCATCCAAACGTGCCTTGGTTCAGCTCTGGTCTTTGCACCGCCCGGACATCGTGCATATCGCAACCGAAGGCGCACTCGGCTGGTCGGCACTGCAGGCGGCAATCCATTTGAAACTGCCTGTCAGTTCCGACTTTCGCACCAACTTCCATGCCTACAGCCGTCATTACGGCATCGGTTGGCTCTACAAGCCAATCATGGCTTACCTGCGCAAGTTCCATAACCGCACGCACAGCACGATGGTGCCGACAGCAGCCTTGCAACGTGACCTCGAGGCCAGCGGCTTCAAACAGCTGAGCGTGGTGTCGCGCGGCGTCGATGTCCAGCAATTCACGCCGCTTCAGCGTAGCCAGGTCTTGCGCGAGCAATGGGGGCTGGCGGCAGATGACTTGTGCGTCATTCACGTGGGAAGAATCGCACCGGAGAAAAATCTGGCAGTGCTGATGGCCGCCTTTGACGCGATTTCGAAAGTGCAGCCACGCGCGAAACTGGTCATGGTCGGCACAGGCCCTGAGCAGGCCGCCCTTCAGGCCAGGTACCCGGCGGTGATATTTGCCGGGCAGCGCAGTGGTGACGAGTTGGGTGCCCACTATGCCTCGGCCGATCTTTTCCTGTTCCCCAGCCTGACCGAAACCTTCGGGAACGTCACGACCGAAGCGATGGCCAGCGGATTGGCCTTGTTGGCCTTCGATTACGCGGCGGCGGCCCAGTTGGTCCGTTCGGGTGAGAACGGGATGCTGGTCGCG
>JBIKPD010000050.1:0-16344 GCA_044357665.1 Roseateles sp. | reverse complement strand
TGTGTTCTGAATGGCTGCGAGCGGTCAGCCAAGCCGCCAGGCAGCTGCTACCGACGAGCTCAGCATCGGGCATGTGCGAGCTGCTGACACCAAGATCGTCAAACCATTGCTCGCCGCAAAGCGCGCGGCCGTCGGCGGTGAACTGGCCCGGCTTCAAGGTCAGCAGGGCCAGCGTATGTCGGGCTTGCGCTGCCAATCGAGTCCCAGCCAGGCTGAAAACTGCACCGCTGTCCGACTGCAGACCACTGGGCAGATCAACCGCCAGCAGGGGTGCAGCCAACGCGTTCAGCCGGGTGATCGCCGCAGCGATGACGCCAGCGGGCGGGCGTTGCAGGCCCAGGCCGAGCAGGGCGTCGACTGCCAGGCTGACTTGCGCCGGTGCATCGAGGCTATTGCTGATCGAGACGCCGGCCTGTCTCGCGGCCTGCCTTGCCGCCAATGCATCGGCAGGTGTCCGGTCGCCTTCGATCAGGCTGACGTGCACGCTTTGTCCCTGCATCTGCAACAGCCTTGCCGCGACCAGGCCATCGCCGCCGTTATTGCCGGGCCCGCAAACAATCCAGATTGCGCCTTCGCCCTTTGGCAAGACCAGGGCCAGCCGAGCCACCGCCAGTCCGGCGCGCGTCATCAGCGCATGGGTTGGCAAACCGGCTTGAGCTTGGGTCTCGATCGCACGACTGCTGGCCGCCGTGAAGAGCGGCAGCTGGCTTGTATTGGGGAGAATTCTTTGCATCGATACAGCTTGTCAGGCCTGGCCCTGGATGTCCAGACGGATTGTTGCCGGTGGGTGGATTTTTGATCGAAATTGCGCCCGATCTTGAGTTCTTCGGGCAAGTCGGGCGGATCGAGCAGTCTTGGCGTTGTATACTCTTAAGGCTTTGCCGGGCAGATCAATTGTGGTCGGTTCAACTTCCCGGATTTCGGGCGTTGGCAAAGCAAATCGCAGATCAGGCCACTGAAAGGTGTTGCTGACTGGCTCGGGGAAATTTCCGGGCCAAGGCAATTCAGGTCGGATCTTAGACACAACCTTTGGAGTTCAATATGTCAGTCACGATGCGTGAAATGCTGGAAGCCGGCGTCCATTTCGGCCACCAGACCCGTTTTTGGCACCCCAAGATGGCCCCGTACATCTACGGCCATCGCAACAAGATCCACATCATCAACCTGGAAAAGACGCTGCCAGCGTTCCAGGACGCGATGAAGTTCATTCGCCAGCTGTCGGCCAAGCGCGGCACGATCATGATGATCGGCACCAAGCGCCAAGCGCGCGATGTGATCGCCCTGGAAGCCCAGCGCGCCGGCGTGCCTTACGTCGACCAGCGCTGGTTGGGCGGCATGATGACCAACTTCAAGACGGTCAAGGGTTCGCTGAAGATCCTCAAGGACATGCAAGCCCAGGTTGATGCCGGCACGCAGCCAGCGATCAAGAAAGAAGCGCTGATGTTCCAGCGTGACCTGATCAAGTTGCAGCGCAATATCGGCGGCATCCAGGACATGAGCGTGCTGCCGGATGCGGTCTTCGTGATCGACGTCGGCTACCACAAGATCGCGATTGCCGAAGCCAAGAAGCTCGGCATTCCCATCATTGGCGTGGTCGACACCAACCATTCGCCTGAAGGCATTGATTACGTCATTCCCGGCAACGATGACTCGGCCAAGGCAGTTGCCTTGTACGCTCGTGCCGTGGCTGATGCCGTGCTCGAAGGCCGTGCCAATTCGAACAATGAAGTGGTTCAGGCGGTTGCCCCGGCGGGTGACGAGTTCGTGGAAGTCAGCGAAGGCGCTTGAGTTTTCAGCGTCCTCAACAGGAGGGGCTGTTTCAGCCCCTTTTTTTTCAAAACATATCGGTTGAGTTTGTCAGCGAAGGCTTGCAAACTCGCTGAGCAGGGAGATTCAAGATGGCTGTAATTACTGCAAGCATGGTGGCCGAACTGCGCGCACGCACCGATGCGCCGATGATGGAATGCAAGAAGGCGCTGATCGAGGCTGAGGGCGACCTGGTCCGGGGCGAGGAAATCCTGCGCGTCAAGCTCGGCAACAAGGCCGGCAAAGCCTCTTCGCGCGTGACCGCCGAAGGTGTCGTCGCTGCTGCGGTTGTCGGCAACGCCGGCGCGCTGCTGGAAGTGAATTGCGAAACCGACTTCGTGACCAAGAACGATGCCTTCCTGGCTTTCGTCAACGCTTGCTCAAAGCTGGTAGCAGAGCATGGTCCTGCCGATGTGGCCGCACTCTCGGCCCTGCCTTTGGCACAAGAGGGTTTCGGTCCGACGGTCGAAGATGTGCGCCGTGGCCTGATCGGCAAGATCGGCGAAAACATGTCGTTGCGCCGCTTCAAGCGCTATGCATCGGGTGCCAAGCTGGCGTCCTATCTGCATGGCACACGTATCGGCGTGCTGGTCGAGTTTGACGGTGACGAAACAGCGGCCAAGGACGTGGCCATGCATGTGGCTGCGATGAAGCCTGCAGCGCTGTCGTCGGCTGAAGTGCCGGCCGAACTGGTCGCTCGCGAGCGTTCGATCGCCGAGCAAAAGGCTGCCGAATCGGGCAAGCCGGCCGAGATCGTCGCCAAGATGGTCGAGGGTTCGGTGCAGAAATTCCTCAAGGAAGTCTCGCTGTTGAATCAGTCCTTCGTCAAGAACGACAAGCAGACCGTCGAGCAGATGCTTAAGGCCGCCAGCACCACGATCCGCGGCTTTACCCTCTATGTCGTCGGTGAAGGCATTGAGAAGAAGGTCGACGATTTCGCCGCCGAGGTCGCGGCTCAGGTCGCTGCTGCCAAGGGGCAGTAAGCCAGCAGGAAAGACCCAAGGGCGCCGGTGGCGCCCTTTACACTTGTGCCCTGGCGATGGACGCCAGACGAATACAGCAGCAATCAGAGGTCCTCATGCCCGCGCTCAAACGCATCTTGCTCAAACTCTCCGGCGAAGCCCTGATGGGTGACGACGCTTTCGGTATCAACCGCGCCACCATCGTGCGGATGGTGCGCGAGATCCAGGAAGTCACCCGCCTTGGTGTCGAGGTGGCAGTCGTGATCGGTGGCGGCAATATTTTTCGCGGTGTCGCGGGTGGTTCGGTCGGCATGGACCGTGCGACGGCGGACTATATGGGCATGCTGGCGACCGTCATGAACGCGCTGGCGCTGGCCGATACGATGCGCCAGGAGGGCATGGTCGCGCGGGTCATGTCGGCGATCGGCATCGAGCAGGTGGTCGAGCCTTATGTCCGACCGAAGGCCTTGCAATACCTCGAAGAGGGCAAGGTGGTGGTGTTTGCTGCGGGCACTGGCAATCCGTTTTTCACCACCGATACGGCAGCTGCCTTGCGCGGTGCCGAAATCGGCGCCGAAATCGTCCTCAAGGCCACCAAGGTCGATGGTGTTTATAGTGCGGATCCGAAGAAGGATCCGAACGCCACACGCTATGCGAGGATCAGCTTTGACGAAGCGATCAGCAAGAACTTGCAGGTTCTGGACGCCACCGCTTTTGCGCTGTGCCGTGATCAGAAACTCCCGATCAGGGTGTTCAGCATCCTCAAGCCAGGTGCCCTGAAACGGGTGGTGATGGGCGAAGATGAAGGCACGCTGGTCCACGTTTGATCGCTGCCAGCCAGCAAGAAGAAGGAAACAAGATCATGAGCATTGCAGACATCAAGCACAACGCTGAAGCGAAAATGGCCAAGTCGGTCGAATCCTTCAAGAGCGAGTTGCACAAAATCCGCACCGGTCGTGCCCATCCAGGCATCCTCGATCAGGTCAGCGTCGACTATTACGGCGCGATGTTGCCGATTTCCCAGGTTGCCAATGTCAGCCTGCTGGATTCGCGCACGATCAGCGTTCAGCCGTGGGAAAAAGGCATGGGCGCGAAGATCGAACGTGCGATCCGTGAATCCGACCTCGGCCTGAACCCCTCCTCGCAAGGCGATTTGATCCGTGTGCCGATGCCGGCCTTGAATGAAGAGCGGCGCCGTGATCTGACCAAGGTCGTTCGCAATGCCGGCGAGGATGCCAAGATTGCAGTTCGCAATGTGCGGCGCGAAGCCAATGAACAGGCCAAGAAGCTGATGAAGGACAAGTTGATCAGCGAGGACGACGAGCGCCGCAGTCTTGACGATGCGCAGAAGCTGACCGACCGTACCATCGCCGAACTCGACCGGCTGATCGCCGGCAAGGAAGCCGAGATCCTCGCTGTCTGAGCGGCGAGCTGTCGTGACGAAAGAAGCGGTGCCACGCCACATTGCCATCGTGATGGATGGCAACGGTCGTTGGGCCAAGAAGCGCTATTTACCGCGTTTTTTCGGTCACAAACAAGGCGTCGAGGCGGTCGTCAAGATCGTGCAGGCCTGCATCGACCGCGAGGTCGAGTTCCTGACGGTTTTTGCCTTTTCGTCCGAAAACTGGAAGCGACCAAGCGATGAGGTGTCCGGCCTGATGGGTCTGGTACTGGCCGCCGTATCGCGCTATCTGGCCCGCATGGGTGAGATGGGTGTGCGCATCCGGGTCATCGGTGATCGCGAGGCGGTATCAGTCAAGTTGCGTCAAGCCTGGGACGAGGCCGAAGCAAGCACCCAGCACAACACCAGGCTGACCCTGTCCGTCGCGTTCAATTACGGTGGCCGCTGGGACATCGTGCAGGCTTGCCAGTCGGCTATCAAAGCGGGGGTGCCTGCGTCTGAGTTGACCGAAGCGCACTTGTCCGAGTACATGGCGCTGAGCTATGCGCCCGATCCCGATCTTTTCATCCGCACCGGCGGCGAAATGCGCATCAGCAATTTTCTGCTCTGGCAGGTCGCCTACACCGAGTTCGTTTTTTCCGATTGCCTCTGGCCTGAATTCGGTGAAGTTCAACTCGATGCAGCGATCGGTCTTTTTCGCCAACGCGACCGCCGTTTCGGCGGCACCGCGCCGGCCCTGGCCGGAGTCTGAGCATGTTGAAAACACGCATTCTCACGGCGCTTGCTCTGCTTGCCGTGCTCTTGCCCGAACTGTTCATGGCCTCACCCTGGCCCTTTGCCTTGACCACCTTGTTGCTGATCGGTGCGGCCGCTTGGGAATGGTCGCGACTCAACGGTTTGCCGGGCAATCCGGCCATTTGCTTCGGCGCCGGTGTGGCTGCCATCGGCGGCGGGGCTTTGCTGCTGGGTGGATTGCCGCTGGCCTTGTCCAGCCTGCTTTGGTGGCTCAGCGGTCTGGTCTGGGTACTCGGCGGCGCGCAGGCCTTGCGTGGTGGACCCACGCGCTGGCCGCAGGTCGCGCGCCCGCTGCGCTTGATGCTGGGCGCTATGGCGCTGCTGCTGGCATGGGCGGCGCTGGTTCAGGCCAAGTCGATCGGTGTCAATTTTCTGCTCTCGATACTGTGCCTTGTCTGGGTGGCCGACATCGCGGCCTATTTCGGTGGACGGGCTTTTGGACGGCGCAAACTGGCCCCGGCCATCAGCCCGGGCAAGAGCTGGGAGGGCGTCTGGGCCGGCATGGCCGGCGTGCTGCTGCTCGGGCTGTTCTGGGCCTTTCACATTGATGCGGGCCTGCAGGTTGACTCACCCAGCATCTATCAACTGCTGCTTCGGCAGGGTTTGCCGATCGGCCTCTTGTGCCTGCTGTTCCTCAGTGCGATGAGTGTCGTCGGTGACTTGTTCGAATCGCTGGTCAAACGCGCGGCCGGGGCCAAGGACAGCAGCAATTTGTTGCCAGGGCATGGCGGCGTGCTCGACCGCGTCGATGCCTTGCTGCCGGTATTCCCGCTGGCCATGGCCTTGATTTCGCTGGGCCCCGTGGCATGAGCGGCAGCTTGGGTGCGGCGGGCGAGCACAGGCGACAACGCATTTGCGTGCTTGGATCGACCGGATCGATCGGTGTCAATACGCTCGACGTGCTGGCGCGCCACCCGGAGCGCTATCAGGTGTTCGCCCTCAGCGCGATGAGTCGTGTCGATGCCCTGCTCGGGCAATGCCTGACCTGGCAGCCGCGCTTTGCGGTTCTGCCTGATCCCTTGCTTGCAGCGCAGTTGCGGCGCCAATTGCGCGAGCATGGCAGCCGGACCGAAGTCCTCGACGGTGCGGCCAGCCTGGCCGAGGTCGCCGCGCATCCGGAGGTTGATGCGGTGATGGCGGCGATTGTCGGCGCTGCCGGCCTGGCGCCTTGTCTGGCTGCGGCGCACGCAGGCAAACGCTTGCTGCTGGCCAACAAGGAAGCGATCGTTGTTGGCGGGGCCTTGTTCATGCGTGCCGTTGAAGAGGGCGGTGCGACGCTTCTGCCGATCGACAGCGAACATTCGGCGATATTCCAATGTCTCCCCGAAGACCGCGGAACCTGGGCGCAGCGCATCGATCACATCGTGTTAACGGCTTCAGGTGGCCCGTTTCGTCAGCGTGATCCAGCCACCCTGGCATCGGTCACGCCGGATCAGGCTTGCGCGCACCCGAACTGGGTCATGGGCCGCAAGATTTCGGTCGACTCGGCCACGATGATGAACAAGGCGCTGGAAGTGATCGAGGCGCGCTGGCTGTTCGGCCTGGCTCCCGAACAGATCAAGGTCATCATCCACCCTCAAAGCATCGTGCACTCGATGGTGGTGTGCCGCGATATGTCGGTGCTGGCGCAACTGGGCACGCCGGACATGCGCGTGCCGATTGCATTCGGGCTGTCCTTTCCCGAACGCATCGAAGCCGGCGCGAGCCGGCTTGACCTGCTGAGTTTGCCTGCGCTGAGCTTCGAGCCTGCAGATGAAAGTCGTTTCCCCGGGCTCTTCCTCGCCTGGCAGGCGCTGGCCGGTCCCGATGGCTCAACCGCAGTCCTGAATGCCGCCAACGAGGAGGCGGTGGCGGCATTTTTGGAACATCGACTGCGGTTTGATCAAATTCACTCAATCAATCTGCAAAGCCTTGAAAACTTGCCGCCGCAAAATGGCGAATGCGCCAGCGTTGAAGGGCTGCTGGAACTGGACCAGCGCGCAAGGCGTTATGCCAGGGACTTGATCCGGAAGGTGGTTGCATGAGTACTTTGCTGGCGTTCGTGGTGACCTTGTGTCTGTTGATCATCGTGCATGAGTACGGGCATTACCGGGTTGCCCGCCTTTGCGGTGTCAAGGTGCTGCGCTTTTCAGTCGGCTTCGGGCGTGTCATCTGGCGGCATCAGAACGGACCGGACGCCACCGAGTTCACGCTCTGCCTGCTGCCATTGGGCGGCTATGTGAGGATGCTGGACGAACGCGAAGGACCAGTTCCTTCGGCGCTTGTCGGTCAGGCCTTCAATAACCGGCCTTTGCGCCAGCGCGTTGCCATCGTGGCAGCAGGACCGCTGGCGAATTTGCTGCTGGCCTTGTTGCTGTTTGCCAGCGTCAACTGGATCGGGCTGGAAGAGCCCAAGGCGCTGTTGGGCGCACCGCTGGCAGGCTCGGTAGCGGAGCGGGCCGGCATGCGCGCAGGAGACTGGGTCCAGGCGAGTTCAACCGATGGCCAGGAATGGCAGGAGTTGCAAAGCCTGTCGGAACTGAGCTGGCGCCTGACCGAGGCCGTTGAGGGCGGTCGCAAATTGCATTTGAACGTCACTGATGCCGATGGGCATGGCCGCCATACGCTGGTCCTCGATACCGACCGGTTGGACAGTGGCGAACTCGACGCGCAATCGCTGCGCAAAATCGGCATGGGCGGGCCCTTCAGTGCGCCGCTGCTGGGGAAGGTGAGCCCGGGTGGCGCAGGCGACCAGGCCGGTCTGCAGTCGGGCGACCTGGTGCAGGCTGTCGACGGCGCCTTGCTGACCGATGCCGCCACGCTGCGCCGGTTGATCAGGTCAGCGGTGCTGGACGGACAGGCGCGCACGATGCTTTGGCGCATCGAGCGCGCCGGCAAGTTGCTGGAACTGCCGGTGACGCCCAAGGTGCTTGTCGATGCAGGCAAGCCAATTGGCCGGATCGAAGTGATGGTCGGCGCCGCGCCCGCGTTGGTCACGGTACGCTACGGCTTTTTTGACGGGCTGCTGCGAGGCTTCGAGCGCACGAAAGACATGTCCTGGATGACCTTGAAGATGTTCGGCAGGATGCTTGTCGGTGAAGCTTCATTGCAGAATCTCAGCGGTCCGTTGACCATCGCCGACTACGCAGGTCAATCAGTTCGAATGGGTTTGGGACATTACCTGGGTTTCCTCGGACTTCTCAGTGTCAGCCTCGGCATCCTCAACCTGCTGCCATTGCCGATGTTGGATGGCGGGCACCTGATGTATTATTGTTTTGAGGGAATCACCGGCCGGGCAATATCGGAGTGGTGGCAAACGCAACTGCAGCGCGCGGGCGCGCTGATCCTGATACTGATGATGGCTTTGGCCCTTTCCAACGACGTGGTCCGCTTGACGGGCCTGCATTGACCCTACCTGCATGTCCTCATCTCAAAGATTCAGCGCAAAGATGCGCCCCTCGTTCCTGACCCTGGCCCTTGCGGCCGCAATGCAGACCGGTACTGCCTGGGCAGTTGACCCGTTCGTGTTGAAAGACATTCGCGTCGAGGGTTTGAACCGAACCGACCCCGGGACAGTTTTTGCGTCCTTGCCGTTCCGCATCGGTGACACCTACAACGATGAAAAGGGCGCGGCGGCACTGCGCGCCTTGTTCGCCACCGGCTTGTTCAAGGACGTACGCATCAATATTGACGGTGCTTCAGCGGTGGTGATCATTGAAGAACGACCGATCATCGCCAATGTCAGTTTCATCGGTTTGAAAGAATTTGATACCGAGGCGCTCAACAAGTCGCTCAAGGAAGTCGGCATTGGCGAAGGCAAACCCTTCGACAAGGCCCTGGCTGACCGGGCCGAGCAGGAACTCAAACGCCAATACCTGACGCGCAGCCTGTATGGCGCCGAGGTCACGACCACCGTGACGCCACTCGAGCGCAATCGCGTCAATGTCAGTTTTACCGTAACTGAAGGCGAACCTGCAAAAATCGGTGAAATACGCATTCTCGGCAGCACATTGGCATCCGAGAGCACGCTGCTGGGCTTGCTCGAGCAGTCGACCAGCGGCTGGCTGACCTGGTACACGAAGACCGACCGCTATTCGCGCTCCAAACTGAACGCCGACCTGGAAACACTGCGCTCCTATTACCTGAACCGCGGCTATCTCGAGTTTGCAGTGACTTCGACGCAGGTGACGATTTCACCTGACAAGCAAAGCATCAGCATCGCTGTCACCATCAGTGAAGGTCAGCCATACACCGTTACGGCGGTCAAACTGGAAGGCAATTTTCTTGGCCGTGAAGAGGATTTCAAACGCCTGATCGTTTTGAAGCCCGGCCAGGCTTACCAGGGTGAGGCGGTGGCGCAAACGACGCGCGCGTTCTCCGACCTGTACGGCTCATTCGGCTACGCGTTTGCGCGCGTTGACAGTCGGCCCGAAATCGACCGGGCCACCGGACAGGTGGTAGTGACTTTCGTGGCCGAACCGCAGCGCCGTGTCTATGTGCGCCGCGTCCTAATTTCCGGCAATACCCGAACACGCGACGAAGTGATCCGGCGCGAGTTCAGGCAGTTCGAATCAGCTTGGTACGACGGTCAACGCATCAAGGCCTCGCGCGACCGGGTCGAGCGACTGGGTTACTTCAAGGAAGTGACGATCGATACGACTGAAGTGCCTGGTGCCCAGGATCAGGTCGATGTCGTGCTGAACGTGACCGAGCGCCCGACCGGCAACATCATGGTCGGCGCCGGCTACTCGAGTCAGCAAAAGCTCTCGCTGACGGGGTCCATCAAGCAGGAAAATGTTTTCGGTTCGGGCAACTATCTGGGACTCGAAGTCAATACGGCAGCCACCGGGCGTGCCGTCGTTCTGAGTACGGTCGACCCTTACTTCACAGTCGACGGTGTGTCGCGCGCGCTGGATCTTTTCTATCGCACGACCAAGCCGCTGAATACGCTGGGTGAGCAATACCAGTTGGTCACCCATGGCGGCTCGATACGGTTTGGCGTCCCGTTCTCCGAACTCGATACGGTGTTTTTCGGCACCGGCTATGAGCGCACGACGATCAGCACCTCGGTCGGCCTGCCGAACAGCTATCTGCTGTTCACCCAGCAGTTCGGCCAGAACAGCATTGCCTTGCCGTTTACGATCGGTTGGCAACGTGACAATCGTGACAGCGTGATTTCCCCGACGAAGGGCAAATACCAGCGCGTCAACCTGGAAATCAGCCCGGCCGGCGATGCCCGCTATATGCGTGCCAATCTGCAATACCAGCAGTACATCGCGCTGACCAACAAGATCACGCTCGGGATCAACAGCGAACTGGGCTGGGGCATCGGGTTGGGCGGACTGCCTTATCCGATCTTCAAGAATTTCTATGCAGGCGGACTGGGCTCGGTGCGGGTTTTCCAGGCCGGCTCATTGGGTCCGGTTGACGTGACGGGCTCTTATACTGGCGGCAGTCGGCGGGTCAATGCCAATGCCGAGTTGTATATCCCTGTTCCGGGCGGCGGCAATGACAAGACCTTCCGTTTGTTTGGATTCATGGATGCGGGCAATGTGTGGGGCTCGCAGGAGAAAATCACTGGTGACTCGGTGCGCGCTTCGGCGGGTATCGGTTTAAGCTGGATTTCACCGATGGGCCCGTTGCGCCTGAGTTATGGCGTACCGTTGCGCAAGAAACCCACAGATAGAATAGAGAAATTCCAATTCCAGATCGGGACTGCATTCTGATGAAGAGCATGTTGAAAGCGGCGGCCTTGACCGCCATGATGGCGGCTTCGGCGATGACGGCGCAGGCACAGGACATAAAGATCGGCTACGTCAATAGCGAGCGAGTGCTGCGCGAAGCCAATCTGGCCAAGGCAGCGCAACTCAAGCTCGAAGCAGAATTCGGCAAACGCGAGAAAGAACTCAAGGATGTCGAGGCGCGTCTGCGTGGTTCTGCCGAGAAGCTCGAGAAGAATGCCCAGACCTTGCCCGAAGCCGAGCGCAACCGTTTGCAGCGTGATCTGGTCGAGCAAGACCGCGATCTGCAGCGCAAGCGCCGCGAATGGCAGGAAGACCTGACCCAGCGCAAGAACGAAGAGTTGTCGGCTGTGGTCGAGCGCGCGAACCGCGTCATCAAGCAGATCTTCGAGTCCGACAAATACGACCTGATCCTGCAGGATGCCATCCACTCGAGCGCGCGTGTCGACATCACCAAGAAGGTGATCGACTTGCTCAACGCCCAGAAGTGATTGGTGGCGCTGGTCACGCTGGCTGATGTGGTCGCCGCCTTGGGTGGCGACCTTCACGGTGACCCCGCGACCACGCTCTCCAAAATCGGCCCGCTCGATGCTGCAGACGCAGCGACCTTGAGCTTTTTGGCCAATCCCCGCTACCGGGCGCAATTGCCAGTCAGTCTTGCCGGATGCGTGATTGTCGCGCCCGAGTTCGCCGAACTGGCAGCAGCGCGCGGCGCTGCGATCATCACGCCTGATCCCTATTTGTACTTTGCCCGCTTGACCCAATGGTGGGTCAGCAGGACGCGTCCGGTCGTCCCTGCCCGTATCCATCCGAGTGCCGTGATTGATGCCTCGGCTGATCTTGCCGAGGGCGTCGATGTCGGCCCGCTGGCGGTGATCGAGGCTGGCGTGACGGTCGGTGTGGGCGCGCGCATCGGCCCGCATTGCGTGCTCGAGCGCAATGCAGTTGTTGGTGCCGACAGCCGCCTGGCCGCGCGTGTCACCCTGGGACATGACTGCCGGATTGGCGAGCGCTGTATTTTGCACAGCGGTGTCGTCATCGGCGCCGATGGCTTCGGCTTCGCGCCGGCGCAGGGGCGTTGGGAGAAAATCGAACAACTCGGCGCTGTCGTGATCGGCAACGATGTCGAAATCGGTGCCAATACCTGCATCGACCGTGGCGCACTTGGAGACACCGTGCTGGAAGACGGTGTCAAACTCGACAACCTGATCCAGATCGGCCACAACGTCCATGTCGGCGCGCACACTGCGATGGCCGGTTGTGTTGGTGTTGCCGGCAGCGCGACGATTGGCGCGCATTGCACCGTCGGCGGCGGCGCCATCGTCCTTGGTCATCTGACACTGGTTGACCATGTCCATGTCTCGGCTGCGACGGTCATCAGCCGCAGCATCAACAAGCCCGGCCAGTACAGCGGCGTCTTCCCCTTCGATGAAAATTCGAACTGGGAGAAGAACGCTGCCACATTGCGCCAACTGCATGCAATGCGTGATCGCTTGCGTGCCCTAGAAAAGAAGATTTAACCATGATGGAC
This sequence comes from Roseateles sp., assembly GCA_044357665.1. Classification (GTDB taxonomy): domain Bacteria; phylum Pseudomonadota; class Gammaproteobacteria; order Burkholderiales; family Burkholderiaceae_C; genus Paucibacter_A. The sequence goes on along the minus strand of JBIKPD010000050.1, from coordinate 4,128 downwards.
ATCCACCAGGTACTGAAAAAACTCCCGCACCGCTACCCGCTGCTGCTGGTCGACCGCGTGATCGAAATCGAAAAAGGCAAACGCATCTTGGCGCTGAAGAACGTCAGCATCAACGAGCCCTATTTTGTCGGCCATTTCCCGCATCGGCCGGTCATGCCTGGTGTGCTGATTCTCGAGGCCATGGCCCAGGCGGCGACGCTGCTGGCGCTGGACAGCACCGGCACCGAACTCGACGACCAGACCATCGTCTATTTCGCCGGCATCGATGCAGCGCGTTTCAAGCGCCCGGTCGAGCCTGGCGACCAGTTGCTGCTCGACGTCACGCTCGACCGCACCAAGGCCGGCATCTACAAATTCACCGGCAAGGCCTGGGTTGACAAGGTCCTGGCCGCCGAAGCCCAACTGATCTGCACGATGCGGCGCATCGACGCCTGAGGCAAACATGGCATTGATTCATCCCAGCGCCATCGTCGATCCGGCAGCCTGGCTCGACAGTTCGGTCAGCGTCGGCGCCTACACGCTGATCGGGCCCCAGGTGCGTATCGGCGCGGGCACAACGGTCGGCCCGCATTGCGTCATCGAAGGCCTGACTACCATCGGCGAAAACAACCGCATCTTCCAGTTCAACTCGATCGGTGCGGCGCCGCAGGACATGAAATATGCCGGTGAGCCGACGGCGCTGGAAATCGGCGACCGCAACACCATCCGCGAGTTCTGCACGCTCAATCTGGGCACCGTGCAGGACGAAGGCATGACGCGGATCGGCTCGGACAACTGGATCATGGCCTATGTGCATATTGCCCATGACGTGCGGCTTGGCAATCACACCGTGCTGGCCAACAACGCGACCCTGGCGGGCCATGTCCATGTCGGCGATTGGGCGACCGTAGGCGGGCTGACCGGCGTACACCAGTTCGTCAAGATCGGCGCCCACGCGATGATCGGCTTCCAGGGCCATGTGGCGCAGGATGTGCCGCCTTTCATGACGGTAGACGGCAATCCGCTGAGCGTGCGGGCGGTCAATGTCGTCGGTCTGCGCCGGCGCGGCTACAGCCCGGAGCGCATCACCATGATCCGGCAGATCCACAAGCTCCTCTACCGTTCTTCGCTGGCTCTCGAGCAGGCGGTGGCGTCGATCGGGGATTTGCGCGGCCAGCAAGTGGATGCCGATGCCGACATCGACCTGATGTTGAATTTCCTCGCTGCCGCGCAGCGCGGCATCGTGCGCTGAAGGCGCTGATGTCGGCCAATCACGCGCCGCGTTTTGGCATGGTGGCCGGCGAGGCCTCTGGCGATATGCTGGCCGGCCTGCTGCTCGGCGGCATGAAGCAGCGCTGGCCCGGCCTAGTGGCACAAGGCATTGGTGGCCCGCGCATGGCCGCCCTGGGTTTCGAGTCCTGGTGGCCGCAGGAAAAATTGTCGGTCTTCGGCTATGTCGATGCCTTGCTGAATCTGCGCGAGTTGCTGGCGATTCGCAGCCGCCTGGCGCAGCGCCTGCTGCAAGACCCGCCGGCCGCATTCATCGGTGTCGACGCCCCTGATTTCAACTTCGGCCTTGAAACCAGGCTGCGGGCGGCCGGCATCAAGACTGTGCACTTTGTCTGCCCCTCGATCTGGGCCTGGCGCGCCGAGCGGGTCGAGAAGATTCGCCTTGCGGCTGACCATGTGCTGTGCCTGTTCCCGTTCGAGCCCGAGTTGCTGCAGACCCATGGCATCCGGGCCAGCTATGTCGGCCATCCGCTGGCTGACGCGATCCCGCTGCAGCCGCCGCGTGCCGCTGCAAGGGCTTCGCTAGGGCTGACCGATAGCGAGGTGGTTGTGGCGCTGTTGCCCGGCAGCAGGCGCAGCGAAGTCCGTTATATCGCCGCCCCCTTGCTGCGCGCCGCTTTGCTGATGCAGCAGGCCAGACCGGGCCTGCGCTTCGTGATGCCGGTTGCTCCGGGCTTGGGCGAGTTGCTGCAGCCGCTGGTGCAGCAGTTGGTCCCCGGGCTCGATCTGCAATTGCTCGACGGTCGTGCGCATCAGGCCTTGGCGGCCTGTGATGTCACCCTGGTGGCCAGCGGCACCGCCACGCTGGAGGCGGCGCTGTTCAAGCGGCCGATGGTGATTGCCTACCGCATGCATGCCCTGAACTGGTGGCGGATGAAGGGGCGCAACTATCAGCCCTGGGTCGGTTTGCCCAATGTGCTGGCGCGTGAATTCCTGGTGCCTGAATTGATCCAGGAAGAATGCACGCCTGAAGCACTGGCCCGCGAGGGTCTGGCCTGGCTGGATGATGGCGCGCGCTATGACCGGGTGCAGTCAAGGTTCGAACAAATTCATCAGATGCTGCGCTGCGATACCGCGCAAAAGGCCGTCGATGCGATCGCCCAAATCATCGCTGCGTGACAAACAACCCGCCCATTGGCACGGGCCGGGCTTGATCGTTGGCGTCGATGAGGCCGGGCGCGGTCCGCTGGCCGGGCCGGTGGTGGCCGCTGCGGTGATGCTCAATATCGACAAGCCGATCGCCGGTCTGGCGGATTCGAAGGTCTTGACTGAAAAAAGGCGCGAGCGCCTCTTCGATGAAATCCGCGCCAGGGCTCTGTGCTGCTGCATTGCCGAAGCCAGCGTCGAAGAAATCGACCAGCTGAACATCCTGCAAGCAACGCTGCTGGCCATGCGCCGCGCGGTCGAGGGGCTGCGCCTCAAACCGACCCTGGTGCTGGTCGACGGCAACCGTCTGCCGCAGCTGCAAGTTCCGGCTGAAGCGATTGTCAAAGGCGATGCCAAGGTGCCGGCCATTTCGGCAGCGTCGATTCTGGCCAAGGTCCACCGCGACCGCCAATGCCTGCAGATGGATGAAATTTATCCTGCCTACGGATTCGCCAAGCACAAGGGCTATCCAACCGCCCAGCATCTGGCTGCCTTGCGCGAGCATGGTGTGACACCCTGGCACCGCCGTACTTTTGGTCCGGTGCAAGAGATCCTGGCGCGCGGATGAGTCCGATCAGCCACATCACCTCGCGCGACAACCCGCTGCTGCAGCGGCTGCGCAAGCTCAGCCAGGATGGCAATGCCTATCGCAAGCTGGGTTCGATCTGGCTGGAGGGCGACCATCTGGTGCGCGCCTGCCTGCAGCGCGGCCATGCAGTGACGCTGGCGGTGTTGACCGAGGAAGCTTGTGCCGATCCGGTCCTGCGCGAGCTGGGTCGGGCAGCGCCGCGCCAAATGGTGGTCCCGGCGGCTTTGTTCAAGTCGATCAGCGGCCTGGAGTCGCCAGCACAAATCGGCTTCGAGTTGCCTTATCTAGCCTCGCTTGAACTCAGCCCGGGGCAGGACTCGGTCGTGCTCGACCGATTGCAGGACGCCGGCAATGTCGGCACCATTCTGCGCAGCGCCGCCGCGATGGGTTTCCACCAGGTGCTGGCCTTGAAGGGCACGGCCGCGCTGTGGAGCCCGAAAGTCCTGCGCGCCGGCATGGGTGCCCATTTCGCCTTGCGGCTGGTCGAGGGCCTGCAGCCTTCCGACCTCGATTGCCTGCAATTGCCGCTGGTAGCGACCAGTTCCTACGCCAAGGCGCAATTGCATCAAGTCCGCCTGCCCAGCCCCTGTGCCTGGGTCATGGGTCATGAAGGGCAGGGCGTGCAAGCAGAATTGCTGCAACGCTGCGCCTTGACCGTCGGCATCCCGCAGCCTGGCGGTGAGGAATCGCTGAACGTCGGCAGCGCCGCAGCGATCTGCCTGTACGAGTCGGCCAGGCAAAAGCTGAGCTGACAGGCACCTGGCAAGCCGGCCTTGAAGCAAGGCTGAGCGATGAAGGGGTCAGTAAACGAGCCGGTCCGGCCGGATGTCGCGCAGGATGGTGGTGGCGATTTCTTCGATCGACTTGTTCGTCGATGACAGCCAGGCGATGCCATCGCGCTTCATCATCGATTCGGCCTCATTGACTTCATAGCGGCAGTTCGCGAGGTCGGCATATTTACTGCCTGGTCGCCGCTCGTTGCGGATCTGTCGCAGGCGTTCGGGGTCAATGGTCAGACCGAAGCATTTGCGCTTGTGCGGCAGCAACATCGATGGCAGTTTGCCGCGCTCGAAATCCTCTGGGATCAGCGGGTAGTTGGCGGCCTTGACGCCATGTTGCATCGC
>JBIKPD010000305.1:0-4919 GCA_044357665.1 Roseateles sp. | reverse complement strand
CAACAGCTACAGTCGGTTTGCCTCACCCGGCTATCGCCCTGCTGATGTGCGCGACCGGAAGTTACGCGTCTGCACCCGAATGTCTGTCGTCGAGGAAAGAGTCTCGTCGATCTGAGCGGCGATATTCCGCGGCGGCCCGCCTTGAGCCCTCATGATTTGCAAACGTCGCGCCCGATGAATGGCTGGCCAAGCAAGGTGCCGACGATTTATCCACGTTCATGAATCGCCTAGGGAATGAACGACGACAAAAAGAGTAAGTGCGAAAAAAAGTTGTCTTTCGTATAAACAAAATATAAACTTTGACTATACAAATGCTGGAAGATGCCATGTCCAAAGAAGCCATTTTTACGATGAAAATCGAAACCGACTTGCGAGCCGAATTCATGGCTGAAGCTCAGGCCGCCCACAGGCCGGCTTCCCAGATACTGCGCGAATTGATGCGCGAGTTTGTCCAGCGCCAGCGTCAGACGCGGGACTATGAAGCCTTCCTGAACGCCAAGATTGAGGCCAGCCGAACCTCGATGCAAGCCGGGGCCCAACATTCCAATGATGATGTGGAAGCCATGTTCGTTGCTCGGCGCGCCATCCTTGCCAAGCAGGAATGAAGGTCGTTTGGACACCTGAAGCGCTGCAGGATCGCATTGACGTCTGCGACTACATCGCGGCCGACAACCCAACAGCGGCTTTGCGCATGGACGATCTTTTCAGCGCTGCAGCCGCCACGCTTGCGGATCACCCAAAAATGGGTCGTCCGGGCTTGGTCCAAGGGACCCGCGAGCTGTTTCCTCACGAAAACTATCGTTTGGTGTACGAAATCGACGGACAAACCTTGTGGATGCTGGCCTTGGTCCACACTGCACGTCAATGGCCAAAGATTCGTGTTTGATCAAATACGCGATCGCAAAAAAAACGTCACACCAGACAAAGCCCATTCCTGGCTGAACAAGGCAAGGCCAAATGAAGCTCCTGGCCGCCGGCGCGCTGCCAGCTCGCATGGAACAAGCGCCGGTGTCCCTCAACCGACACGCTCGAATTCCTCCAGCCTCGGCGCCCTGGTCTGGTCGGCAAAGGTCTGATAGTTCCAGGGCCAGGTTGACGGCGAACCTTCGCTGTCCAGATACCAACTGCTGCAGCCCGAGCCAAAAATCGTCTGCTTGCCGGCCTGGAGCCGGCGCGCCTCGTAGTCCTGCATCACTTCGGGCTTGAGCACCAGGGTCTTGGCGCGGCCCGAGCTGAGTTCGGCGAGCAAAGCGTTTATATAGCCCCATTGGCGTTCGGCGATGTCGATCAGCGAGAAGTTGCCGACCGGACCGGTCGGGCCGTTGAGCATGAAGAAATTCGGGAAACCCGGCATCGCAATGCCCAGATAAGCGCTCGGCCTGCGCGCCCAGCTGAGCGCCAGGTCGGCGCCATCCTGGCCGAGCAAGGTCATCGGCCGCAAGAAACGGTCAGCCTTGAAACCGGTGGCCAAGGCCAGCACATCCAGCGCCAGCAGGCTGCCATCCTGCATGCGCACGCCTTCGGGTTCGATCTGGTCGATCTCGCCGACGATGACCTCGACATCGTCGCGTTGCACCACCTCGAAATAGTCGGGCGAAAAGATCAAGCGCTTGCAAGCTGCGCGGTAATTCGGGCGCAATTTTTCGCGCAAGACCGGATCCTTGATCGAGGTCTCGAGATGGTTCAAAACGACCGCTTCGATTTCGGCCATCTGCTGCGAGTCCTTGTCGGCCACCCCCTCGGTGAAGCGGTTCACCAGGCCAAGATAGAACTCGCTGTAGCGGATCTGGTCGATCAGGGCCGGATCAGCGCGGAATGCCGCGCGGTCGGCGTCGCTATAGGGCGGATTCGGGTAGGGCATGATCCACTGCGGACTGCGCTGGATATGCACCACGCGGCTGGCCTTGCCGGCCAGGTTCGAGACGATCTGCACGCCGGTTGAACCATTGCCGATGATGCCAACGCGCCGGCCTTGCAGCGGCACGCTGTGATCCCAGCGCGCGCTATGAAAGCAGTCGCCGGCAAAGCTGTCCAAGCCCTTGATTTCAGGCTGATTCAGATGGTGCAAAACGCCGGTCGCGGCGATCACGATGTCGAATGACTGCTGCAAGCCGCTGCGGGTCTGCAGCTGCCAGCATTGGTTCTGCCAGATGCAACTCGACACTTCCTGATTGAAACGGATCAGCGATTCGATCTGGAACTGCCGAACCAGGCCCTCGAAGTATTGCTGGATCTCGGGCCCGGGCGCCAGGAAGCTGCTCCACTCGGCATGGGGTGCGAACGAGAAGGTGTAAGCATGGGCCGGCACATCGCAGGTCAGGCCGGGATAGTGGTTGTCGCGCCAGGTGCCGCCGATGCGCTCGGCCTTTTCGAACACCACGACCTCATAGACGCCGGCTTGCTGCAAACGGATCGCCGCCAGGATGCCTGACATGCCGGCGCCAAGCACGGCAACGCGTAGTTTTGGTTTGAGCCATTGAGTCACTGCAGATTCCAGAAAAAAAGCCAGGCCTTAGGCCGCAGCGGGAAAGGTCTGACGGGCGCCGATCAGCCCCTCGTCGGCAAAAAGATCTTGCGCCAGCCTGGCCCTGTGGAAAGCGCTGCTGCCGCAGCTGCCATCGATGGCCCAGATCCGCTTGGCAAAAATCTGCAGATCGCCGTCCCAGGTATAGCCCGAAGCCCCATGGACCTGGATGCCATGCCTCGCCGCCAAACGGGCGGCTTCGCCCATCGCCAGCCTGGCATGCGAGACATAGGCCGAAGCCCTGCGGTCCCCTGTGGCGATGGCTTGGGCGGCCTGAAAAATCACCGGCTTGGCAAAATCAATCGCCATCGATAAGTCGGCGAGGTAATGCTTGACCGCCTGGAAAGCACCGATCGCTTTGCCGAACTGCTTGCGCTGCGCGCTGTGGTCAATGGCCAAATCGAGGATTCGCATGGCCAGGCCCGAGTACTGTGCGGCCACCGCAAGCGCGCCCCGATCAAAGGCCTGCGCCCACAAACGCCCGGCCAGCGCCCCGGATGCCAGGCAAGTCTGGGGCCCTGGCCGCCATTCGACTTCGAACAAGCGCCGTGACGGGTCGAGGCTGGCTTTGCGGGTCAGATGCACCTGGGCCGGCAGCAGTCCATGAAGCTCGCCTTGATGATGCAGCAGCAGCAGATCGGCGACCTGGGCATCAGCGACCAGGGTCTGGCCGGGATAGCCGATTGCCAAGCGCGCCGCACCGCTGGCAATTTTGGGCAGCCAATGCTGGCTCAGTTCGCTGTCAGGCAGCGCAGCGAGCAGGCCGGCCCCGGCCCAGCAGGTATCGAGCAGCGAGCCTGGCAGCGCGTAATAGCCAGCTTCCTGGGCAGCCAGCACCCAGTCGACATCATTGCCGCCGGCGCCGCCAGAGGCTTCAGGCACCGAGATCGCCGTCAGTCCCAGATCGGCGAACAAATGCCAGACCTCGCCCGACAGGCCTTCCTCGCTGAGCCATTGCTCGCGCAGCAACTCGGGTGAAACCTCGGTCATCAACACGCGCCGTATATGGCGGCGGCGTTCCAGTTGCGCTTCGGAAAAAGTGAAGTCCATGACTCAGCCTTGGCGATTCAACGCGGCATGCCGAGCAACTGCTCGGCGATGATGTTGCGCTGGATTTCATTGGTGCCGGAATAGATCGTGCCCGCCTGCGCGAACATGAAACCGTCGAGCCAGGATCCACTGTCCGCTTCAGACAGCAACTCGGCCCGCTCGCCGAGGATGCGCAGGGCGGTCTCATGCAGCTTCAGGTCGAGTTCTGACCAGAAAATCTTGTTGGCGCTGGCCTCGGCGCTGACGACGATGCCCTGTTGCAGGCGACTGACCGAGCGGTAGGCCGACAGCGCATAGGCGCGGGCTTTCATCCAGCAGTCGAGTACCGCATCGCGAATCGTTGGATCAGCATCGGCGCTGTCCTGATGCTGGCGATACAGCTGAATCAGCGCCCGTGCTGTTTCCTGGAACCTTGCAGGCGAGCGCAGCATCAGGCCGCGTTCGCTGCCCGAGATCGCCGCACTGACGCGCCAGCCCTCGCCCTCGGCGCCGAGCCGCTGCTCGATCGGAATCTTCACATTGTCGAAATAGACATCGGCCATGCCGGTGCGGCCGTTCAACTGTGCGATCGGCCGCACAGTGACGCCGGCGGCATTCAGCGGCACCAGCAAGCAGCTCAGGCCGACATGGCGCTGCGAGCCTTCTTCGGTGCGGAACAGGCCGAACAGCCAGTCAGCCCAGACCGCCCTCGAGACCCAGCTTTTCTGGCCGTTCAGTACGTAATGATCCCCATCGAGTTCGGCGCTGCAGCAGATCGCGGCCTGGTCGGAGCCGGCGCCCGGTTCGGACCAGGCTTGCGCCCAGATGTCATCGCCAGCCGCGATGCGCGGCAAAAAACGCTGGCGCTGCGCAGCATTGCCGAACTGCAGCAAGGCCGGTGCCAGCACCAGCAAGCCATTCTGGTTGACTCGCCCCGGCGCGCCGGCAGCCCAATATTCTTCTTCGAAGATCAGCCAGTCGAACATATCGCCGGCGCGACCGCCGAATTCCCTGCCCCAGGTCAGGCTGGTCCAGCCACCGGCATGCAGCTCGCGCTCCCACAGCCGGTGCTGCTCGAACCCAATCGCGGTATCAAAGCTCGGTAGCGGCTGGCGCGGCACATGGGCAGCCAGCCATTCGCGTGCCTGGCTTCGCAGTTGCTGTTGCGCCTCGGTGAATTCGGTCTGCATTCATTCCCTCTGCCGGCGCAAGGCGCCCTGTAAAGCCCTGAATTCGCAGGCTTGTCATGGACACTATTGGCTTGCGCAATGAGCAATTCATCGTTCGAACGGACTATTTTTGAACCGGCCGGAAGCGCTGAAAATCGTTCAAAACAGCAACAAACCATGCAGTTGTTAAAAACTAT
>JBIKPD010000304.1:0-4964 GCA_044357665.1 Roseateles sp. | reverse complement strand
CGACTTCAGCGTGTTTGAAAATTGCCGCCTGGCGGCCCAGGCCAGGACCCAAAAGCCCTGGATCTGGTGGCGCGATGCGCAGCGCTGCGAGGCCAGTTGTGGCGCAGCCAGGCTGGCGGCCACGCGAGCTGGCCTTGACGATCTGCTCGACCGGCCTGCGGGCCTGCTCTCGCATGGCCAGAAGCGGCAACTGGAGATCGCGATGTGCCTGGCGATCGAGCCTCAGGTGCTTTTGCTTGACGAACCCTTGGCTGGCATGGGCGCCGAAGAGACCGAGCGCATGCTGGCGCTGCTGGCCGAGTTGAAAACCGGCCATGCGATCTTGTTGGTTGAACATGATATGGACGCGGTGTTCCGGATTGCTGACTGCATCACCGTGATGGTCAATGGGTCGGTGATCGCATCGGGCACACCCGACTTCGTGCGCAACAGCGCCGAAGTCCGCATCGCCTATCTGGGAGAGCATTGAGATGGGCGCGGACCTGATCGTCGACGCCCGCGGCCTGCATGCCTGGTACGGGTCGAGCCATGTGCTGCATGGCATCGACCTGCAGATCGCCCGCGGCGCCACCGTGGGTCTGCTTGGCCGCAATGGCATGGGCAAGAGCACCTTGATCCGTACCTTGCTTGGCCATGTGGTGCAGCGCCAAGGCCGGATCCAGTTGTTCGGGCAGGATGCCTCGCAGTTCAAGCCGCACCAGGTCGCGCGCCTGGGGCTGGCCTATGTGCCCGAAGGGCGCGGCGTGTTTCCGAATCTGTCGGTGCGCGAAAACCTCTGCATGGCGGCGCGGCGCGGCGTCGATGGCCGCAATGACTGGCCGCTCGAGCGCGTGCTGGAGACTTTTCCGCGCTTGCAGGAACGCCTCAACAACCTTGGCGCTCAGTTGTCAGGCGGCGAGCAGCAGATGCTTTCGATCGGCCGCGCGCTAATGACCCATCCTGAACTGATCGTTCTTGACGAGGCCACCGAGGGCCTGGCACCGCTGATCGTGGCCGACATCTGGCTCGTCATCGGCGAGATCCGCGCCAGCGGCATCGCCACCTTGATCGTCGACCGCGATTACCGCAAGGTGCTGGCCCATTCAGACCAGGCGCTGGTGCTGCAAAAAGGCCAGGTCGTGCTGCAGGGCAGGGCCGACGCAGTCAGCGCCGACCCGGCTTTGTCGGCCTATTTGGGGGTCTGAATTCGAGGTGGCAATCGGCTGAACCACAGCGGATGCGGATGTCAACGTGCAAGTTCTGGCAGCGGCTGCCCTTAAAAACGGGTACGGGTCAGCGTTACGGCCGACCCTTTAACCGGTGTTGCCAGTAAGAAGGAAGTCGATGCTGATGAGCCAAGGCCACGATCCGGATGTCGTCCTCTGCCTTGTATGTGTAGATCAGGCAGAACGGGAAGCGATTCAAGCGATGGCTTCGTGCATGTATTGAAAGCGGATGCCAGGCGGCCGGAAACTGCTCGATCAGGGCAGACGCAGTGAGAATTTCCGCCACCAACTTGTCCCCCAGCCCTGGCATCTGGGCTTCGTACCATTGCACCGCCTCTTCCAACTCTGTCCTTGCCACTTTGGCCCAGCGCAAACTCACTTTTGGCGCGCCCTAAATTCAGTCAGCAAGTTCGGCTCGCCTTCAAGCTCAATGTCTCCACGCTCAAGCGCGTCAATGCGTGCCTCTGCTTCAATGGCCCAAAGCGCCTCGATTTCCTTGTCTGCATGAGACATTGACTCAATCAACGATTCGATCAACTTCGCCCTTTCAATGATGGGCAAAGCCTGTGCTCGTTCAATCAGCTCATGTACTACAGCGTTCATTGGGTGACCTCCCTGAGTGCATGAGTAATATTAGCTTGAAAGAACGGAGATGGTTTAGCCCGATTGCCCCGTAGTGTTGCGGTTTCATAGCGCTTCGGTTGCGGTACTGCGCTCGCTGCAGTACCCGCCTGTGTTGCCACGCCTGATCGACCTGGGTCAATCCGCAACTTCAGTCCCCTGCCGGTCAAGCAGGGCCTCAGCCGCGAGCTCGCTCCAAGCCGAGCAGTGCCAGCCCAACCACGCGCGGAATCGGGCGTGCGCCCGAGCTGTACTGGCTCACCGCCCGGCGCGACAATCCCAGCGCTGCGGATAAGGTAGACAGCGACATACAGTTACGTTCCATCCAGGCACGGAACTCTGCCACCGGGTATGCCTCCCCCGACTGCTCCTTGCCCATTTGATACAGCCGCTCGGAGGCCATCGAGAGGCCGCATTCCCACTGCAGCGCCCAGCCCCAGTCGGTCACTTGTGCCGTGGCAAACATCGCCGGGTCGCGCAGTGCATCAAATCCTGGCACGCTCGCCATGGGCTCGGCCAAGCTGACAAGGTAGCTTTTGCCACTTGCCAACTCGATCAGCAAGCTGTCGGTGGCTTGCACGGTAACGCTTTTCATTTTGTCAGGGGTTGCCATATCAGATCCTCACGCCTTCGGGTTGCATCGGTTCCATTCGAGAATGACCGCCTGGGTGTTGGCAGCAATCCAGCCCATTGCCTCATTCAGGACCGATTCTGGGATGCCTGTATTTTTGACTGCGCCATTGAGATAAATCATGGCACGACCATCGGTATGGGTCACATGAGCGTGAACCGGCGGATGTTCAAACCCATTGACCCGCACGATGAATTTCCCAGTTTTGTAAATCGTACCTACAGCTTGAATGTTAGGGAATATTATTCTCTAGTCAAGAAATAAATGGATGCCACCAAGATCCTCGTCCCATGTAGCCCCCACATCCACCTGTGTGCAAACGGCGCTTGTAAGGCGCTATGGGATTGGGGTGTGCCGGCGGCGCCGCATTAGCCGCACGGATCCGGTCACAGACGGGCCTTCGGGAGCTGCTTTGCCTTCAGCGAGGTCTGCCAGGTCACAGTGACCGCCAGTCCACCCAGCCGCTCAGATCGCCCGACCTGAATCCGGGCGCCAAAGACATTGGTGATACGCCGTACGATCGACCAACCCAGGCCGCTGCCGGGCTGATCCTGGCCCAGCACCCGGAAAAAGCGGTCGCCCAGGCGTGCCATCTCTGCCTCGGTCATGCCGGGTCCGCTGTCTTGCACGGACAAGACCGATTGGCCGGGCGAATGGGTCACCGTCAGTTCAATTTCAGCCCCCTGTGGGCTGTAGCGCAGGGCGTTGTCGAGCAAATTGCGCACCAGCACGCTGATCAGCAAATCATTGCCCGCCACCGGGCAATTGGCCACCGCATCCAGGGTCAAGGTCTGGTGGCGTGCCAGAGCGGCGGGGACCAGATCGGCGGCGACACGGCGTGCTACCGGGCTGAGGTCGACCGGCTCTGACCCGAGCGACTGCGGCGCCGCTTCCAGGCGTGCCAGAGTCAGCAGTTGATCGACTAGGCGCGTGGCACGGTCGCAGCCGGCCAGCGTCGCTTGCAGCGCATGCTGGCGTTGGCTAGGGTCGTCGACCGCCCCCATTGCGACCTGGGCCTGTGCCCGGATGCCGGCAATCGGTGTGCGCAGTTCATGGGCGGCGTCGGCGGTGAAGCGGCGCTCGGACAGCACCATGCTTTCTATGCGTGCGAATAAATCATTCAAGGCCGCCACCATCGGCCTCATTTCGGTTGGCATGTCCTTCAGTTCTACCTGCTTGAGCGCCTCGGGTTGCCGTTGAGACAACAACTGCCCGAGCTGCCGCAAGGGTGCCAGCCCCTGGCGGACCGCCCACCATCCGCCCAGCGCGAGCAGCGGCAAGGCGTACAACAGCGGCATCAGCAGGCTGTCCAAAACGGCCCAGAGAATTTCGTTGCGCGAAGCAATTTTTTCGCCCACATAAACAGTCACATCCCGCGCCATCCCTGGGGTTGAAAAGACCCGCCAGCGCTCGCCGTCCGGCAGACTGACCGTCGAGAAACCTTGCGCTTTGTCTGACATCGGCAGCAAGCCCGCATTGGCTGAACGCATGGCCAATTGACCTTCGTGAAACACCTGAAATGCCACCAGGGGCGAGTACTTGTGCAACGCCGGTGCGTTGACCACGCCATCGTCTTCGGCGCGGGCCTGCACCACCACCAGCATGGCGGCGGCTTGGGCAAGGTGGCCGTCCAGCAAGTCGTCGAGTTCTTCGCGCGCATCCACCCAGGTCAGGACCGCAGCGCCAACCCAGATGGTGGTGACCAGCCCGAGCAGCGGCAACAGCAGGCGCGCCTGCAAGGATTCAAGGCGGCGCAGCTTCATGCCGGGGTTTGCTTTCGCAGCAAGGTGTAACCAATGCCGCGCACGGTCTGAATCAAGTCAGCGTGAAGCTTGCGGCGCAAATGGTGAATGTGAACCTCGATGGCATTGCTGTCGACCTCATAGCCCCAGCTATACAGCTGCTGCTCAAGTTGTTCGCGCGACATCACGCGATCGGCGTTCAGCATCAAGACATGCAGCAGATCAAATTCCCGCGTGGACAGCAGTACCGGCGCACCCTGCAGGCTGACTCGCCGGGCGGAGGGCTCGAGCACGATCGCGCCACAGGTCAGGGTGTCCTGCATCTGACCATGGGAGCGGCGCACCAGGGAGCGCAGCCGGGCGCCGAGCTCATGCAGATCCACGGGTTTGACGACATAGTCATCCGCGCCCAGATCAAGGCTCAGAATGCGGTCGGGTATGGCGTCACGCGCGGTCAACACCAAAATGGGGGTGCGGATTTTGCGGGCGCGTAGCGACTTCAAGACCTCGATGCCGTCTTTCAATGGCAAGCCGAGATCAAGCACCGCCGCCGCATAGTCGCCTGCAAACAATTCGCGTTCGGCCGCTACGCCGTCGCGCACCCAATCCACCGAGAAGCCTTGCTGGTGCAAACCGGCGCGCAGTCCATCTCCCAGCATGGCATCGTCTTCAGCCAGCAAGATTCGCATGAAAATTCCTTGGGTTGACAGAACCGATCATCGGGCATTTGGTGTGGATGGCGCCGGCCTCAGGGCGCGCTTTGGT
>JBIKPD010000303.1:0-5006 GCA_044357665.1 Roseateles sp. | reverse complement strand
TGCTGGAGCAAGCTGCAGCGGCGCAATCCGCCGGTCTGTCGGTGCGCCTGATCGAGCCCCTGCGTGTGGTCTCGCTCAGGCACCTGGCCGAAGGTGCGCCCGCCAAAGCGCTTCATGCCCATGGATTTCTGCATCTGCCAAGCCCCGGCTGCTTCGAAGGTTCAGGGCCATTTTTGCTGTGGCGCAAGCCCGGCGAGTTGCTGCTCGTCGGGACCGAAGACAGTGCGGCCGACGGACTGCTGCTGGCCCTGCCTGCCGGTCTCGAACCGCTGGCCTATGCGCTGGACCTGTCGGGCGGCTTGGTGTTGTTCGAATTGCAAGGCCGCAGCGTCGACGCCGTGCTGGAACGCCTGCTCGACGCCGCGGCCATCCCGCACAGGGCCGGCCATGCGCACAGCACGCGCCTTGGCGACATCACGGTGATTGCCATGCGCCAGGCACCCGATCGCGTCTGGCTGCTGGCCGACCGCAGCAACGACGACTATCTGGCCCGGTGGATCGCCTTTGCGACTGCAGCGGCGGTCGACTGTCAGCCCGGTCCGGGCTGAGTAGGCAAGCAGCTTGCTAGTGGCCGGTTCCAGTGGCGTGAGCCTGGCGATGCCGCAGAGCAGCTCAGCAGCGGCGGGTTGCTGACCGTCGGACTGGCCTGCTATGGCGAGCTCAGGCCACTCCTGAATAATCCGGTGCTGCAACAATTGGTGCGGGCTCGAAGCAATGACTTCGCAAGCACTGCGGGGAGCAGTTACTTGCGGCGCCAGACCTAAACCCAGCTTTGGCGCCGGGCACAGGCTCTTAAGCTGCCTCGTCCGCTCAAACTGCCCCGCTCAGAGGCGTCTGGTGGCCCAAAACCCATGCCATGCTTGAACTAGAGGGGTTGAATTTCCTACTGAATCAATAAAAGCCCAACTAGCTATCCTTAGGAATGCTCTGCAACTTGTGGTTTCACTCGCGTCGAAACGCAACCACATGATCGGCCGCCAGTTTGATGCCGATCTTCTCGCCAATGGCATGGTTGTGGTGGGACGGCACCAGGGACAACACCCGCTGGCCGCTGGGTAGTTTGAGGGTGTAGAGAAACTCGGCACCGCGAAATGCCTTGTTTTCCACCTCGGCCTGCAACGGGCTGTCGTCGTCGTGCACGATGTCGTCCGGGCGCAGCAGCACGTCCACATGGCAACTGCGGGAGCAACTCTGGCACCCCCCCGTGTTGCAGTCGAGCGGAATCAGGCCGTCGAGCACACCCAGCTCGGTGCGCACCTGCTGGCTACTCAGCACGGCGCCGGTCAGCATCGCGCCCTGCCCGACAAAGTCCGCCACAAAGCGATTGGAGGGTTGGTGATAGAGGTTGTAGGGCGTATCCCATTGCTGGATGCGCCCCTGGTGCATCACGCCGACCCAATCCGCCAGAGAAAAGGCCTCGTGCTGGTCGTGTGTGACGATCAGTGCGGTGGTGGCTTCACGTTTCAAAATGTCGCGCACCTCGTTCGACAGGCGCTCGCGCAACTCCACATCCAGGTTCGAGAAAGGCTCGTCCATCAGGATCAGTCGGGGGCGCGGTGCCAGCGCGCGTGCCAGCGCTACCCGCTGCTGCTGACCGCCCGAGAGCTGGTGCGGGTATTTGTCGGCATGGGTGGCCAGCCCCACCAACGCCAGCAGTTCATCCACACGAGCTGTGCCGGCTGATTGATTGCGATCTGGCAGGCCAAATCCCACATTGCCTGCCACGGTCAGGTGTGGAAACAGCGCGTAGTCCTGAAACACCATGCCGATGCGGCGCTTTTCGGCGGCCAACATCACTCCGGGACGACTGACCATTTCACCTTGCAGGCGGATTTCACCGCTTTGCACCGGCTCAAAACCGGCAATGCAACGCAACGCGGTGGTTTTGCCGCAACCGGATGGCCCCAACAGGCAACCGATCTCGCCCTTGTTCAGGCTAAAGCTCAGGCTGGCGATGATTTGCCGCGCACCATAGGAATGCGATACGGCGTCCAGACTTAGTTCAACCATGTGGGCTTCCTTCGTGGTGCGTCGCTCCCGCACGCCAGGTCAAGAGAAGAATCGGAGCGAGTCCGGCCAGCACAATCGCCAGAGCGGGCAGCGCGGCACGCTCCCACTCGCCCTCTGAGGTCATCTCAAACACCCGCACTGCCAGGGTGTCCCAACCAAACGGGCGCGTCATCAAAGTGATCGGCATTTCTTTCATGATGTCCACAAAAGTCAATGCAGCAGCCGTTTGCAGACTGGTGCGCAACATGGGCCAATGCACTCGCGCCAGCAGGTGCGCGCTGCTGCAGCCCAGGCTACGCGCGGCCTCGTCCACGTTGCGGGTGATGCGTTGCAATCCACTGTCAATCGGGCCAAAGCCCACCGCAAGAAAACGCACCAGGTAGGCCAGCAGCATCACCAGCAGCGTGCCTTTGAAGATTTCCGTTCCCGTGAAGCCAAACCAGGCATGGGCCCAATCAATCAGAGCATTGTCGAGCGCTGCCACCGGGATAAACAGCCCCACCGCCAACACCGTGCCCGGAAACGCATAACCCAGCGTGGCCAGGCGTTGTACCCACACCATGCCGGGGCCCGGATGCTTGCGCCCGGCGTAGGCCAAAAGCAATGCAATTGCTACAACCGACACAGCACCTAACGCTGACAGCGTGAGCGAATGAAGGGCAAAAGCCCAGTATCGTTCGTCCAGATCCCGGGTGGCGGTACCCCAAGTCCACAACAGCAACTGCGTCACCGGGATGACAAACGCCAACAGCAGCACGGCAGCTGCATAGGCCAGTGCCAGCCACCCTTGTGCAGGTGTGAGCTGAATGCGCTTTGAGGCCGCACTCCGCCCCACTGCGCCAAAACGCATTTGCGCCCGCGACCGCTGTTCGATGACGACGGCTATCAGCACAAACACAATCAAGACGCTGGCCAGTTGTGCGGCTGCAGGCAGCGAAAACAGGCTGTACCAAGCCTTGTAAATGGCCGTGGTGAAGGTGTCGTAGTTGAACACCGCCACTGTGCCAAAGTCGGCCAGGGTTTCCATCAGGGCCAGCATAAGCCCGGCAGCAATCCAGGGCCGCGCCATCGGCAGCGCCACCCGAAGAAATCCGTGTGGTCGCGATAAGCCCAAGGACTGCGCAGCCTCCAGCGCCATCGCGCCTTGCGTGGCAAAGGCGTTTTTGGTGATCAGGTACACATAGGGATAAAGCGCCAGCGACATTACCGCGATCACCCCACCGCGCGAGCGCACCTCAGGCAGGCCGGTAATGCCCCAACCCTGGCGCAACCAGCTTTGCAGCGGGCCGCTGAAATCCAGTAGGTCAATCGCCACAAATGCCGTTACATAGGCCGGCAGCGCCAGCGGCAATAACAAGGCCCATGCAAACACCCGCCGACCCGGAAACTCACACATGGCCACCAGCCAGGCCAGGGTCA
Source organism: Roseateles sp. (assembly GCA_044357665.1). Classification (GTDB taxonomy): domain Bacteria; phylum Pseudomonadota; class Gammaproteobacteria; order Burkholderiales; family Burkholderiaceae_C; genus Paucibacter_A. The sequence continues at coordinate 1,577 of JBIKPD010000303.1, read as the reverse complement.
CCCCCAATAGAGTCACACCCACCCCCACGCCCAATAACAGCCAGAAGGTGTTGGCGACCAACTCCGGCAAGACAAACTGGCCCAAATGCGCCAGTGTGGCGCCATCCACCTGCGCGAAAGACGACAAGCTGACCCCGACTGGCACCAGCACCAAGGCGGCCACAGCCCAGGCAAACAAGCGCCAGCCGTCGATCTGCCAGCGCGCCGGCGGCGGCGCTGATGCCGGGGACAATGAACTGTCCGTCACGATGCCATCTGGCTCCAATGTCAGCCCCGCTGCCTACTTGTAGCCTGCACGGTCCATCAGCTTGACTGCCTGTACCTGCAGGCTGCCGGCGTCTTTCACGTTGATCAGATTGGGCTTGAAGCTGCCCCATGCGGCCACTTGCGCGTCGGGCTTGACACGCGGGTTCACCGGGTATTCCAGGTTGCTGTCGGCATACAGGTTCTGTGCCCGCTCGGACGACAGCCACTCAATCAGCTTTTGCGCACCGGCGGCATTCTTTGCATGGCGCGTGACTCCGGCGCCTGACACATTGACATGCACGCCGGCGTCCTTGCCACTGAGGTTCTGGTTGGGCCAGAAGATGGCCAGGGGCAGCTTGGGGCTTTTTTCCATCAGGCGACCAAAATAATAGGTATTGACCACCGTCACATCACATTGGCGGTTGGCAACAGCTTCCAGGGCTTTGGTGTCATCGGGAAAGGGCGACGTGGCCAGGTTGCTGACCCAAGCTTTGACGATGGCCTCGGCTTTGGGCTCGCCGTGTTCGGTGATCATCATGGCCACCAGACTCTGGTTGTAAACCTTCTTGGAAGTGCGCAGGCACAGCCGGCCTTTCCATTTGGGGTCGGCCAAGTCTTCGTAGCTCGCCAGGTCGGCGGGTTTGAGCTTGCTGGTGTTGTAGACCAGCGTGCGCGCCCGCACCGACAGCCCAAACCAGGCGTTGGCTGGGTCACGCAAGTGAGCGGGTACGTTGTCTTGTAGAACTTTGGAGCTGATGGGGCGCAGCAGCTCTTGCTGGGCGGCCTGCCACAGGTTACCGGCATCGACCGTCAGCAGCACATCTGCGGGGGTGTTCTGGCCTTCGGCCTTCAAGCGCTCCATCAGCGGGCCCTCGCCGCCGGTGATGAACTTGACCTGCACCCCGGTTTCCTTGGTGTAGGCGTCAAACAGCGGTTTGATGAGTTGTTCGTTGCGGGCGGAGTACACCACCACTTCTTCGGCCAAGGCCGGCAAGGCACAGGCAAGAGCAAAAAACAGAGCGCAAAAGCGGTTTGACTTCATGAGGGTGATGCGCTTGAAAAAAGCGATGGAAAGATTTTTGATTGGTACGGCATGAGTCAAGAGGTCCGAGAAAATGAATGATCAGAATTCTATCAAATAGGAACCATTCTCATTTAAATAGGCCTTTTGAGGTCGCGTAGGCTCTTGTCGGCAGCGGCAAACAGAGGCAAGGCTTCAGGCATTCGAGCATAGGGGCTGTCCATTAGGGCCCAGCTTTGGAACCGTGCACAGGCCCTTGAGCTGCTTCGTCCGCTCAAACTCCTGCACCCCCATCGATCGGCAGCTGATT
>JBIKPD010000301.1:0-5035 GCA_044357665.1 Roseateles sp. | reverse complement strand
CGAAGTGGAATTGTTTTTCTTCGGTGAGCGGGCGGTGCTGGAAAGCGAGCGCCATCTGCTTGACGCGCTGGCCGGCCTGGTCGCGACCCAGCTCGATAACCTGCGGCTGGCCGCGCGCGACCGCGAAATGGCGGTCAGCGAGGAGCGCAATATGCTCGCGCAGGAACTGCATGATTCGATCGCGCAGTCGCTGGCTTTCCTGAAAATCCAGGTGCAATTGCTGCGCGGCGCGATCCAGAAGCAGCGGCCGGCCGAGGTGGAAGCCAGCCTGGCCGAGATCGATGCTGGTGTACGCGAAAGCTATGCCGATGTGCGCGAGTTGCTGGTGCATTTCCGCACCAGGCCAGATCATGAAGACATCGTCCACGCCTTGCGCAGCACCTTGTCGAAGTTCGAGTTGCAAAGCGGGCTTGAGATCCAGCTGACGATGTCGGGCCACGGCCTGCCCTTGCCGCCCGATCAGCAGGTGCAGGTGTTGCATATTCTGCAGGAGGCCCTGTCGAATGTGCGCAAGCATGCGGGCGCCAAACGGGTCGAGTTGCGGGTGCTGCAGGCGCCGCAATGGCGTTTCGAGGTTTGTGACGATGGTGCGGGTTTCGACGCTGGCGCTGACGCCTTCGATGAAACCCATGTCGGCCTGCGCATCATGGCCGAGCGTGCCCAGCGCATCGGCGCGCAGTTGCAGATCCGCAGCCAGCCAGGCGGCGGCACGCAGATTTCATTGCTGCTGCCGGCGCAGGTCGAGCGTGAATTGGTGGCCGCATGAACAAGGCTGAAAAAATCGAGCTGATCCGCATCATGGTGGTTGACGACCACAGTCTGTTCAGGCGCGGGCTGACCGCCTTGCTGGCGCAGGAGGAGGGCCTTGAAGTGGTGGGCGAGGCCTCTGACGGCAGCGAGGCGCTGCGCCGCATCAAGGATCTGCAGCCGGCGGTCGTTCTGCTCGATAACCATATGCCCGGTGTGCGCGGTGTCGACCTGTTGCCCGGCTTGCTTGAAGCCGCACCGCAGACTCACTTCCTCATGCTGACGGTCAGCGAAGACGAGCAGGACCTGACCGCGGCCTTGCGCGCCGGGGCGGCAGGCTACCTGCTCAAGACCATCGACGGCGCGGACCTGGCCGCAGCGATACGCCGCACCGTGGCGGGCGACGCGGTGGTCAGCCCCGAGATGACCAACAAGCTGGTGCTGGCTTTCAAGGCCAGCAGCATCGCGCCAACAGCCGCAAGCCGTTCAAACCAGGCCGAGGACATCGCGGCCCTGTCGCCGCGTGAACAGCAACTGCTGCAGGAAATTGCCCGCGGCGCCAGCAACAAGGAAATCGCCCGCACCTTGGGCATCGCTGAAACCACGGTGAAGATCCATGTCCAGCATATTCTGCGCAAGCTGCAACTCAGCTCGCGGGTACAGGTCGCTGTGTGGGCCAGCGAGCGCGGTTTTGGCTGAGCTTCAGCCGTCCCTGCCGTCCACTCTGGCGGCCAGCAGCCAGGGCGTGTAGACATAGAGGTAGATGATGAAGGCGCTGCTCCAGGCCAAGGCAGCCGCCAGCATTGCCAGTGACTGCAGGCCGAAAATCGGCAGTAGCGAGCGCAACAAGGCGGCTGCCATCACCAGGGCATAGGCGCTGGTTTCGGCTTTGCCGGCCTGCAAGTTGCGGCCGGTGTGCCCCCTGGCTGTGCGCGTGATCATGCCGATGATCAAGCCGCTGGTGGCGCCGACGGTCAAGGCGTGAACGCCGGCTGAAACGCTCACCAGTCCGAGTTGGGCCAGCGCCAGCAAGGCCAGCCCAAGGGCAATCCAGCCATAACCGGCATGCAGGATCCAGAGGATGGGCCGGCCCCGCGTCAGCCAGGGCTGCCAAGCCCATTGGCGCCGCAGATGCAGGGCGGCGGCCAGGCCCAGTACAAGCGCCGTGGCCAGGCCTGCCGGAGCGAACACCCAGCCCGCCAGCCCCAAGGCAGTCATCGCCACCGTCCAACGCTCCAGCTTTGGCGGCGGCAAGATCATGCCGGGTGTGGCGGCCTTCGTGAATGCGGGTACCACCCGGCCGGCCATCACGCACAGCACCATCACCACCAGGGCCAGGCCGGCGTGCAAAGCCATCAGCGGGTTGAATGCGGTCAGGCCCAAGGCGGCGAGGTGGAAAGCGCCATTGGCCAAGGCCAGCAGCAGCAGGATCAGCGCCAGCGGCAGATTGCGGTGGTTGCCTGCGCGCAGCAGCAAGCGGGTGAGCAGGGCCGCCACCAGCGGTAGCAGCACCATGTCGAGCGCCGCATAGATGGCGTAGGGTGCGGTCAGCGCCGCCACTCTAGCTGCCAGCCATAGCGCAACCAATCCGCCCAGCGCCGGGCCGCGCGGTGTGGCCAAGCCGGTCCAGGCCTGGCCTGCGGTCAGCAAGAAGCCAATGATCACGGCCACGGCAAAGCCGAACAGCATTTCATGCCCATGCCACAACATTGGCGCCAGCGCGATCGGCAGGGTGATCTGGCCGAACCAGGCCGCTACCCAGAGCGGCACGGCGAGGGCGGCAAAGGCGGCCGCGCCAATATAGAACGGCCTGAAGCCGAGCCGCAGCAGCGGCCAGCCGCGCGATGGCAGCGCAGCTGATTTGAGTTGCACAGGTATTTTCATGGTGGCCCGAACTGTCAGCCCTGCAGGCTGCGGGCGCAATAGCTCTTCCGAACGATGGCCGCAGGCATTCCATAGTTCGCCTGCACCTCGCGCCCCATGCTTGAGAAGGATGTTCAGCCAGGGGCCATGCAGGGATATTGGTGACCATGGAATCGAGGAGTTCAACCATGCCAGTCACGTCATCCGCCGATGCGGGGCCGAGCCGTCAGGCGCTTTCGGTGCTGATCGTCAGCACCCTGGCGTTTACGGTTTGTTTCATGGTCTGGATGATGTTTGGCGTGATCGGCATCCCGATCAAGAAAGCGCTGGATCTGAATTCGACCCAGTTCGGCCTGCTGACCGCGATGCCGGTTCTGAGCGGCTCACTGGTGCGCGTCCCCTTGGGCATCTGGACCGACAAATTCGGCGGCCGCCTGGTATTTTTCCTGCTGATGCTGGCCTGCGTCGGCCCGATCTGGTTGATGAGCTATGCCACGGCCTATTGGCATTTCCTCGTCATCGGGCTTTTCGTCGGTCTGGCCGGCGGCTCGTTTTCGGTCGGCACACCCTATGTCGCACGCTGGTTCCCGAAGAAGCGCCAGGGCTTTGCGATGGGCATTTTCGGCGCCGGCAATTCGGGCGCGGCAGTCAACAAGTTCGTCGCCCCCGGTCTGGTGGTGGCATTCGGCTGGACCATGGTGCCGCATGTCTATGCGGCGGTGTTGCTCGGCACGGCGATCCTGTTCTGGTTCTTCAGCCATAGCGACGACAAGCATCTGGTCACCAGCCAGTCCAGCTTCGTCTCGCAATTGAAGGCGCTGAAGGATCCCAAGGTCCTCAAATATTGCCAGTACTACTCGATCGTGTTCGGCGGCTATGTGGCGATGAGCTTGTGGATGGTGCAGTACTACGTTGGCGAATATGGCCTCGACATCCGCTACGCCGCTTTGCTGGCAGCCTGCTTCTCGCTGCCGGGCGGCGTGTTGCGCGCTGCCGGCGGCTGGCTGGCGGACAAGCATGGCGCGCATTTCGTCACCTGGTGGGTGCTGTGGGTCAGCTGGATCTGCCTGTTCCTGCTCTCTTATCCGCAGACCGATCTGTCGATCCAGACCGTCAACGGGGCGCTGACCTTTCACATCGGCCTGAACGTCTACGCCTTCACCGCGCTGATGTTCACACTGGGCATCGCCTGGGCCTTCGGCAAGGCCTCGGTGTTCAAGTACATCAGCGATGACTATGGCCAGAACATCGGCACGATCAGCGGCATCGTGGGGCTCGCTGGCGGACTGGGCGGCTTTGTGCTGCCGATCCTGTTCGGCGCCTTGATGGACCTGACCGGTGTCCGCTCCAGCGCTTTCATGTTGATGTATGCGGTGGTCTGGGTCTCATTGATCTGGATGTACTGGACCGAAGTGCGCCATGCCGACTTGCTGGGCAAGTCAACCACCGAATCCTCCGCAATCCAGACAGGAAACAGCCATGAATAGCAAGACCAACCCGGCCGGCGCGGCAACGATCCAGGATTGGCGCCCCGAAGACGATGCCTTCTGGGAGCAGACCGGCAAGAAGATCGCTTATCGAAACCTGTGGCTTTCGGTGCCGGCCTTGCTCTGCGGGTTCGCGATCTGGGGCATGTGGGGCATCATCACCGTGCAGATGCTCAACCTGGGCTTTCCCTTCACCCAGGCCGAGTTGTTCACGCTGACGGCGATCGCCGGCATTTCGGGCGCGACGATGCGCATCCCGGCATCCTTCCTGATCCGCCTGGCCGGTGGCCGCAACGTGATTTTCCTGACCACCGCGATGTTGCTGGCGCCGGCGATCGGCACCGGCATCGTGTTGCAGCATCCGGACTGGCCGCTCTGGACTTTCCAGCTGATGGCCCTGTGGTCGGGAGTCGGCGGCGGCAATTTCGCCTCGTCGATGTCGAACATCAGCACCTTCTTTCCGAAGCGCCTGCAGGGTACGGCGCTGGGCCTGAATGCCGGGCTTGGCAACTTCGGCGTCACGACGATGCAGATCGTCATCCCGCTGGTGATGACGGTGGGCCTGTTCGGCAGCTTCGGCGGCGAGCCGATGACCTTGATGAAAGACAGCGGCTGGATTCTTGGCAAGATCGTTGCCGGCACTCCTACCTGGATCCAGAACGCCGGCTTCGCCTGGGTGCTGTCGCTGGTGCCGCTGGCCGCCCTGTGCTGGTGGGGCATGAACAATCTGAAGACGGTGTCGGCCGACACCGGCAGCGCGCCCGTCGCTTTCGGCAAGATCATCTACCTGTACACGCTGGCCTTCGTGCCAGCGATCTTCATGCTTTACCTCTACCTGCCCAAGCCGACCGGGCTGGGCCTGATCAGCATGTGGGTGGCGATTCCGCTGGACATCGTTTGCGCCTTGCTGGTGATGAAGCTGGCGGCATTCGGCGCGA
>JBIKPD010000048.1:0-16699 GCA_044357665.1 Roseateles sp. | reverse complement strand
GAATATCCGTGGACTGGCTTATATCGTTGCTGAAACCACCGACCTGAAGCGCTGGTCGGACTATGCCCGCAACGTGCTGGGCATGATGGTGTCGGACAGCCCCGATGGCGGCCTGCATGTGAAGATGGACGAGCGCCAGTTCCGCATTTCGGTGCAGTCTGGCAGTCGCAATGGCTATGTCGTCAGCGCCTGGGAGTTGCTCGACCGGGAAGCTTTCCAGTCGGCCCTGGGCCATCTGTCAGACAAGGGTGTGGCTTACGAGTTGGGCGATCAGGCCTTGTGCGCCAAACGCTGCGTGCAGCAATTGGTTGCGATCGTCGATCCTTCGGGCAACCGGCATGAACTGGTCTGGGGATTCAAATCCGACTTCCAGCATTTCGCCTCGCCGACTGGCGTTTCGGGTTTCATCACCGGCGATCTGGGTCTGGGACATACGGTTTTGCCCGCGCCGAATTTCGAAGCCACGGTGGCCTTCGTCAAGGATGTGATGGGCTTTGGCCTGTCGGATCTGTTCAATTTCAAGCCGGGTGGCGATGCCGGGCCGGTGCTGCCGATCCATTTTTTCCATTGCGGCAATGCCAGGCATCACAGCCTGGCCTTGGCCGGTTTTCCGGTCGAAAGCGGCTGCGTCCATGTGATGGTCGAAGTCGAATCGATGCCTGAAGTCGGTCGCGCAATGGACCGGCGCGCCGCTGACGGCGCCAAGCTGACGGCGACCTTGGGCCAGCATACAAACGACAAGATGACTTCCTTCTACATGCAATCGCCTTCGGGCTTCGATGTCGAGTTTGGCTATGGCGGTGCGGTCTGCGACTGGCAGGAACATATCGTCCATGAGTTCACCCGCGTGAGCTTGTGGGGCCATGATTTTTCGGTGGGCCAACAGGGCTGAGACGGATGGCGAACAAGATCATGAGCGCGGCGCAAGTCGTCGCGCAGTTGAGCGATGGCATGACTGTCGGCATAGGTGGCTGGGGACCGAGGCGCAAACCGATGGCGCTGGTGCGCGAGATTCTGCGCTCGCCTCTGAAAGACCTCACCATCGTCGCCTATGGCGGCGCCGATGTCGGCATGCTCTGTGCAGCGGGCAAGGTCAGGAAACTGGTGTTCGCCTTTGTCTCGCTCGACTTCATTCCGCTCGAACCTTATTTCCGCCTGGCGCGTCAAAGCGGCGCGCTGGAGGTGATGGAAATCGACGAGGGGATGTTCATGCTGGGGCTCAAGGCTGCCGGCATGCGCGTGCCCTATATCCCGACCCGGGTCGGCCTGGGCACCGATGTCCTGACCCACAACCCATCGCTGAAACTGGTCAGCTCGCCCTATGACGACCGCGATTGGGTGGCGATGCCGGCGCTGCCGCTCGACGCCGCGCTGCTGCATGTTGACCGGGCCGATGCGCGGGGCGTCTGCCAGATCAAGGGCCCCGATCTGTACATGGACGACTTGTTTGCCCGGGCCGCGAAGAAGACCTTCGTCAGCTGCGACGAGTTGGTGCCGACTGCCACGTTTGAATCCGGTGAAGAGTCCCGCTATGTGCATTGGGAACGCGCGCACACGGCCGGTGTGGTGCACCTGCCTTGCGGTGCCCACCCAAGCAGTTGTGCGCCGCTGTATGGTTTCGACGTCAAGCATTTCAAGGAATATGTGGCCAGCGCCAAGCAGGAGGGCGGCTGGGCGGCTTATGTCGAGCGCTATGTCAATTGCAGCGAGGCCGAATATCTGGCCCGCGTCGGCGGTGAAGCTGCCGTGCGCAGCCTGCCGCTGCCGACCTTTTGAAAGATTGACATGACTGAAGAAACCACCCAAGTCGACACCCACCTGGTCGACCTCGTCATCTGTGCCGCGGCTCAGGCCTGGCAGCATGACGGCGAAGTCCTCGCCACCGGCATCGGCATCGTGCCGCGTCTGGCGGCTTCGCTGTGCATGAGTAGTTCGAACACCGATTTGATGATGACCGATTCGGAGGCCTGGCTGGTCAGTGAACCGGTGCCGATCGGCCCGCGTACCGGACCCTTGGCCGGCTACCAGCCCAAGCGCGAGACCTGGATGGGCTTTGCGCGGATTTTCGACAATGTCTGGAGCGGCAAGCGCCATGCGATGGTCGGACCGACCCAGATCGACCGCTTCGGCCAGGCCAATATCTCGATGATAGGCAGCGACCATGCCAAGCCGAAGTCGATGATGCTGGGCGTGCGCGGTTTTCCCGGCAATTCGATCAACCATGCGAACAGCTTCTTCGTTCCCAACCACAGCACCAAGGTGTTCGTTGCGGGCGAAGTCGATATGGTGGCATCGGCCGGCTACAACCCGGCCCGACTGGCACGCGGCTGGAGTCTGGACGAGATCGATGTGCGCATGATCGTGACCAATTTGTGCGTGTTCGATTTCGGCGGCCCCGGCCATCAGGCGCGTTTGCTGACGCTGCACCCCGGTGTCAGCGCTGAGCAGGTGCAAGCCGCCACCGGTTTCCCGCTGCTGCTGCCCGCCAACTTGCCGCAGACTGCCGTGCCTGAAGCCGCGCAACTCGCGTTGCTGGCAAAACTTGATCCGCATGGCCTGCGCGCCACCGCGATGGGGTGACCCGATGAGCAACAAGAACGATTCCTTCGTCCAGCGCGACGACCCGTCAGTCTACGAAACCGCTGAGCCGGTGCTTTACAGCCTTGCCGACGGCATTGCCACCGTGACGATGAATCGTCCCGGCTTCAACAACGCGCAGAACTCGCAGATGACTTATGCGCTCGATGCGGCGTTCAAGCAGGCGATCGATGACGATGCCGTCAAGGTCATCGTGCTGCGCGGCGCGGGCAAGCATTTCAGCGCCGGCCATGACATCGGCACGCCGGGGCGCGACGTCAACAAGTCATTCGACCGGGCCCAGCTCTGGTGGGACCACAGCAACAAGCCGGGTGCCGAGTTCAACTATGCGCGCGAGCAAGAGGTCTACATCGGCATGTGCCGGCGTTGGCATGAGATGCCCAAGCCGACGATCGCGATGGTGCAGGGCGCTTGCATCGCCGGCGGGCTGATGCTGGCCTGGGTCTGCGATCTGATCGTCGCCAGCGAAGACGCTTTTTTCCAGGATCCGGTGGTCCGCATGGGGATTCCGGGGGTCGAGTATTTCGCCCATGTGCATGAGTTGAATCCGCGCATTGCCAAGGAATTCCTGTTTCTGGGCGAGCGCATGCCGGCCGCCAGGGCTTACCAGATGGGCATGGTCAACCGGGTCGTGCCTGCTGCCGAACTGGAAGCTGAGGTCATGGCGATGGCCGCGCGCATCGCCAGCCAGCCACGCATGGGACTGGCGCTGACCAAGCAGGTGATCAACCGGATCGAGGAGTTGCAAGGTCTGCGTGCCGGCATGGACATGGCTTATGGCTACCACCATCTGGCCCATGCCCATGGGCAGTTGCTCGGTGCCGGCCACCTCGGTGGCCATGATGCCAAGTCGATGATCAAGGCCAACAAGAAGAACGCCGAGGATGAGTGATTCCACAAGCAGCGTTGACCTGGCGCTGCAGACACCGCTGTGTGAATTGCTCGGTTGCCGCTATCCCATCGTGCAGACAGCGATGGGCTGGGTGGCCGGCCCTGAACTGGTCGCAGCCACCAGCAATGCCGGCGGCTTCGGCTTCCTGGCCGGCGCCACCATCGCGGCCGACCAGATCGAAGCCGACATCCTGAAGGTCAAGCAGCTCAATGGCGACAAGCCCTTTGGCCTGAACTTCCATATGTTCCAGCCCAATGCCCAGCAGCTGCTCGACCTGGCGATCACGCACCAGTTGCGCGCCGTCAGTTACGGCCGCGGCCCGGACAAGCAGACGATTGCACGTTTGCGCAATGCCGGCATCCACTGCATGCCGACGGTCGGCGCGCTCAAGCATGCGCAAAAAGCGATTGAAATGGGTGCCAATATCATCACCATCCAGGGCGGCGAGGGCGGTGGCCACACGGGTTCAGTGCCGACCACGGTGTTGCTGCCCCAGGTGGTCGACGCGGTCAAGGTGCCGGTCGTCGCCGCTGGCGGTTTTTACGATGGCCGTGGCCTGGTCGCGGCGCTGGCTTTCGGAGCCCAGGGCATCGCGATGGGCACGCGCTTCCTGATGACCAGCGATAGCGGCGTCGCAGCCGCGACCTTGCAGCGCTATGTCGAGGTCAAGGAAGCCGACCGCATCCGCATCTCCTATCTGATCGACGGCATGCCGCAGCGCCTGATCGACAACGAATACCTGGCCATGCTGGAAAAAGCCTCGCCCTTCAAGCGTTTGCGGATTGCCTTGAGCAGCGCCATGCAGTGGAAGGCCCAGACCGGCATGACCATGGGCCATGTGGCGCGGGTGCTCTGGCAGGCTTTCCGCGAGGATCCTGCGACCTTGGCGCAAACGGTGATGGCGGCCAATGCGCCGGTGCTGCTGCAGCGCTCGATGGTCGAGGGCAAGCCGGCCGAGGGCGTGATGTCGTCGGGCCAGGTGGCGGCCTTGATCGGCGAGTTGCAGAGCTGCGAACAAGTGCTGCAAGGCATCGTCACCCAGGCGCGCGAGCGGCTCGAGCTGCTGGCTAATTTGCGGGGCAATCCGACATGAGCATGCAAGAACAATTCCATTCCACCCTGCATGCCAATGGCGTGGCCGAGATCGTCATCGACCGCGCCCCGGTCAATGCCTTGAATGCGGCCGGCTGGCATGGCCTGGCCGCCGAGATCACTGCCTGCGGGGCCAACCCGCAGGTACAGGTGATCGTGATCCGGGCTGAAGGCCGCGGCTTTTGCGCCGGGGTCGACATCAAGGAGTTGAACGCCGATCCGGGGCTGATCGTTTCGGTCAATGCCGGCAATTACGCTACCTTCAAGGCCGTGCACCTGAATCCGGTGCCGGTCATCGCAGCCGTGCATGGCTTTGTGCTGGGTGGCGGCATCGGCATTTGCGGCGCAGCCGACATCGTCATCGCGGCCGAGGATGCCAGTTTCGGACTGCCCGAACTCGACCGTGGCGCGATGGGCGGTGCGGCCCATATGCAGCGGATGTTCGGCGTGCAAAAGACGCGCTACCTGTTTTTTACCGGCGAGATGATCGGCGCCGCCGAGGCCTTGCAACTCCGCGCGATCGAGCGCATGGTGCCGCGCGCGCAATTGCGCGAGCAGGCGCTGGCCATCGCCGACAAGATTGCAGCCAAGAGCCCGGCCATGATCCGCCTGGCCAAAGAGGCCTTGACCGGTATCGAAGACGGCGACCTTGAAGCCAAATACCGCTGGGAGCAGGGCTTCACCCTGCAAGCCTATATGAGCCCCGACTCGGCCGAAACACGCAAAGCCTTCGTCGAAAAACGCGACGCCAAGTTCTGAAGGAGATTGCCGGCATGGATTTGAACTACAGCCCCCGACAACAGGCATTCCGCAGTGAAGTGCGCGCCTGGCTGGCCGGGCATTTGCCGAAGGAAAAGTTTGGCAGCTACGACACCCGCGAAGGCTTCGAGCAGCATCGCCAATGGGAAGCGACGCTGGCCGAGGCCGGCTACAGCAGCGTCACCTGGCCGGTCGAGTTGGGCGGGCGTGGCAGCGACTTGTTTGAATGGCTGATTTTTGAAGAGGAATATTTTCGCGCTGATGCGCCGATGCGGATCAATCAGAACGGCATCCTGCTGCTCGGCCCGACCCTGATGGAATTCGGCAGCGCTGAGCAAAAAGCTCGTTTCCTGCCGCGGATGGCGCGCTGCGATGACATGTGGGCGCAGGGCTGGAGCGAGCCCAATGCCGGCTCCGACATGGCCGCCATCAGCAGCCGGGCAGTCAGGGATGGCGACGACTATGTCATCAATGGCCAGAAAACCTGGTCGACCCGGGCCTTGTTTGCCAATTGGATATTCGGGCTCTTTCGCAGCGAGCCGGGCTCGGCCCGCCACCATGGACTCAGCTATCTGATGGTGCCCCTCGATGCCAAGGGCATCACGATCCGGCCGATCAAGGCGCTGAACGGCAAACAATCCTTTGCTGAGGTGTTTTTCGATGACGTGCGGGTCAGCGTCGACAACCGCATTGGTGAAGAGGGGCAGGGCTGGAATGTCGCGATGGCAACCGCCGGTTTCGAGCGCGGCCTGCTGCTGCGTTCTCCCGCGCGCTTCCAGCGCACCGCGCAAAAGCTGGTCCAGCTCTATCTGCGCCACCAGGCCCAGGCCGACCGCGACCCCGAAATCCGCAACCAGGTGTTGCGCGCCTGGATGGGTGCCGAGGCCTACAACCTGTCGAGTTATCACACCGTCAGCCGGCTGGCTCAGGGCGCCAAGGTCGGTGCCGAGGCCAGCACCAACAAGATCTTCTGGTCCGAACTCGACCTGCAGATGCATGAGACAGCGATGCGCATCCTCGGTCCACGGGCCGAGTTGATCGACGATCCCGAAGTGCATGACTGGCTGGAGGGTTTCCTGTTTGCGCAGGCCGGACCGATCTATGCGGGCACCAACGAGATCCAGCGCAACATCATTGCCGAGCGCGTGCTCGGACTTCCGAAAAGCTGAAGAGGATCACGATGAACTTCACCTTCAGCGACGAACAGATCGCATTCCGTGACTCGATGAGTCGCTTCCTGATGACCGAGGCAGCGCCGGAAATGCTGCGCGAGGTCTGGGAAACCGATGGCGGGCGCTCACCCGAGTTGCGCGCCAAGATTGCCGCCCAGGGTCTGACCGCGCTGTCAGTGCCTGAGGCCGAAGGCGGGCTCGGACTCGGCGATGTCGACTGGGCCTTGATGACCCAGGAACTCGGTTATTACGCCATTCCCGATTCACTCGCTGACACCGCTTATGTGGCCGCAGGTCTGCTGACCGGTTTGCCCGAAGGCCATCCGCTGCGTCTGGAATGGCTGCCCAAGGTGGCCGACGGTTCGGCACGCATTGCGGTCGGCCATCCGGTCAATCCCTGGGTGGCTGATGCCCATCTGGCCGATCTGCTGCTGCTGGCTCAGGCCACGCCGACCGGCCTGGCCTTGCATGGTCTGACTCGCGATCAGGTCACTCTGGAAGCGCAGCACAGCATCGACGCATCGCGCCGTCTGGCCGTCGTGCATTGGACACCGACCGCCGCCAGCCTGCTGCTTGACGGCGCTGCGGCACAGCCGCTCTGGGACCTGGCGCTGGACCGCGCCAATCTCAGCATCTGCGGACAGTTGATCGGCCTGGCCCAGCGCATGCTGGATCTGTCCGTTGACTATGTGGCGCAGCGCAAGCAGTTCGGCAAGGTGATCGGCAGCTTCCAGGCGGTCAAGCATCATCTGGCCGATGTCGTGACCTTGATCGAGTTTGCCAAACCGGTGCTTTACCGCGCTGTGCTGGCGCTGGCTCAGGGCAGCGGGCAGCGGGCCGCGCTGGTCTCGCATGCCAAGCTGGCCTGTGCCGAAGCGGCCTGGACCGCCGGCCGCAAAGGCATCCAGGTGCATGGCGCAATGGGCTATACCTGGGAGGTCGATCTGCAGATGTTCATGAAGCGCGCCTGGGTGCTGGACTCAGCCTGGGGCGACCGGGCTTTTCACAAGGCCAGACTGGTCGATACCCTGTTCAACGAAGCGGCTCCGCTGGGCCCGACCGCGACCTTTCCTGAATCCTGAGGACTACCGAGATGGCCGAAGCCTATATCGTTGATGCCTTGCGCTCGCCCACCGGGCGGCGCAATGGCTCGCTCGCCCAGGTCCATGGTGCCGACCTCGGCGCCCATGTGATCAGGGGCATCGTCGAACGCAATGAAATCCCCCCGGCTGAATATGACGATGTGATTTTTGGTTGCGTCGACACCATCGGCGCTTTGGCTGGCGACATTGCCCGCACCAGCTGGCTGGCGGCCGGCATGCCGATGTGCGTTCCCGGCACCACCGTCGACCGCCAATGCGGCAGCTCGCAGCAGGCGGTGCATTTCGCTGCCCAGGCCGTGATGAGTGGCACCCAGGATGTGGTGCTGGCCGGTGGCGTGCAGACCATGTCGAGCATTCCGATCGGCTCGGCCATGCTGGCCGGCCAGCCGCTTGGATTCAGCACGCCCTTTGCCCAGAGTCTGGGCTGGCAGGCGCGTTTCGGTGCCGCTCCGGTGAATCAGTTCTATGCCGCCCAGCGCATTGCCGACCATTGGGGCCTGTCGCGCGAAGCGATGGAAGTTTTTGCCAAGGAAAGCCATGACCGGGCCTTGCGGGCGATCGCCGAAGGCCGTTTCAGCCGCGAAATCCTGCCTTACGGCGAGTTCGCCATGGACGAGACGGCACGGGCTTCGACCCTGGCCAAGCTCGCCAGCCTGAAACCGGTGGATCCGACTTACCCGTCGATCACCGCGGCGGTATCCAGTTCGACCTGCGACGCTGCCTCGGCGGTGCTGGTGGTGTCGGAAGCGGCCTTGAAGCGCTACGGCCTGACACCGCGCGCCAGGATCCATCATCTGTCGGTGCGCGCTGACGACCCGATCTGGCATCTGACAGCGCCGATTTCGGCCACAAGCTATGCCTTGAAAAAAGCCGGTATGAAGATCGAGGACATCGACCTGGTCGAAATCAACGAGGCCTTTGCCTCGGTGGTGATGGCCTGGCTGAAGGAGACCGGCTATCCGCATGAGCGCACCAATGTCAATGGCGGCGCGATCGCCCTGGGCCATCCGCTTGGCGCCTCGGGCACCAAGTTGATGACGACGCTGTTGTATGAATTGGAGCGCCGCAGCGCCCGCTTCGGACTGCAGACGATGTGCGAAGGCGGCGGCCAAGCCAATGTGACGATTCTTGAAAGGCTGGGTTGAAGAGATGGGTATTTGTGACAACAGGACGGTCCTGATCACCGGCGCAGGCGGCGGACTCGGGCGCAGCTACGCCTTGGCCTTTGCTGCCGAGGGCGCCAATGTGGTGGTCAACGACATCCGTGCCGAAGCCGCGCAAGCGGTGGCTGATGAAGTCATCGCGGCTGGCGGCCATGCGATCGCCGACAGCGGCGACATCACTTCGATGGCCGGCGCCCAGACCATCATCAACGCCGCCGTAGCAGCCTTCGGTGAAGTCCATGTGCTGGTCAACAATGCCGGCATCCTGCGCGACCGGATGTTCCTCAGCCTCAGCGAAGACGACTGGGACCAGGTCATGAAGGTGCACCTGAAAGGGCATTTCTGTCTGGCCAATCTGCTCGGACGGCGCTGGCGCGATGCCTTCAAGACCGGCTTGCCGGTCGATCAACCGCGCATCATCAACACCAGTTCGGGCGCCGGTCTGCAGGGCTCGATCGGGCAGAGCAATTACGCTGCGGCCAAGGCCGGCATCGCCGGGCTGACTTTGGTGCAGGCTGCCGAAATGGCGCGCTACGGCATCACCGTCAATTGCCTGGCACCGGCAGCGCGCACGACGATGACCGAGAGCGCGATGCCCGAGATGGTGAAGAAGCCGGAAACCGGCTTTGACGTCTGGGATCCGCTCAATGTCGCATCGATCGTTGTCTGGCTCGGCAGCCCGCTGTCCGCAGCGGTCAGCGGTCGTTGCTTCGAGGCCAAGGGCGGCGAGTTGTCACTGGCCGACGGTTGGCGCACCGGCCAGATCGTCGACAAGGGCGAGCGCTGGTTGCCGGCCGAACTCGGCCCGGTGGTGGCGATGATCATCGACGCTGCGCCGCCGCCACAAAAAGTCTATGGCAGCTGACACATGACCTTGAACCCGGAGCAACAAGCCATCCAGGTGGCGGTGGCCGACCTGCTGGCCGGTCAGGCATCGTCAGCCGCCTTGCGCGCAGCGATGCTTGCCGGCGACATCGACCGCAAGCTCTGGCAGCAGATCGCTGACCTCGGCTGCTGCGCCTTGCAGCTTTCCGAAGCCCAGGGTGGCCTCGGCATGGGCACACTCGAGTTATGCCTGATCGCCGAACAACTCGGCCGTCGCCTGGCCTATGTGCCCTGGTTCGAAAGCGTGGTGCTGGCCACCAGTTTGCTGGGCGAGCTCGGAGCCGAGGCGGAGCAATGGCTGCCCGGCTTGGCCGACGGCAGCCTGATTTCGACCTTTTCAAGCGATCCAGTGCAGGCCTTGCCTGTCGCCGGGGGCTGGCGCCTGGATGGCCGGATCGAACAGTTCCAGGCCGCTGGATCGGCCGATCTGCTGCTGGTCACGGCCAGGCTGACCGATGGCGAGTTGCTCTTGTTTGCCTTGGCGCGAGATGCACAGGGCCTGTCGATCAGTCCTTTGCAGTTGCATGATGCAAGCCGGCCTGCGGCCTGCGTCGAACTGGCCGGCCTGTTGGCGGCGGATTGCCTGGTTCGCGGCCAGTCGCTGGAAGAAAAACTCGCGCGACTGCGCTTGACGGCCGCCACCGTGCTGGCGGCCGAGCAGGTCGGGGTGGCCCAGCAATGCCTTGATCTGAGTCTGTCTTATGTCAGCGGCAGGGTCCAGTTCGGCCAGCCGATCGCGGCCTTCCAGGCGGTCAAGCATCGCTGCGCGCAGATGATGGTCAGCATCGAATTGGCGCGCTCGGCGTTCTACGCCGCTGCGGCCAGAAACGATTTGCAAGCGGTGGCGGCAGCCCGCTGCCTGGCGAACGAAGCGGCGCAGTTCTGCGCCCAGGAAGCGATCCAGTTGCATGGCGGCGTTGGTTTTTGCTGGGAATACGACCCCCATCTGTACTTCAAGCGTGCGCAAAGCAACAGCCAATGGTTCGGCATGTCGACCCGCTGGCTGGCTCAGGTGGCGGCTGAATTGCTGCAGGAAGCCTTGCCGCATGAATTGCCTGAAGAGGCTTTCCAGGCCGAAGTCCATGCCTGGCTCGAACAACATTTGAGCGGGGAATTCCTCGCCATGCGCGGCTGCCAGGGTCCTGGCGACGACAGTTTCGCGCCGGCTCTGGCCAAGCGCTGGGAACAATGCCTGGCTGCAGGCGGTTGGGTCGGCATGGGCTGGCCCGCCGCCCATGGCGGGCGCGATCTACCCTTGGCCCAGCAGGTGGCGTTCCACGAGGCCTATGTGCGCGCCGGTGGCCCCGGGCGCATCGGGCATATCGGTGAACAATTGCTCGCGCCGACCTTGATGGCCTATGGCACGCCGGCCCAGCAGCAGCGCTTTTTGCCCGGTATCCGGGCCGGCACCAGCTACTGGGCCCAGGGTTATTCCGAGCCCGACGCGGGTTCGGATCTGGCCAATGTGAAGACCCGCGCCAAGCGCGAAGGCGACCAATGGATCATCAACGGCCAGAAGGTCTGGACCTCCTGGGCGCAGGAATCCGACTGGATCTTCGTGCTCGCGCGCACCGAAGCCGGTTCGCAGCGGCATCGCGGCTTGAGCCTGTTGCTGGTGCCCCTGCGTCAGCCCGGCATCACGATCCGTCCGATCCGCCAGATGACCGGCAGCGCAGAATTCAACGAAGTGTTCTTCGACTCGGCGCGTACCGAAGCCTCGCTGCATCTGGGCGAATTGGGCCAGGGTTGGAAGGTCGCAATGGACTTGCTGGGCTTCGAGCGCGGTGTCTCGACGCTGGGCCAACAAGCGCAGTTCGAGCATGAACTGCAACTGCTCTTAAGCCAGGCACGCCGCGACGGCTTGGCCCAGGATCCTGTGCTGGCACAGCGCATCGCGGCAGCAGCCCTTGGCTTGCAGGCCTTGCGGGCCAATGCGTTGCGGGTGCTGAGCGGCGCCGCAGGCAGCCCCGAATCCTTTGTCGCCAAATATGCCTGGTCGAATTGGCATCGCGACTTTGGCCGCCTGGCTGCCGATGTGCTGGGGCCACAGGCCAATGTGATCGACGCTGATCCGGCCGCGCAGCGACTGCGTCAGGTCTGGCTGTACAGCCGTGCTGACACCATTTACGCCGGCAGCAACGAGATCCAATTGAACCTGATTGCCGAACGTGCTCTTGGCATGCCGCGCTGAACCCGATTTATCGTCCGACAAGACGATGCCCCGAGCCATGCCCGCGTCGATGATTGACGCTTCGAATCACCCTCTACAAGCGCCATGAATCCAGCACCCAACTATGTTCCCGCCCATGGCCTGCTGAAGGGGAAATCAGTCCTGGTCACCGCTGCCGCAGGAGCCGGCATCGGTTTTGCAGCTGCCAAACGCTGCGCCGAGGAGGGCGCGCGTGCGCTGCTGATTTCCGATGTGCATGAGCGGCGCCTGAATGAAGCGGTCGAGGCGATCCGTCGCGAGACCGGCTTGCAGGAAGTCTGGGGACAGCTTTGCGACGTGACCCAGCAAACGCAGGTCGACGCGTTGATGAGCATGGCAGAAACCCGGCTCGGCGCCATCGACGTGCTGATCAACAATGCCGGACTTGGCGGCAGTCGCAGCATCGTCGAGATGGCCGACGAAGAATGGCACAAGGTCATCGACGTGACCTTGACCGGCACGTTTCGCATGACGCGTGCGGCCTTGAAGC
The DNA here is from genome assembly GCA_044357665.1 of Roseateles sp. Classification (GTDB taxonomy): domain Bacteria; phylum Pseudomonadota; class Gammaproteobacteria; order Burkholderiales; family Burkholderiaceae_C; genus Paucibacter_A. Next base: position 4,336 of record JBIKPD010000048.1, on the reverse strand, counting down.
TGATGCAGCCGCGCGGTGCTGGCGTGATCGTCAACAATGCTTCGGTACTGGGCTGGCGGGCGCAGGTCGAGCAAGCCCATTACGCTGCCGCCAAGGCCGGCGTGATGGCGCTGACGCGCTGCGCTGCGATGGAAGCAGCACCCTTTGGCGTGCGCATCAATGCGGTGGCGCCGTCGATCGCGATCCATGCCTTCCTGAAGAAATCGGCTTCCGAGGAGTTGCTCGACCAGTTGTCGGCCAAAGAGGCTTTCGGGCGCGGCGCCGAGCCCTGGGAAATTGCCAATGTGATGGTCTTTCTGGCCAGCGATTACTCGTCCTATATGACCGGCGAAGTGGTCTCGGTCAGCTCGCAACAGGCCTGAGCATGCTGCGCTTTGACAATATCGACAGCGTGCTGGCTGCAGTCGGCCAGGACCTCGGTCACACCGACTGGCTGACGCTCAGCCAGCAGCGCATCCAGCAGTTTGCCGATGCCACCGGCGACCAGCAATGGATTCATGTCGATCCCCAGCGTGCTGCCAGCGGCCCTTTCGGGGCCTGCGTTGCCCATGGTTTTCTGACCCTCAGCCTGGCGAATAAATTCCTGCCCGAACTGGTCGAATACCAGCGCCTGAAAATGGGTGTCAATTACGGCTGCGAGAAGGTCAGATTTCCCTCGCCGGTACGGGTCGGCGCACGCATTCGCGGGCGCGGCCTGGTCGTCGCGGCCGAGCCGGTCAAGGGCGATGGCGTGCAGGTGATCGTCCGCATCACGGTCGAAATCGAAGGCCAGGAAAAACCGGGTTGCGTGGTGGACACGATCAGCCGTTTGTATTTTGAATGAGAGCTCTGCCATGAATCTTCAAGAAGCCGTCATCGTTTCCACCGCCCGCACCCCGATCGGGCGGGCTTTCCGCGGCGCCTTCAATGACACCGACGCGCCGGTACTCGGTGGCCATGTGATCCGCGCAGCGCTTGAGCGTGCACAGGTCGCCGGCGCCGATGTCGACGATGTGGTGCTGGGCATCGCCGCCCAGCAAGGCAATCAGGGCTACAACCTCGGGCGGCTGTGCGGCTATACCGCCGGACTGCCCGAATCGGTCGGTGGCATGACGATCGACCGGATGTGTGCGTCGGGCTTGGCGGCCATCGCCAGCGCGGCCAAGAGCATCATGACCGGCGAACACCGCATTGCCGTGGCGGGCGGCCTGGAATCGATTTCGCTGGTGCAGAACAAGCACAAGAACAGCTACCGGGCGCAGACGCCGGCGGTGCTGGCGGCCGCTCCGACCGCCTATATCCAGATGATCGAGACCGCCGAGATCGTTTCGCGCCGCTACAACATCAGCCGCAGCGCCCAGGACGAATACAGCCTGCAAAGCCAGCAGCGCACTGCTGCGGCCCAGGCCGCCGGGCGTTTTGACGCCGAAATCGTCCCGCTCGACAGCGTCAAACAATTGTTCGACAAGGAAGGCAATGTCACCGGCAGCGAAGCCTTGCGGCTGCTGCGTGATGAGGGCAACCGCGCCGAGACCACGCTTGAAAGCCTGGCCGGTTTGCGCCCGGTCTGGAAAAACGGCCAATGGGTGACGCAGGGCGAGTTCATCACTGCCGGCAATGCCTCGCAATTGTCGGACGGCGCCAGCGCCTGTGTGGTGATGAGCCGGGGCGAAGCGCAAGCCCGTGGTCTGCATCCCCTGGGCAGCTACCGCGGCATGGCGGTGGCCGGTTGCGGCGCTGATGAAATGGGCATCGGGCCGGTCTTTGCGATTCCCAAGCTCTTGCACCAGGCCGGCTTGAAGGTCGAGGACATCGGCCTGTGGGAAATCAACGAAGCCTTTGCCTGCCAGGTGATTTACTGCCGCGACCAGTTGGGGATTCCGAATGAGCAGCTCAATGTCAACGGCGGGGCGATTTCGATCGGTCATCCCTTCGGCATGAGCGGCGCCAGGCTGGTCGGCCATGCGCTGATCGAGGGCCGCAGGCGCGGTGTTCGCTACGCCGTGGTCAGCATGTGCATCGGTGGTGGCATGGGTGCTGCCGGGCTGTTCGAGCTGAACTGATGCCGAATCGGCTCGCAGGAATCGGCCCGCAACTGCCTGACAAAGGGCAAGTTGGTGCCGATCTATGCAATCATCCGGCCATGACCAAGGCCGTGAACCCAGCGACAGCGACCCTAAGCGATCAAATCAACTTTGACCGCTTCAGCCAGATGCTGGGCTTGATTTACGAAGCCGCCATGGATAGCACGCAGTGGACGCGCTGCCTGGAATCGATCCGCAACGAGTTCGATGCCAATTTCGCTTCATTGATCGTGCGTGCCGGCGGCGGCAGCGACCTCGGTCTGATCGTCTCGGCCAGCGGTGGGGTGCCGATTGCGGGCAACAACAATCCGCTGATCGAATTCAGCCCATTTTCCAATCTGCCGGTTGACCGTCTGGTCACGATGGGCGACATCCTGTCCGAATCCGATTGGCGCGCCACCACCTATTACCGCGACTGGTGTGAGCCGCGCGGGGTCTTCCATGTGATGGCCTGCGACATCAGCACCAAGGACGGCAGCGTCTACGGCTTCCGGCTCACCCGGCCCGAGAGCAAGGAATCGTTCAGCGCTGCCGAACGGCTGCTCGCCGAGCGACTGATTCCGCATCTGCGGCGTGCGCTCAATCTGCATGAAGCGGTGCACCATGACCGCCGCGTCAGCTCGCTGTACAGCCATGCGATGGCGCAGTTGATGGTTGGCGTGATCGTGCTCGACGAGACCGGCAAGATCCAGGAATGCAATGCGATGGCCAAGGGCATCCTCGAGATGAACGATGGCCTGCGGATTGCCGGCAACCAGCTCGAAGCCACTTACGCCACCGATGGGCGAAAATTGCAGCGACTGGTACGCGATGCGCTGATTCAGCAGGTGGCGGGCAAGGTGTCGCTGATCGAAGCGATGTCGGTCAGCCGCCCCTCGGGCAAGGTCAGCTGGGGCGTGGTGGTCCAGGCGATTTCTCCCGATCAATGGACCGAAGGCAAACATCGTCCGAGCGTGGTGATCTTCGTGCGCGACGCCGAAGGCAAAGCCTATCCGCCAGTGCGGCTGGCACAGCAGCTGTTCCAGCTGACACCGGCCGAAACCGCGCTGGCGATCCAGTTGGCCAATGGCCTGTCGCTGGAAGAAGCGGCTGAGGCTCTGAATATCCGGCGCAACACGGCCCGTGCACATCTGCGTTCGATCTTCTCCAAGACCGGCGTGCGGCGCCAGACCGAGTTGGTGCGCATCTTTCTCAATTCAGTGGTGCTGCTCGGTTCTGGCGAGAACGAGGCCGCATGAACATCCAGGCGGATTGACAAGCTGGCCTGCGCATTGATTTTTCAACGAGGAGACGCAATGAGATTGGCAAACAAGGTGGCTTTGATCACCGGAGCAGGTTCGGGACTGGGTGAGGCCACGGCGCATCGTCTGGCCGAGGAGGGGGCTTATGTGGTGGCGGCCGACATCAACGCTGCGGCGGTCGAGGGCGTTGTCGCAGCGATTCTTGCCAAAGGCGGCCGGGCCGAAGCGCAGCAGCAGGATGTGACCGACGAGGCGCGTTGGCAGGCTTTGATCACCGATCTGGTGGCGCGCCTGGGGCAACTCGACATCCTGGTCAACAACGCCGGCATCGCCTTGACCGGCAACGCCGAGGACACCACGCTGGACGCCTGGCGCCAGACCCAGCAGATCAACCTGGATGCAGTCTTTGTCGGCACCCGCGAGGCGATCCGGGTGATGAAGGATCGCGGCGGCTCGATCATCAATATGTCTTCGATCGACGGCATCATCGGCGAGCCGATGGCGGCTGCCTATACCGCGAGCAAAGGCGGCGTGCGGCTGTTTTCCAAGTCAGCTGCCTTGCATTGCGCCAGCAAGGGCTATCGCATCCGCGTCAACTCCTTGCACCCCGGCGTGATCAAGACGCCGATGGTCGAAAACGCCTTCAGCTTTCTGCCTCCCGCCGACCGCGATGTCTTGATCGCCAAGTTGGTGGCGCAAGTTCCGATGGGCCACTGGGGTGATCCGATCGACATCGCCAATGGCGTGCTGTTCCTGGCCTCGGACGAATCGCGCTATATGACCGGTGCCGAACTGGTGATCGACGGCGGCTACACCGCCAAATAGCAGCCAGCTCAGGCGATCGCGCCGCTATCGCGCAGCTGCGTGATCGCTGCAGCGCTGAGCCCGAGTTCGGCCAGGATCGCTTCCCCATGCTCGCCGATGCGGATGCCCGAACTCGGTTGCCGGGCCGCTGTGCGTGAGAGTCGCGGCGCCGGCGCTGGCTGTCTTTGCCCATCGACTGTGACGAACATGCCGCGCTCGAGGTTGTGC
>JBIKPD010000300.1:0-5036 GCA_044357665.1 Roseateles sp. | reverse complement strand
GATCGATCAGTCGCCAGCAACTTCGCCCCTGACGCCGAGACCGGCGAGATCATGTCGCCGCTGGTCGCGTTCTTGACCCATGCCTCGCTCGAGGCCGGCGACAACCAGGCGCAAGCCGGCCAGGACGCGGTGCAGTTGATGACCGTGCATTCGGCCAAGGGGCTCGAATTCGACGCGGTCTTCATCACCGGGCTGGAAGAGGGGCTGTTCCCGCATGAAAATGCGATCGCCGATGTCGACGGCCTCGAAGAAGAACGCCGGCTGATGTATGTGGCAATCACCCGGGCGCGCCAGCGGCTTTATCTCTGCTTCAGCCAGACCCGCATGCTGCATGGACAAACCCGCTACAACGTCAGGAGCCGTTTCCTGGCCGAGTTGCCTGAAACCGCGCTGAAATGGTTGACGCCGAAGAATCAGGGTTTTGGCGGAGGATCGGCCAAGGAATACCAGAGCGCCTGGAGCCGCAACGCCGGGCCGTTCGAGAAGCCGGCCTATGTCGAGCCGCCCTTGCCCAAAGCCATGGTCAAGCAGGTCGACAAGGAGCATGGCGGACTGCGTGTGGGAAAAAGCGTGTTCCACACCAAATTCGGTGAAGGCGTGCTGCTGACCCTCGAAGGCGTCGGCACCGACGCGCGCGCCCAGGTCAACTTCGGTCGCCATGGCATGAAATGGCTGGCGCTTTCGATTGCGAAACTGACGCCGATCGACTGATCTGCAGCCCCGGGGACGCAAGCTGTCAGGCTTTTTCGATCAAGGGTTCGGTCGGTGCGCCGAAGACGAAGCAGTCGACGAAAGTGAAATACAGCGAGGCATAGAAAACCGTCGACAGCAGCAAGCCCAGCGGCATCGCCAGCATCGGCAGCAATTGCCCCATGCCCAGGGCGGCGACCAGCAGGCTGGCGCTCAGGCTCAGGCCGATCACCAGCGCGGCCCAGAGCAGGGCATTGACGGTAAATGCCGCGCGGTTGCGCCAGACCCCCATGGTGCTGGAAAAGAGCGCTTGCAGCAGCCCCTGGCCACCCCAATGGATCAAGGCTGGCGCATGCCAGAAAGGAATCGACAGCAGCGCTGCCAGTCCGAAGCGGGTCACCGCGCCCCAGAACAACTGCGAGTCGGCCAAGGCCTCGGCGATTTGCTCGGGCGCTGCGCCTTCGGCGGCCAGTTTTTGCAGGTTTTCGAAGCTGCCGCCGTCGATCGACTCGGACAACCAACTGATGGCGACGGTCGCCAGGGCATAGCAGGCGCAGAGCAGCAGTTGGGCGTTGCGGCGCTCCGGGGTCAACTTGAACGGGAGCAGGAAGACGGCGGCAGTTGGCGTCAGATTCTGCAGCACCAGATGGGTAGCCAGCATGAAACCCAGCGACAGCATCGGCAGCGCCATCAGCAGCAACATCACGCCGACTGCCGGCAGCATCAAGATCACGAAGGCGGCAAACAGGAAGACCGAGAACAGGCCCGACAGCGCGACCGGTTTGCGCTTGAAGACCTTGAAGCCATGGCGGATCCATTGCATGCCATTGCGGGCCGGCACGGTCTGCAGGCGCAAGACCATCGGCTTGACGGGAGTCGGGTCTTGGTTCATGGAGTCAAGGCATGCCAGGGTTGCTCGATACGCGCGCGCAGCACACGCTCGAAATGGTTGGGGTCATGCGGTTTCAACATCGCTGCATCTCGGGGCAGATGGAAGTCCCAAAGTCGCGAAATCCAGAAACGCAAGGCCGCGGCACGCAGCAGGCCGGGTAGCAAGCGCCGCTCGGCGCCGCTCAAGGGGCGCACTTTTTCATAAGCTGCGACGAAGGCCTGTGCGCGCGACTCATCGAGCCTGCCGCTGTCCAGATCGATGCACCAGTCGTTGATGCAAACCGCCAGATCGAAGGCCCAGGTATCGACGCCGGCGAAGTAGAAATCGAAGAATCCACTCAGTTTTTCGCGGCCCGGCAGGCCTTCGAACATGACGTTGTCGCGAAACAGATCAGCATGTATCGGCCCGCGCGGCAAGTCGGCATAAGTCGCTGATGCGGCCAGATGTTCCTGATAGTCGAGCTCGGTGGTGATCAGCAAAGCCTGCTCCGGCGTCAGATAGGGCAGCACCACCGGCACCGTTTCGCGCCACCAGGGCAGCCCGCGCAGATTCGGCTGCTGCAACGGGAAATCCTGCCCGGCCAGATGCATTTTTGCCAGCGCCGCACCGACTTGTTCGCAATGGAATAAATCAGGCGCCAGCTGATGGCCGCCGCGCAGCTTGTTGACAATCGCTGCAGGCTTGCCGGCCAGCTCGAACAGGATGCCGCCGTCAGCATCGGCCTGCGGATCGGGTACGGCCAGGCCACGCGATGCCAGGTGCTTCATCAGCTGCAGGTAGAAAGGCAGTTGCTCGAAGCTCAGCCGCTCGAACAGTGTCAGCACATAGTCGCCGCGATCGGTCGTGACGAAATAATTGGTGTTCTCGATGCCGGCACTGATGCCTCGCAAGGACAGCATCTGGCCAAGGCCGAGGCGGGTTACCAGCGATTGGGCAAGCTCGGGCGCAACTTCAGTGAAGACAGCCATAAAAAAGTCGGCGGCGGGAGTCGGCGGCAGGATTGAAAGTTCAGAAATCCAGCAAGCGCCAGACCCGTTGCCCAGCAGCCGCACGGGTCGAACCCGGGCCCGGTGAAAGTTCACGGCTGCCATCACCCATGAGGATTTCATATTCCGGAGCATTCTTCGGCTTGACGGTGATCTTCTGCGTCTGGCCGCGCACGCGCAACTCCTCGATGCGGGCGTTGTCGTCCTCGATCACGCTCTGCTTGACCTGGGGCTCGGGGGCAGGATCGGCTGCGGGCAAGGCCAGCGCCGTCCGGGCAGCGATCGCGATCACCAGCAGCAGGCAGTTCTTGAGAGTTGCGGACATTGTCATGAGCGGGATTCTAAGCCGGCAAGGCCGGCAGCGTTCGCGGTGCAGGACAATGCCGGCCATGAGCAAACCCATCCTGCTGCTGGTCGACGGTTCCAGCTACCTTTACCGCGCCTACCATGCCTTGCCCGATCTGCGCGGGCCCGGCGCGGTGCCGACCGGCGCGATCCATGGCGTTGTCGCGATGATGAAACGCTTGCGCGAGCAAATTCATGCCGAGCATGCGGTCTGCGTCTTTGACGCCAAAGGCCCGACTTTCCGCGATGCCTGGTACCCGGCCTACAAGGCGCAGCGCTCGCCGATGCCCGATCCCCTGCGTGAGCAGATCGCACCGATCCACGAGATCGTCGCCCTGCTCGGCTGGCCTATCCTCGAAGTTCCCGGCATCGAAGCCGACGACGCGATCGGCACGCTGGCCCGCGTTGCTGCGGCTTGCGGGCATCAGGTGGTGGTGTCGACCGGCGACAAGGATCTGGCGCAGCTGGTCACGCCCGACATCAGCTTGATCAACACCATGAGCAATGAAAAGCTCGACGTGGCCGGCGTGCTGGCCAAGTTCGGCGTGCCACCCGATCGCATCGTCGATTACCTGACGCTGATGGGCGATGTCGTCGACAACGTGCCCGGGGTTGAAAAAGTCGGGCCCAAGACGGCCGCGAAATGGATTGCCGAATATGGCTCGCTCGACGGCGTGATCGCCAATGCCGACAAGATCAAGGGTGCTGCCGGCGAAAACCTGCGCAAAGCGCTGGACTGGTTGCCGATGGCGCGCAAGCTGGTCACCGTCGTGCAGGACTGCGACCTCACTGACCATGTGCCGGGCTGGCCGGCGCTCGAAGCCCTGGCGCTGCGCGAGGTGGACCAGGCCGGAGTGCAAGATTTCTACACCCGTTTCGGCTTCAAGACCTGGCTGAAAGAACTGGCGCCTGTGCAGGCGTCGCCGGTCAGCGGCGATCTGTTCGCCGATGAGCCCTTGCCGGAAAGCAAGCCCGAGCCGCTGCAGTGCAGCTACGACTTGATCGTCGACTGGGCCAGCTTTGATTCATGGCTGGCCAGGCTGCAGGCCGCACCCTTGAGCGCCGTCGATACCGAAACCGATTCGCTCGACCCACTGCTGGCGCGCATCGTCGGCATCTCGTTTGCCGTCAAGCCCGGCGAAGCTACCTATATTCCGCTGCGCCATGCCGGCCCTGACGCGCCCGAGCAACTGCCATTCGACGCCGTGCTGGCAAGGCTGAAACCCTGGCTCGAGGATGCCCGGGCGGCCAAGGTTGGCCAGAATCTCAAGTACGACACCCATGTGCTGGCCAATCACGGCATTGCCTTGCGCGGCGTACAGCACGACACGATGTTGCAGAGCTATGTGCTCGAAGCGCACAAGACCCATGGCCTGAGCGCCCTGGGTGAGCGCTATCTGGGGCGCAGCGGCCTGAGCTATGAAGACCTTTGCGGCAAGGGCGCGCACCAGATTCCATTCGCCCAGGTCGACGTGGCGCTTGCCGCCCGCTATTCGGGCGAGGACTCGGAGATGTGCCTGGCGCTGCACGAATTGCTATGGCCGAAGATCCAGGCTGATGCTGGCTTGCTGCATGTCTACCGCGACATCGAGATGCCGACCAGCGCTTTGCTCGCCCGCATTGAGCGCAATGGCGTGCTGATCGACGCGGCGCTGTTGCAGGCGCAAAGCCACGAGCTCGGCCAGCGCCTGCTGACGCTCGAGCAGGAAGCCTATGCGCTGGCCGGCCAGCCCTTCAATCTGGGCTCGCCGAAGCAGGTCGGTGAAATCCTCTTCACCAAGCTTGGTCTGCCGGTGACCAAGAAAACCGCCACCGGCGCGCCTTCAACCGATGAAGAGGTGCTTGAAAAGCTCAGCCTTGACTACCCGCTGCCGGCCAAGCTGCTCGAATACCGCGGCCTGTCCAAGCTCAAGAGCACCTACACCGACAAGCTGCCCTTGATGATCAATCAGGACACCGGTCGGGTCCACACCAATTACTCGCAGGCAGTGGCGGTGACCGGGCGCTTGTCGAGCAACGAGCCGAATCTGCAGAACATCCCCGTGCGCACCGCCGAAGGCCGGCGCGTGCGCGAGGCCTTCATCGCGCCGCCCGGGCATTTGATCGTCAGCGCCGATTATTCG
>JBIKPD010000299.1:0-5037 GCA_044357665.1 Roseateles sp. | reverse complement strand
GCTCGCTCGGTGCCCATGCGAATGTGTTTGCGACCGAATCGTTCTTCGACGAGCTCGCCGCCGCTGCCGGCGCCGACCCGCTTGATTTCCGCCTGCGGCACCTGAGCGACCCGCGCGCGCGCCTCACGCTCGAGACTGTGGCCAGGATGTCAGGCTGGCGCGACCGCGGCGCCGCTGGCGAAGGCGAAGGGCTGGGCCTGGGCTTTGCCCGCTACAAGAACCGGTCAGGCTATTGCGCCGTCGCCGTCGAAGTCCGGGTCGAAGACTCGGTGCAGGTCAGGCGGGTCTGGTGTGCCGTCGATGCCGGCGCGATCGTGCACCACGACGGCCTGTTGAACCAGGTCGAAGGCGGCATCCTGCAGGCGCTGAGCTGGTCACTGAAGGAGTCAGTTCGTTGGGGCCCGGAGGGCGTGTTGAGCGCTAACTGGGACGACTACCCGATCCTGACCTTCGCCGAAGTGCCAGAAGTCATGATCGAATTGCTGGATCAGCCCGGGCAACCGAGCCTGGGTGCCGGTGAACTCGCTGCCGGCCCGGTTGCCGGCGCCCTGGGGAACGCGATCGCCGCGGCGCTGGGCCTGCGCGCAAGGCATTTGCCGTTCGCGCCGGAGCGGCTGCTGGCCCTGGTGCATTCGGGCGGCGAGTAACCCAATCTTCGAGCGCTGCGAACCTGGCCGGCCGCGGCCAACTACCGAGTCTAGGTTGAATGTAATTACCGCGGCTAAGGCATCGTCTCAGCGCCGCCGCCAAGCTCGGGCGGCGTGATCATCTGCGAAATCCTCAATTTGCTTGAAGGTAAAGACTGAAGGAGTTGGGCTTCAGGTCAGCGCAGTCTGTGCATTACCAGATCGAGGCGATGCGCCATGCTTATGTCGACCGCAACAGCTATCTGGGCGACCCGGACTTCGTCAAGAGTCCGCTCGAGCGACTCCTCGACAAGAACTATGCCGCCAGCCTCTGCGCGGTGATCGACCCGAACAAGGCCGGCAATGCGGTGTCGTTGACTTACACCCTGAACGGCTGGTTCGGCGCCCCCAACCTGTTCGGCCTGGTGCAAGGCGAGGCCAATTCGATCGCCCCGGGCAAGCGTCCGCTGAGCTCGATGAGCCCGACGATCGTGACCAAGGATGGCAAGCCGGTGATGGTCGTGGGCACGCCCGGCGGCAGCCGCATCATCACCGCTGTACTGCACAGCATCATCAACGTGATCGACTACGGCATGAATGTGCAGGAAGCCGTCGATGCGCCGAAGTTCCACCAGCAATGGTTGCCCGATTTGACCAATCTGGAGACCTTCTCGGTCAGCCCCGACACGCGCAAGCTCCTCGAGGCGATGGGCCACAAACTCGGCGGCCCGCAACCGGCCAACCACCTCGCCGCGATCCTGATCGGCGCGCCGACGCTGGGCGGCAAGCCGGTCGGCAAGAACCGCTTCTACGGCGCTAACGATCCGCGGCGCAACTCGGGGCTGGCGCTGGGCTATTGAACCTGGATTCGGCAGCGCCGGCGCCCTGCCCGTAGCAGTCCTTACGGCGCAATTTGGCTAAGACAGCACCCGCTGCGAACCCGCAGTTTTGCGAGTTGCGGATGGGTTTGTTTCAAGCTTGCGTGCGGACAAGCTTGGCAACACCGGATGCCAAGCTTTGCACCGATACTTGCACCATTACGGCACCAGCAGCCACCCATGACCTCTTCCATTTTTCAATTCGGCCAGCGCCTTCCTGAATACGCAGTGCCGGTTCTCAACGAACGCGCCGTACGTGCCGGCGCCGGCATCCTGTTCTTCTTTGCCGTCATCGCCTTCATGAACGCCTGGCTGGTGGGGAACTACCAGCCGACCCGCGTCTTTGTGCTGCTGTTCCTGATCGACTTCACGCTGCGCTTGTTCATCAATCCGCGCTACGCGCCGAGCCTGATCATCGGCCAGTGGGTGGTTCGAAAACAGCAACCCGAGTACGTCGGTGCGCCACAAAAGCGATTTGCCTGGGCCATTGGCTTCCTGCTGGCGCTGGCCATGCTTTACCTGTTAGTGATCCGCCAGGTGATTGGGCCGATCAACATGATCGTCTGCTCGATCTGCCTGCTGCTGCTGTTCTTCGAGGCTGCCTTTGGCATCTGCGTCGGCTGCAAGGTCTACAACTGGTTCAACAAGGAGGCGGCCCAGCTTTGCCCTGGCGGCAGTTGCGTGCTGGCGCCGGCGCAGCGCAGCCGCACCAGCCTTGCCCAAATCGTCGTTCTTCTGTTGTTCTTTTTGATGCTGGGCGCAGTCTGGCAATGGGTCTACCGCACTGGCGCGGGCCTGACAGCGCCAACACAGGGCGCCAGCACGGCGCCAGCGCCTGCCCTAGACCCGGCCGAACAGGAACGCTGCCGGGTCCCTGAATTTGCCAAGGCCATGGGGCATGAAGAGAAGTGGAAGTTACACAACAACTGCCGCTAACGCCGATAACTATTTCTGCCTGCCATACCTCAAGCGGATTGGAAGCTTCTTCCTAAAGTTCCGGCGGGTTGCCGCGGACAACTCCGCTTCAGGCGCGTGGATTGAAAGGGTCGCGCATGCCGGGGCCAGAATCGATCCACACACTCTTGACTTCGGTGTACTCATGGATCGCTTCACGCCCGTTTTCGCACCCCAGGCCGCTTGGCTTCATGCCGCCGAACGGCATCGAATAGCCGGTCCGGCGATTGGTGTTGACCCAGACCATGCCGGCCCGGATCTGCCCGGACGCCATTGATGGCATTGTCGAATTCCGCATCGGGAGACACGATATGGGGTGACTCGCCGCCAAACTCGAGCGACACCCCGCACGCGGGCAGAGATCAAAGCCGCATCGGCACTGTATTCAAGCGCGCTGGTTGACCAGCATGCTCTGCATATACTCAACCGCCCGCGCGACCCGGAGGGTTTCCTCGGCAGGGATTTGCCTGATGACTTCGCCGCTTTGCGAATCCACCACGCGCAAAATCCTTTGCCCTGAACTGGCGTCCACGCTGAACGACATGCTGCGCCCGACAGACTGGACGAACTGCTCGATCCGATGCGCCGCCTGGTCGACTGCTTCGCGTGTCGGACGCAAGGCTTCCTCCACCTTGGCTTGCCCACCTTGAGCGATCGGTTGCAACTCAACATCGGGCGCAGCGGCCATTTTTGGCCTTTGCTGCAAAGTGCCAGCGCTTTGCAGCAAAGGCGCCTGAGGGGCCGTGTTCAAGTTGACAGCAGTCATTTTGGGACTCCTACATTCAGACAAATGCCAGAGCAACAGGCCCTCGCTTGATCAAGCATTGAACTACCGAATGCTTGATACGTCATATTAATTCAAGAACGACAGACTCGAATTCTGCCTCTGTTCGGCTGCGCCAGCATCGCAGTCCCTGCCAGTTGGTGAATCTGATTTTTCGAAACCGATCAAGCCGCGGATTCCGCAGCATGCGCTCAACCTGTCACCCGTTCAGGCGCTTGAGGTCAGTCTTGGCACGCCGGCACTTCGTTTCCACCCAGCCAGCAAACCCGATCAGGCAGCCATTTCCCAAGCGCGGGCCAGCACTCGCAAGCGCTTCATGCGCGTGGATTGAAAGGGTCGCGCATGCCGGGGCCCGAATCGATCCACACACTCTTGACTTCGGTGTACTCATGGATCGCTTCACGTCCGTTTTCGCGCCCCAAGCCGCTTTGCTTCATGCCGCCGAACGGCATCGAATAACCGGTCCGGCGATAGGTGTTGACCCAGACCGTGCCGGCCCGGATCTTCTTGATCATCCGGTTCGCGCACTTGATGTCATTGGTCCAGACACCCGCGGCCAGACCGAAGCGGGTGTCGTTGGCGATTGCAATCGCGTCGGCTTCATCCTTGAACGGAATCAGGCACAGCACTGGCCCGAATATCTCCTCGCGCGCGATCCTCATGCTGTTGCAGACATTGCCGAAGATCGTGGGCTCGACGAACAGGCCTTTTTGCAAGGCGGCCGCTGTCGGGTGCCTGCCTCCGGTCAACAACTCGGCGCCATCTTCCAGACCGACCTGAATCCAGTGCATGACTTTGTCGTATTGCATGCGGCACGACAAGGTACCCATTTCAGATTCGGGATGCAAGGGGTCGCCGAGCTTGATCGCGCGGGCACGCTCCACCAGGCGCTTGGCGAATTGCTCGTAGATGTCCACATGAATCAGCGCACGCGATCCCGCCAGGCAGGTCTGACCCGTGGCGCCGAAGATGCCCGCCAGGATGCCGTTGATGGCATTGTCGAATTCCGCATCGGCAAACACGATATTGGGTGACTTGCCGCCAAGCTCGAGCGACACCCGCGCCAGGCGCGATGCGGCCTCCTTCGCGACCGCGATGCCGACCGCGGTGGAGCCGGTGAACGCGATCTTGTCGACCCCGGGATGCTTGACCAGCGCCGCCCCGACGCTGCCATCGCCAGTCACCACATTGAACACGCCTTTGGGGAAACCGGCCTTCTCGACCAGTTCGGCGAAGACCAGTGTCGAGACCGGCGTGACTTCCGAGGGCTTGACCACGATCGTATTGCCTGCCGCAAGCGCCGGACACAGCTTCCAGAACAACAAGGCGAGCGGGCTGTTCCAGGGGGTGACAGCGGCGATCACGCCGATCGGCTCGCGCGTCGTGTAGTTGAACATGTCAGGCAGGCTGACCGGCACCGTGTCGCCATGCAGATGTTCGGCCGCACCGGCGAAGTAATAACAAAATGCCGCGAGCCCCTGGGTCTGGCCCAGCACCTCGCGCATCAGCTTGCCATTCTCGAGCACCTGCACATTCGCAAGTTCCTGGAATTCGCTTTCGATCAGGTCGCCGAGCTTGCGCAGCAGGCGCGCCCGCTTGGCGGGCAAGGCGTTCGCCCAATCGCCCTGTTCGAAAGCAAGCCTGGCTGCGGCCACCGCCGCGTCCACATCGGCAGCGGTGGCGGTAGGCACACGCGCCCAGGCAAGGCCTGTATAGGGATCGATGCAATCAAACCCATGGCCATCGGCTGCATCGACCCACTGGCCATCGATATGCATCCGGTAGGAGCGGAAAT
>JBIKPD010000297.1:0-5072 GCA_044357665.1 Roseateles sp. | reverse complement strand
ACGATGCCTACCAGCGCCTGACCCGGTGACAGCGAACCGACGACTTCGGCACCCAGCGCCTTGTCCTTGACTCTGGTGATGAAGTCGCGCACGACGGGCAGGGCCACATCGGCCTCCAGCAATGCCATGCGTACCTCGCGCAGCATTTCCTGGACATTGCTTTCGGTAATGCGGGCCTGGCCACGCATCGTTTTTACGAGACGGCTCAGGCGGTCGGTCAGATTTGATGCCATTGATATTCGCGCCTGCCGGTCAGAGTGGCGCGCAAAAGTACACTGTGACCATGATTTTATCGCCCAGCCTTCCATTTGACGCCAGCCTCGCGCTGGGTCTTGCCAGTTTGGTGGCCGTGGCGGCCTATCTGGCTGCCGTGCTGGTGCCCCGGAACATGGGGTCGCCAGTGCAGCGAATCGATGCCTGGTTGCTGCTCGCCTGGTTCGCACAATTGCTGGCGCTGGTGTTTGATATTGCCGGCATCGGCAAGACGAGTGTTGGCGCGCGCTTTGGTTTTGCGCCGGCCTTGTCGATGACGGTCTGGCTGGTGATGACGGTCTATCTGATCGAAAGCCGGTTCTTGCATCTGCCCAGCGCACGCCGGGTTCTGGCCGGCTTGGCCGCACTGGCGGTGGTCTTGGCGGTCGTGTTTCCCGGCGAGGCCAGACCGCTGGCGGGCTCACCCTGGGCCCCCTTGCATTGGGTGTTCGGGCTGGCTTCTTACGGTATGTTCGGCGTTGCCGTGTTGCATGCGGTGTTGCTGAACCGGGCCGAGCGCCAGATGCGCCGTCTGACGAGAACATTGGATGGCGCGGGCCAGCCACCGGGACTGCCCTTGTTGCAACTCGAGCGTTTGACCTTCCAGTTCGTCGGCGTCGGGGTCGCGGTGCTGTCGCTGGCCTTGTTGCTCGGCTGGTGGTTCACACCGCATTGGCGCTGGGATCACAAGAACCTGCTGGCGGTTCTTGGATGGGTGGTCTTGACGGGCTTGCTTGCCGGGCGCAGCATCTTTGGCTGGCGTGGCCGGCGCGCGACCCGTTGGCTTTATTTTGGTGCCTTGCTGTTGCTTCTCTCCTATGTTGGCTCGCGCTTCGTGCTGGAGGTGGTGTTGCAGCGGCCCTATGGCCCCTGAACCCGAAGGTCATGAAATACCTGCTGCTATTGATTTTGCTGGGCTTGATTGCCTTCCTCATCGGCTTCAAAAAGGCCAGGCCACCAACCGGTTCGAGCCCGGCGCGAGCCCCAATTCCGCCAAAAACCATGGCGAGCTGCGAGCAATGCGGCTTGCATTTGCCGCTCGATGAAACGCTGCCCGGCCGCGGTGGCCGTTTTTGCAGCGCCGCGCATCGCGAAGCGTACGAGGCGGAGCATGGCGGGCAGCCGTGAAACAGCCGGCCTGGTTCGGGTCGGCTTCCAGCGTAGATAGTGATCCGGCCCGGCCGCTTGACGCAAAGCCTGAGTTGATCGCTGAAGTTTGCGAGGACTCACATTCCTTCTTTCAGCCTTCTCGAAACGAAAATGCAGCGGTAAACGCTGGCAATCAAGGCTTGGCAATGAGCAGGCTTTCACGTGCTTTTCTGGCGGCGCGTGCAGCTTTGGGGCTGGCCCTGGTGTTTGCCCAGTTGATCGCGCTGCAACTCGGTTCGCCGGCGCCGCATTGGACGATCGTCCTCTGTCTGGGCTACGCCATCCAGGCGCTGGCGCAATGGCTGTGGTCAAAGCGGGATGCCGAGGCGCAGTTGCCAGTGCGTGTCGCCAGTCCCTTGTGGTGGGGCAGTATCGGGCTCGATCTGGCGGTATTCGGTTTATTGATGGCCTTTGACCATGGGGTCAATTACGGCGCGATGCTGGTGCTGCCTGTGCTGATGGCCGGTGTGCTCGCGCCGCGCTTGCAGGGTCTGGCCACGGCGGCGACGGCCACGCTGCTGATGTTGGTGGTGGCTGGCTGGGATGTCTTGCAGGGCGCGGATGTGGGTTTGCGCATGACTCAGGCCGGGCTGTTGGGCAGCGGATTTTTTGTTGTCAGTCTGCTGGCTAGCGAAATGGCCAGTCGGCTGGCCCGTGAAGTGCATGCCGCGCGCGGCAGCATGGAGATCGCCCATCAACAGGCGGAACTCAATCGTCTGGTGATCGCAGAAATGCAGGAAGGCGTGCTGGTGGTCGACCGCGGGGGCTTGGTGCGGGCGGCCAATCCTGCCGCAATCAGTTTGCTGGACGAGCCGGGATCGTCACGCGCGACGCCGTTCCAGTTGCCCGGTGTGGCCCGCTGGCAGGCGCTGGTGCTCGCCGTGGAGCAGGCATTTTCCGGGGGGCGCTGGCCCGAAACCGGACGTGATATTGCGATCGATTTGCCTGGTGGCTCGCAGCGCAGTTTGCGGCTGAGGCTGCGCTTCACAAGGCGCCAGGAGGCCAACCTGACCGAGGATTTATGCGTTCTTCTGCTCGAAGACAAGCGGCAGGTGCTGGCGCGCAGCCAACAGGAGAAGCTGGCTGCCATGGGCCGGGTCTCGGCCGGCATAGCGCATGAAATCCGCAACCCGCTGGCGGCAATTGCCCAGGCCAATGCGCTGTTGGCCGAAGACAGCGGCGAAGCCCGGGCCCGGCAGCTGACCGGTATCGTGGAATTCAATGTGCAGCGGCTCAAGCGCATCGTCGACGACGTGATGGCCGTGGCGCCAAGCCAGGCGACAGCCAGTTTGCCGGTCGAGGCCGGTAAATTGGTCGGCGAAATCTGTCGTGACTGGGCCCGTACCAATCAGCTCGGTTACGGCCCGGACGCTGCCGTCAGCTGCACGCTGCCGCAACAGGCGCTGCTGGTTTCGTTTGACGCCGAGCATTTGCGCCGGGTGCTGGTCAACCTGCTGGATAACGCGCTGCGCCACGCCGGGCAGGTGCAGGTCGCGCTGGCAGCTGGATCGGCCGGCGAAGGCGAGCCATCCGTGCGGTTGACGGTATTCAGCGCCGGAGCGCCGATTCCGCCCGAGGTCGAGCAACATCTGTTTGAGCCTTTTTTCTCCACCAGCAGCCGGGGATCTGGCCTGGGCTTATTTATTTGCCGCGAATTGTGCGAACGCTATGACGCAAGGATCGAATGCAAGCGACGATCGGTTCCGCTGCCGGGCAACGAATTCACCGTCTGGCTGCGTCGCTTTGATTTTCCAACGCCAATGAGCCGCCTCTAGTACCCCCGTAGTCAGCATGTCCAATGAGTCCGTTTTCAGTTTGCTGGTCGTCGATGACGAGCCGGATTTGCGCACGCTGTATGAATTGACCCTTTTGCGTGAGGGCTACGAGCTGGAGTCGGCCGGGTCAGTCACTGAGGCGCTTTCTTGCCTTCAGCGACGTAATTACAGCGCTGTCATCACCGATATGCGCTTGCCAGATGGCACTGGACTCGATCTGCTGCACTGGATCGAGCGTCAGCATCGCAGCGAGAAGACGCTGGTGATCACCGCCTTCGGCTCGGCTGAAAATGCAGTCGAGGCCTTGAAGGCTGGCGCCTATGACTATCTGACCAAGCCGGTGGATCTGCGCCAATTCCGCCTCGCCGTGGCTGCTGCGCTGGGCCGGCAGCCTTCAATATCGCCGGTGCAAGCGCTGCGTGATGCGCCGAATGCTGCCCTTGCTGAAGCTGCCAACCCGGCGTTGGCCCGGTTGGCCGGCCAATCAGCGGCAATGCAGCAAATGCTCGAATTGATCGAAAAGGTCTCGCGAAGCATGGCACCGGTGCTCTTGCAAGGCGAGTCGGGCACCGGCAAGGAACTCGTCGCGCGGGCGATTCACGATTGCAATTTGCGCAAGTGCCATGCTTTTGTGGCGGTCAACTGCGGCGCTATCCCTGAGCAATTGCTGGAAGCTGAGTTCTTCGGCTACCGCAAGGGTGCTTTTACCGGCGCGCATGAAGACCGCGAGGGGTTCTTTCAGGCTGCTGATGGGGGAACGCTGTTTCTGGACGAGATTGGCGACCTGCCCTTGACGATGCAGAGCAAGCTCTTGCGGTCGATCCAGGAGCGCAAGGTGCGACCTGTGGGTGCAGTGCTGGAAACGCCGGTCAATGTCCGCATCCTCAGTGCCACGAACAAGGATCTGGCCGCCGAGGTGCTGGCTGGTCGCTTCCGTCAGGATCTGTTTTACCGCCTGAACGTGATCCAGATCCGCGTGCCGCCGCTGCGCGAGCGGATCGAGGATGTGGCCAGGATCAGCGCGAGCCTGCTCGAGCGCATTGCCAGCGATGCCGGGGTATCGCCCTCGCCATATTTGACCCCTGCTGCCCTGGCCAGGCTGCACCGCTATGCCTTCCCCGGCAATGTGCGCGAATTGGAAAATCTCCTGCACCGTGCTTTGGCCTTGTCAGGAGCCGAGGCGATCGACGCCGACGATCTGGTCCTGCCGGAATCCTTGCTCGATGAATCACCGATGGCTCGACTGGACTGTTCGGATCAATCGGCGCAACTCGGCCAGCCTGAAACTTCAGCGGGCGCAGCGGTCAATGGACCGATGGGCGAGCTGGATTTACCGCTGGATCTGGCGGCCTATCTGGACGAAATTGAGCGCAGTATTTTGCAGCGCATGCTGGAGCGCCATGGCTTCAATCGCACTGCCGCTGGTGCAAAACTGGGCTTGTCATTGAGGCAAATTCGCTATCGCATGGCAAGGCTCGGAATCAAGTCTGGCGAAGCCCCCGGACTGGGTGCCTGAACCCGCGCCGGACGCTGCAGTAGCGCATTCCGGGCTTGCGGTCAATGGGATAGATACGCTATCGGTAGTGCTTGAAAGCGGCGGTGACACCAGATATAGTGGGCGTCGAAGTCGTGCATTGATTTCGCTATTGCGCCTGACAGCGGTCGTGGCAAGCAGCAAAAGCGCCAGATACGAGCCAGAAAAATAGAAATATGCAAGCCAATCGGCGTGCCAGAACAAAGAATCGATGACTGCGCTATCGGCTCAGCCCACTCATATTGAAGCAAACCAGACCAGACGAGGAAGATTGATGCAAACCCATGTCGCGCACAACGCGCCCGAAGGCGCAAGCCGTACCAATCCCACTGCGGCCAGCGAGACTGTGCAATCGGCATTTC
>JBIKPD010000047.1:0-16781 GCA_044357665.1 Roseateles sp. | reverse complement strand
CCTTCGCAGGCGCAAGGCCATGCGCAGGCAGGCCCCGCTTAGCCAGTCGGCTTGTATCGCCGCCAGTCCTTCGTCAGCCATAAGGTCCTTCCGGACCTTATGCGCGGTCTCAGAACTGTGCGTCGGTGAGGGCCAGGGTGGTGGCGGCGCCGTGCAGGATGGCGTCGCGCAGCGCGCCGGCTTCGGGCAACACATGCAGGGCGTAATGATGGGCGGTGATGCGCTTGGCGGACAGGAACTCGGCATCGGCGTCTGATCTTGCCAATTGCGCGCTGGCGGCATCGGCTGCGCGAGCCATCAGCCAGCCGCCAATCACGGTGCCGCAGAGTTTCAGATAGGGCACCGCGCTGGCTGCGGCCGCATGCGGCGTGGCAACCAGCAGGCCTTCGGTGGCCTGGCCCAAGGCCCGCAAGCCACGGTCCAGCGCGGCCGCGACTTCGCTCAGCAGGCCATCGCCCTGCCCGGCGATCAGGGTCGCGTCGGCATTCATCGTGGCGATCAATTGCTGCATCGCTGCGGCCCCGTCGCGGGACAGTTTGCGGCCGATCAGGTCATTCGCCTGGATCGCCGTCGTGCCTTCGTAGATGGTGGTGATGCGCGCATCGCGCAGATGCTGCGAGGCGCCGGTTTCTTCGATGAAACCCATGCCGCCATGGATCTGCACGCCGTTCGAGGTGATGTCCAGCGCGTTCTCGGTGCACCAGCCTTTGACGATCGGGATCAGCAGGTCGACCCGTGTTTGGGCGCTGCTGCGCAGCAGCGGATCTTCATGCCCCTGAGCGCGATCCATCTGCCCGGCGGTGTAATAGGCCAGCGCGCGCATCGCTTCGATGCGGGTCTTCATACCCATCAACATGCGCCGCACATCGGGGTGGCCGATGATGGTCTTGCTCGGCGCTGCGCCTGGCTCGGCGCTGCGGCCCATCGTCCGACCCTGCACCCGGTCGAGCGCAAAGCTGCGGGCCTGCTGGTAGGCGCGCTCGGAGATGGCCACGCCTTCGAGGCCGACGTTCAGCCGCGCATGGTTCATCATCGTGAACATGCAAGCCAGGCCCTGATGCGGCTCGCCGACCATCCAGCCGATGGCGCCCTGCCCTTCACCAAAGCTCATCGATGCGGTGGCGCTGCCGTGGATGCCCAGCTTGTGTTCAATCGAGGTGCACAGCAGGTCGTTGCGCTCGCCCAGCGAACCATCGGCGTTGACAAGGAACTTCGGACACAGGAACAGCGAAATACCTTTGACCCCGGCCGGCGCATCGGGCAAGCGCGCCAGCACCAGGTGAATGATGTTTTCGGCCAGGTCATGCTCACCCCAGGTGATGAAGATCTTGCTGCCGCTGACGCGGTAGTGATCCCCCTCGGGGCTGGCTTTGCTGGCGATGGCGGCCAGATCGGAGCCGGCCTGCGGCTCGGTGATGTTCATGGTGCCGGTCCAGCGGCCTTCAACCATCGCCGGCAAATAGATGCGCTGAAGCTCAGCGCTGCCATGGTGGGCAATCGCCTCGACCGCGCCGAGCGTCAGCATCTGGCAGAGCGAAAAAGCCATGTTCGATGACTTCCACATTTCCAGCACGGCGGTCGACAGCAGCGTCGGCAGGCCCTGGCCGCCGAACTCGGCACGCGCGGGCATGCCGTTCCAGCCGGTCTCGCAAAAGCCGCTATAGGCCTGCTTGAAGCCGTCGGCCGTGGTCACGACGCCGTCGTTCCAGCTGCAACCCTGCTGGTCGCCCTGCTGATTGATCGGCGCCAGCACATTGGCGGCAAACTTCGACGCTTCATCCAGGATCGCTTCGACCAGGTCAGCGCTGAGTTCCTGATTGGCTTGCTGGGCCAGCACGGCATCAAGCCCGCCGATTTCCTGCATCGTGAACAGCATGTCGCGCAAAGGGGCGGCGTATGGGCTCATGGGGATTCTCCGGAAAATTTCTTAATGGCCTTGCTGCGGCGCCTTGTGGCCGCGCAAGGCCAGCAACTCACCGACCAGGCCGCGCCTGAAAGCCAGCACGCAGACAACAAAGATTGCGCCCATGATCACGGTGACCCAGGGGCCGACCTTGTCGGCCAATTCGTTCTCGAGCACGACGATGACGAAGGCGCCGACCGCCGGGCCGAACAGGGTGCCCAGGCCGCCGAGCAGCGTCATCAGCACGACCTCGCCCGACATATGCCAATGCGCATCGGTCAGCGAGGCCAGCTGGAACACCAGGGACTTCATGCCGCCCGCCACGCCGGCAAGAAAGGCCGACAGCACGAAGGCCAGCAGCTTGTAGCGCGCCACGTCATAGCCGAGCGAGATCGCACGCGGCTCGTTTTCGCGGATCGCCTTGAGCACCTGGCCGAAGGGCGAACTGACGGTGCGCTGGATCAGCCAGAAACCGGCCAGGAAGACCGCGAAGACGAAGAAGTACATCGCCAGGTTGTCAGTCAGGTCGATCAGGCCGAACAGCTTGCCACGCGGCACGCCCTGCAGGCCGTCCTCACCCCCGGTGAAGGGCAATTGCACAGCGAAGAAGAACACCAGTTGTGCCAGCGCCAACGTGATCATCGTCAGGTAGATGCCGGTGCGGCGGATCGACAGCGCGCCGAACAGCAGCCCCAAGGCGGCGGCCACCAAACCACCCGCCAGGATCGACAGTTCGGGCGACAGGCCGAGGGCCTTGCTGAGCCAGGCGCAGACATAGGCCGCCGCGCCGAAAAACGCCGCATGGCCAAAGGACAGCAGGCCGGCAAAGCCGAGCAGCAGATTGAAAGCGCAGGCGAACAGCGCGAAACACAGCACCTTCATCAAAAAGGTCGGGTAGACGACGAAGGGCGCGATCAGGCCGATGACGATCAGCAGCCCATAGCCCCAGATCGGGCTCGAGGCTTGCTGGTTGCGGGAAAGGTTGTTGCTCATGGGGATTCCTTCAAGCCTGTTTGCCGAACAAGCCGGCAGGACGCACCAGCAGCACGGCGATCATCACGATGAAGATCACCACGCCCGAGGCTTCGGGATAAACGACCTTGGTCAGGCCTTCGATCAAACCCAGGCCGAGGCCGGTGACGATGGCGCCCAGGATCGAGCCCATGCCGCCGATGACGACGACGGCGAAGACGACGATGATCAGGTTCGAGCCCATCAAGGGGTTGACCTGCACCACCGGTGCGGCCAGCACGCCGGCAAAACCGGCCAAGGCGACGCCGCCGGCATAGGTGGCCGTGACCAGCACCGGCACATTGATGCCCAGCGCCTGCACCAGTTGCGGCCGCTCGGTTGCGGCACGCAGCGTGGCGCCGAGCGAAGTGCGTTCGATCACGTACCAGGTACCGAAGCAAACCGTCAGCGCCGCCACCACGACCCAGCCGCGATACAGCGGCATGAACATGAAGCCGAGGTTGATGCCGCCGGCCAGCTCTTCAGGCACTGAGTAGCTTTCGCCCGAAATGCCGAAGAAATAGCGCATCGTGCCCTCGGCGATCAGCGCCAGCCCGAAGGTCAGCAGCAGACCGTAGAGATGGTCGAGCTTGTACAGGTGGCGCAACATCAGCCGCTCGATCAGCACACCCAGCAGGGCCAGCAGGGCCGGCACCGCCAGCAGCGCCACCCAGTAGCTGACGCCGAACTGGGTCAGCCCGATCAAGGCCAGAAACGCGCCCAGCATGTACAGCGCGCCATGCGCAAAGTTGATGACGTTGAGCAGCCCGAAGATGACCGCCAGCCCCAGGCTCAGCACGGCGTAAAACGAGCCATTGATGAGCCCGAGCAGCAGTTGCCCGAACAGTTCCTGAGAGGTGATGCCGAAGATTTGCATGCCTGATACCGATTGCTTGAAACCGCTTGCGTGAAACTGCAGCACTTCCCGCCTCGGGGTCGCGCCGCAGGGCCGGTCCGGCTTATTTCTTGATCAAGGGACAGGTCGAAGCCGACAGCGGCTGGAAGGCCTCGGCCGCCGGGATCGTGGCGCGCACGTTGTAATAGTCCCAAGGTGTCGTCGACTCGGCCGGCTTCTTCACCTGCAGCAGATACATGTCATGCACCATGCGGCCATCGGCACGGATCACGCCGTTCTTGGCAAAAAAGTCGTTGATCGGCGTCTTCTTCATCTGTGTCATCACGCGGGCGGTGTCATCACTGCCGACGGCCTTGACCGCCTTCAGGTAATGCATCACCGATGAATATTGGCCGGCCTGGATCATCGTCGGCATGCGTTTCTGGAGGTCAAAGAAACGCTTCGACCAGGCCCGCGTGTCGTCGTTCAGGTTCCAGTAGAAGCCTTCGGTCAGATACATCGACTGGGTCGTTTTGAGGCCCAGCGAATGCACATCGGAGATGAACATCAGCAAGCCAGCCAATTGCTGCTTGGGCGTGATGCCGAATTCAGCCGCCTGCTTGATCGAATTGATGGTGTCGCCGCCGGCATTGGCCAGGCCGATGATCTGCGCGCCGGAGGCCTGGGCCTTGAGCAGGAAGGACGAGAAATCAGCACCCGGAAACGGATGCCGAACCGCGCCGAGCACTTCGCCGCCATTGGCCTTGACAACCGCCGCGGCATCTTTTTCGAGCGAATGACCGAAAGCATAGTCGGCGGTCAGGAAGAACCATTTCTTGCCGCCTGACTGGGTCACGGCCTTGGCTGTGCCATTGGCTACCGCATAGGTGTCGTAGGTCCAATGGACAGTGACGTCGTTGCAGTCTTCATTGGTGACGCGCGTCGAAGCCGCGCCGGAAATCAATGCGATGCGGTTCTTTTCCTTGGCGATTTTCTGCACTGCCAGGGCCACCGAGGTGGTGACCAGTTCCGACACCACGTCAACACCGCCGCGCTCGAACCATTCACGCGCCTTGTTGGCAGCGATGTCGCCCTTGTTCTGGTGGTCAGCCGAGACCATTTCAATCTTGAAGGCCGGCTTTTCCTTGGCCAGGAAATCGTCAATCGCCATTTGCGTGGCGACCACGGTGCCCTTGCCAGCCACGTCCGAATAGACGCCCGACAGGTCGGTCAGCACGCCGATGCGCACGACGCCGTCCGAGACCTGGGCCTGGGCGGCAGGGGCGATGGCTGCGCTGAGCGCGGCGACGAGGGTGAGGGTCTTGAACTTCATGGAAAGTCTCCGGTGCTTTTGAAAAGTGGATGGTGGGTGTTGCGCTGCTTAAACCCCGAGGAGTTGGTGCAGCATCTCGGTCTTGGATTCGAGTTCGTCCTGGGTCACGGTGGCGACGATGCGACCATGCTCAAGAACATAGTGGCGGTCGGCCAGGGGCGCGGCAAAGCGGAAGTTCTGCTCGACCAGCACGATCGTGTGGCCGCGGGACTTGAGCAGGCGGATCACTTCGCCGAGCTTCTTGACGATCACCGGGGCCAGGCCTTCGGTGATCTCGTCGAGCAGCAGCAGGCGCGCGCCGGTGCGCAGGATGCGCGCCATCGCCAGCATCTGCTGCTCGCCGCCCGACAAGCGCATGCCGGGGCTGTCGCGGCGCTCGTAGAGGTTGGGGAACAAGGTGTAGATCTCGTCCAGCGTCATGCCGCCGGAGCGCACGATCGGTGGCAGCAACAGGTTTTCTTCGGTGCTCAGGCCCGAGAAAATGCCGCGCTCTTCGGGGCAGTAACCGATGCCCAGACGCACGATATGGTGCGGCGCCAGGGCCGTGATCTCGGTGCCGTTGAGCATCACCGAACCGGTGCGCCGGTCGACCAGGCCCATGATGGCTTTCAGCGTGGTCGAACGCCCGGAACCATTGCGGCCCAGCAGCGTGACCAGTTCACCTTCGTGGACTGTCAGGTCGATGCCATGCAGGATATGCGACTCGCCGTAGAAGGCATGCAGGTCGTTGATGCGCAGGATTTCATTGCCCTTGGAATATGCGGATTTCATGCTTCCACTCCGACATAAGCTTCAAGAACACGCGGATCTTGCGACACCACCGAATAAGGCCCTTCAGCTAGGACCTGGCCGCGCTGCAATACGGTGATCACATCGCTGAGTTTTTCAACTACCGAGAGGTTGTGCTCGACCATCAGCACGGTGCGCTGGGCAGCCACCTTGCGGATCAGATCGGCGACGCGATCGACGTCTTCATGGCCCATGCCCTGGGTCGGCTCGTCGAGCAACATCAGCTCGGGGTCGAGCGCCAGCGTGGTGGCGATCTCGAGCGCGCGTTTGCGGCCGTAAGGCATCTCGACCGCCAGGGTGCTGGCATATTGGCCGAGGTCGACTTGCTCCAGCAAGGCCATCGCCTGGCCGTTCAACTGGTTCAGGCTGGCGCCCGAGCGCCAGAAATGGAATGAAGTGCCAAGCTTTTGCTGCAAGGCGACGCGAACGTTTTCAAGCGCGGTCATATGACCGAAGGTGGCCGAAATCTGGAACGAGCGGATCACGCCGCGCCTGGCGATCTGCGCCGGCTCTTCGGCTGAAATGTCGACGCCGTTGAAGTGGATGCTGCCCTTGGTCGGCTGCAAGAACTTGGTCAGCAGGTTGAAGACGGTGGTCTTGCCGGCGCCGTTGGGGCCGATCAGCGCATGGATGGTGCCGCGCTTGACGCTCAGGTTGACGTCTTGAACTGCGCTGAAACCCTTGAATTCCTTGGTCAGGCCGCGGGTCTGCAAAATGATGTCGTCAGACATGTGGTGGGTCCTCATGCGATGGCCGGAGCCGATTGCCTGGCTGGCGCGGGGCGCAGTCGACAGGGTCGGCCCGATCCCTCAGCGCCAGGGCGAGCGCAGCAGGTGCGATTTGCCTCGCAACCTTCCAGGTCGATTGGGTAGGGATTCGAACTCGTCATCTTGTCTCCGCATCAAGAATTCGCTTGCAGCCCGCCTCTTGCCGGATGGGTCTGCTGCCGATGCGTGGATGATGACGAGGGACTGTTTCAACAGCCGCGCGAGAATGTAACGAATGATTGCAAGGGTGCCGGTGCGGGGCTCCTATGATGGGCAAGCATCCAGCAGCTCACAGCCACAGGCCCGCCTTGACCGATTCCATCGCCAATCTTCCCGATTCACGCTTCAAGCGTTATGAATCGCTGCAAGCGGCGCTGAATCTGATCGACCAGGGCTTCACCCTGATCGACAGCAATCTTGGCCTGGTGGCCTGGAATTCGACTTTTCTGCGCTTGCTCGACTTCCCGGCTGAGATGGCCTATGTTGGCGCCCCATTCGAAAGCTTCATTCGTTTCAATGCCTTGCGCGGCGACTACGGCGGCGGCGACCCGCAGGCCCATATCGACACCCGCATGGCAGCCGCACGGGCCTTCACCGAGCATCAGATCGAGCGCACAAGGCCTGACGGGACCGTCTTGCTGGTGCGCGGCCTGCCGGTACCCGAACATGGCTTTGTGACCCTGTATTCGGACGTCAGCGACCAGCGGCAAGCGCAGGCGCAGATCCTCAAGCAGAACCAGACGCTCGAAAGCCATGTGGCCGAGCGCACTGCGGAGTTGCGGCGCAGCGAGGCGCAGATGCGCTTGATCACCGACTCGATTCCGGCATTGATTGCCTATTCCGACCGCGACCGGGTCTACCGCTATATCAACCGTGGTTACCAGGACTGGTTCGGACTCGATCCGGCGGCGCCCGGCAAAGTCAGCGCCAAGGAGTTCCTCGGTGCCGACACCTTTGCCGGCATCAGGCCCTATGTGACGCGAGCTTTCGCCGGCGCAGCCGCCACTTTCGAGTATGAAATCCAGCGTATCGACGGCAGCCGGGTGACGGCCCGCACCACCCTGATTCCGGAGATTTCGGCCAATGGTTCGGTGGCCGGATGTTTTGAGCTGACTTTTGACATCAGTGCTGAAAAGCGTGCCCAGGATCTGCTGATACAGGCGCGCAAGATGGAAGCGCTGGGCCAGTTGACGGGCGGCCTGGCGCATGACTTCAACAATATCCTGACCGTCATCATCGGCAACCTCAGCGTGCTGGACGATGCCAGCGGTGGCAAGCAGGCGGTGGCGGATTTTGTCAAGCCGGCGCTTGATGCGGCCCGGCGCGGTGCTGGTCTGATCAAGGCCTTGCAGTCGTTTTCGCGCCGGCAGCCGCTGCAGGCCCGGGCCGTCGACATCGTGCCGCTGCTTGAGGCTGACATCGGTTTGCTGCGCAGCAGCCTGCCCGAAAATCTGCAGATCGAGTTGACCGCTGCAGCCGCGCCGCTCTGGGCCTGGGTCGATGCGGATCAGTTGCAGCAGGCGCTGCTGAACCTGATTTTCAATGCCCGCGATGCCTCGCCCGCAGCCGGCCGGATCAGCTTGTGCGCGTCAGCAGCTTGGCTCGACAGCGCACAGGCCGCAGACCGGCAACTCGCGCCCGGCGCCTATATCTGCATCGAAGTCAGCGACCAGGGCAGCGGCATGGACGAGCAAACCCTGGCCCGCGTGTTCGAGCCCTTCTTCACCACCAAGCGGCCGGGTTTGGGCACCGGCCTGGGTCTGGCGATGGTGCATGACTTCATCCAGCAGTCGGGCGGCGCGATCGTCATCAAGAGCCGACAAGGCCAGGGCACCGAGGTTGCGCTCTGGCTGCCGGCCTGCGCGGCCGAGGCCGAGCAGCCGCTGCTGGCCGCCGCTGCGGGAACAAGTAGTGCCGGCCGCGGACTGGCCTTGCTGGTTGAGGACGAGGCCGAAGTCCGCAAGGTGGTGCGGCGCATGTTGCGCGAGCTCGGATTTGCGGTGATCGAAGCCGGCAGCGGCAGCGAAGCGATGCAGATCCTCGAGCAGACCCCGGACATCGCCTTGCTGCTGTCGGACATGGTGATGCCCGGCACGATTGACGGCCGGGCGCTGGCTGCCTATGCGCGGGACCAGGTCGGACTGCAACAGATCCTGCTGATGAGCGGCTATGCGCCGGAACAGCCGAAACATCCGGAACGGCAGGGGCAAGGCGGCCTGGTGCCGATCCTGAGCAAGCCCTTCACTCGCGCCCAGCTCGCCGCCATGCTCGAGGAGATCAGCTCATGAACAAGCCCTTGCCTGCCGCAATGATCTTTGTCGTTGAGGACGACACCGAAGTCGCCAAGCTGGTGGTCGGCGCGCTGCAGGAATTCGGCTTTGCCACCGAAGCCTTCCGCAGCGGTGGCAGCTTGCTGCGGCGACTGCAGCAGGCGCGCCCTGACCTCTGCGTTGTCGACCTCGGCCTGCCCGACATCGACGGCATCGAACTGGTCAGCCAGATTGCCGCGCTATCGGGATGCGGGGTACTGATCCTCACCGGACGCGGCCATATGGTCGACCGAGTGATGGGGCTCGAGCTTGGCGCCGATGACTATATGGTCAAGCCCTTCGAGCCGCGCGAATTGGTGGCCCGCGTACGCAGCATCCTGCGCCGCCGCTCGACCATTGCCGCGCCAGGCAAACAGCGGCGCCATGCGAGCTTTCAGGGCTGGAGCCTCGACTGCGCCGCGAACATCCTGCGCGCCGCCGATGGCAGCGATCACCTGCTCGGCACCGCCGAAACCCAGGTGCTGCGCAACTTCCTCGAGCGCCCGCACCAGATCCTCACCCGCGAACAACTGGTCGGCCAACGCGACCTGTCGCCGCTGGACCGCAGCATCGACGTCCGCATCTCGCGCCTGCGCCGCCGGCTCGAAGAAGATCCCCAGAATCCAAAAATCATCAAGACCGTTTACGGCGCCGGCTATATGTTCTCGGCCGCCGTCACCTGGTCCTGACTCGCCCGAGAAAATGGGGTCAGAGTGTATTTAACTGAGCCGCCGCAGGCTGCTCCCCGGGATTAAATCGAGTCTGACCCCAGACACCAATCCCAGTCACCATCTCAGGCCAACCATTCCAAGGTTGATCAGCTTTTCAACCGGTCCGATGCTGATTTGAGATTGCCCTTGGCTTGAACCAGAGTACCGGCCTTACCCAGGCCAAAGGCGGGCATATTCGCATACACGTTCTCATAGGTACCAGGGCTGGCTTTGTAGGTTTCGTGCCAAATGCCGACAGTGCCATCGGTGCCGATGGATTTGTTGAAGGCCTGCCAGGCCGGTAAATGCTCGGAGTCCTTGTTTTTGGCATAGTCCATCAATTGCTCGATGGATCGCCAATATTGAACCAGGATGATGGTGCGTGAAAACCACATTTCATGATGTATGAACCCAAGTTCGGGTTTGGTGTAGAGCTCTTTGAGCATTTTTGGCATCGCGCCAAATACGGGTATCAACTTGTGAAGCATCAAAGGCTTATTGATCCGCATGCCTATGAGAAACACCACGAAGTCACCCTCCATCTTCGCGGTCATTCGGTCTTTGTAGATCATTTTCGTCCCATTCAGAAATTGAAATCTTGTGTTTCCGGCCGGTAAATGACAGTAAAATTGACGCCGTCTAATTATTCTAATCGTTATCTAGACACCGTCAAGCAAGACTCTTGAAAATGACCCACATGAACGCAAAAAGCCTGGGAAGACCCAAGACCGATCCTTCAAGAGACCTCAAACGCGACCTGCTCCTTACCAGCCGACAGTTGTTGGATGAGGGCGGTCCAGCGGCCTTGAGCATGCGGGAAGTGGCAAGACGTGCCGCTTGCACCCACCAGGCTCCGTATCACTACTTTGAAAACAGAGAGGCAATCCTCGCATCGCTCGTGGCCGATGGCTTTGACGCTCTGGCCGAGCGCTTGAAAGAGGCCAATGACCTAAGCGTTTCGAAGGGATTGCGGGCCGCTTTAGTAGCCTCTGGCGCTGCCTATGTCGACTTTGCGCTGGTGCAGCCTGGTGTGTTTCGGATCATGTTCAGGCCTGAAGTTTGCGATCCTTCAAGGTTTCCTGCGGTTCAAGCTTCAGGCGCCCGCGCAAGAGATGAGTTGGTTCGGCTCAACACCATTGTTCACGGCAATAAGGCGCAACCCGCCACGGCCACCATACTTTGGGCACATGTACATGGCCTGGCATGCTTGTTACTGGATGGACCCTTGGCTGTTCAATTTGAAACCGAGCTTGAAAGAAAAAAATACCTGCGAAGCGTTGGCGAAAAGTTTGCTGATTTGGTTTTGCCCGAGTCAGTTCCATCGAAAACGAAGCTCATAGCTCGAGCACAATCGTGACCTAGAAAAATGGGGGAAATGGGGTCAGAGTGTATTTAACCGGGCAGCCGCAGGCTGCTCCCCGGGAATAAATCGAGTCTGACCCCAGCCGGGGACAACTCCAGGCGGGTCCGGCCCGCTTAGACGCCTTCGATGATGCGCATATCGCGTACCACCGAATTCGGCCCAAGTGCCACCAGGGCCAGTTTGTAGCCCGGGCTGTCATAGGCGGCAAGCGCGGCTTCGACGCTGTCAAATTCGATCAGCACGGTGCGTTGCTGCATGCCGGCCTCCTTCACCGCAGCCGGCAGGCCGCGGGCGAGAAAACGGCCACCGGCAGCAGACAGCGAGGGGCCGGCCAGTTTTGCGTAGGCAGCCAGCGCATCGGTATCGCTGATTGAGTGATAAGCGCTGATCCAGTAAGCCTTGGGCATGGTGTTTCCTTCAAAGGTTGTGCGAATCGGGATGGACGAAGTTTCAGCTTTCGGCTTCGACAGGGTAAAGCGGTGCGACCGACAGGCCTTCGACTTGGTGGCGTTGAATCAACTGCGCCACCAGACCCGACCTTTTGGCTTCTTCCACAAAGGCGCGCAGAAAGGCCGCGCCCGCTGAATGTGATTTATGCGTGCCGATCGACTGCTGGATGGCGGTGAACTGTCCCGCCAGAATGCGAAACCCTGGCAGCTTCTGCACATCGGCCAGCAACAGCGGACGAAGGCTCGCCATGGCATCCAGACGATCGCGAACAAAGATCTCGAAGGTGGCATCAAAGCCTTGCGCATGCACCAGCTTCGCATGCTGGATATTTCGAACCAGCCAAAGGTCATAGGCCGTCCTCTGCGATACAGCAATTCGAACGCCTGGCCGATCAACGTCCGTGGCGTCGGTAAACGGTGAATCCTCCGGGACGAGGTAGGTGGCCTCGATTTCCACATAGGCGGCGCTGAAAGCAATTTTTTCAGCGCGGGCCGGTTCCGCACCAATCAGACCGATGTCCCAGACATTGCTCTCCGCAGCATCAGCCAACACACCGGGCGAGGGAAACGAGACCAAGGCCAGGCCGACCCCCAGGTGATCAGCAATCGCGCGTGCCATGTCAGGCGCCACACCGGTCGGTTCACCGGATTCCGTTCTGCCATTGTTGAGCAGGGAATTGCTCAGATTCAGGCCGGCCCTGAGAACGCCCGTCGGTGCAAGCTCGCGAATGATCTGCGGGTTGACTTGCAAACTGGAATAAGCCTTGTCGGTGGCGCGCATCGTCGGAAATCTCCTTGTCCTGGCAGCGAGAAATCCGGTCAATCCGGTCGCGCCTGCCGCATTCTAGGCAATCAGCTTGAAACTGCTTGCCGCATTGACGATAACCCCGGCCCGACCTAGAGTGCGCTACCTTCCCTGCCCACATGACTGTCTGCCTATGACCGCCTTGCCCAATGCCTCTCCTTTCCTGACCCTGCATGAGCTGGTTAAAAAGGCCCGTCAAAAGCTCAATCAAGATGACTGGGACTACATCGTCGGTGCCACCGAAACCGAGACCACCCTCAGGCGCAATCGCCTGGCGCTGGATTCGCTCGCCTTTCGCCCCAGGGTCTTGCGTGATGTCAGCCAGATTGATTCATCGCTGAGTTTTCTGGGCCGGCAACTGCGGCTGCCGCTTTTGATGGCGCCCGTTGGAAGCCTGGAACTGTTCTCACCCGATGCTGCGGTCAGTTCGGCCAAAGCTTGTGAGCAGTTTGGCATTGCCCATATGCTCAGTTCGGTGTGCGAACCAGGCATGACGGCACTGGCCAAAGCCGTGCCCGATGCGC
This sequence comes from Roseateles sp., assembly GCA_044357665.1. Lineage (GTDB taxonomy): Bacteria > Pseudomonadota > Gammaproteobacteria > Burkholderiales > Burkholderiaceae_C > Paucibacter_A. The sequence continues at coordinate 3,983 of JBIKPD010000047.1, read as the reverse complement.
TGCGGATTTTTCAGCTTTATGTCTATGGCGACGCAGCCTGGATCGACGCGACCATGGCCGAAGCGATCGAGACCGGCAATCAAGCCTTCTGCTTCACCGTCGACATGGCGCTTTACAGCCGGCGCGAGCGCGACATCGCCAAACGCAATATCCGCCGCGCGGTAGTGCCTGGCCGGGAGTTTCTGGCGCAGTTCAGCTGGAAGGACATCGAGCGGATCCGCGCAAAACACAGTATTCCGCTGATCCTCAAGGGCATTGCCACCGCCGAAGATGCCCTGATGGCTGTTGAGCATGGCATCGACATGGTCTATGTGTCGAATCATGGTGGACGTCAACTCGACCATGGGCTGGGCTCGATGGAAGTGCTGCCGGAAATTGTTGCTGCGGTCGCAGGCCGCGCCAAGATCATCGTCGATGGCGGATTCAATCGGGGCAGTGACATCGTCAAGGCGATTGCCCTGGGCGCAGACATCGTCGGACTGGGCCGCATGCAATGCCTGGGCTTGGCCGCCGATGGCGCTGACGGACTGGTGCGCATGCTGGAACTGCTCGAGCTCGAAGTCAGGATCTGCTTGGGCCTGCTCGGCGTGACCCGCTTGGACGAACTCAATGGAACTCACCTGCGTGCCGTCCAGCCCACCGGGCCGGTTGGTGCTTTGAGTGCTTTCCCCTTGCTGTCGCTGGATGAGGGTGCGCTTTACTGAGTGAAAATGGGGTCAGAGTGGATTATTCGGTGGAGCCGCTGGACGGTTCATGGAAATAAATCGAGTCTGACCCCAGGCTGTTCTCCCAGAACTGGCGACCCATTGCCTTACGGAAAGCAAAGATGCATGCCTCAGACTTGACCGACCTCGATGCCCACCAGCTTTCGGCCGAAATCCACGCCCGCCGCATTTCCTGCCGCGAGGTGATGCTTGGCTATCTGGCGCGCATCCACCGGCTGAATCCGACGCTCAATGCGATCGTCAACCTCGCCCCCGACGAGCAATTGCTGCGCCAGTCCGATGTTTGTGACGCCGAGTTGGCGCAGGGCCGATCACGCGGCTGGATGCATGGCCTGCCGCAGGCGATCAAGGACACCGGCCATGCGCTGGGTTTCCCCAGCACCATTGGCAGCCCCTTGCTCAAGGATGTGATGCCAACTCAAGACAGCATGAGCGCCGCACGCATGAAGGCGGCCGGCTGCATCGTGATTGGCAAGACCAATGTCCCGGAACTGGCACTGGGCTCGCATACCTTCAACCGCTTGTTCGGTGCCACCGCCAATGCCTGGGACCAATCGGTCAGCGCCGGTGGCAGCAGCGGCGGCGCGGCGGTGGCGCTGGCGCACCGGCTGCTGCCAGTGGCGGATGGATCCGACTTCATGGGCTCGCTACGCAATCCTGCGGCCTGGGGCCATGTCTTTGGCATGCGGCCCAGCCAAGGCCGGGTACCGGCCTGGCCGGTCGCCGATGCCTGGGTCGCCCAACTCAGCTCCGAAGGGCCGCTGGCGCGCAATGTGCGCGATCTGGCGCTGCTGCTCGGCACCCAAGCTGGCCGCGACCCGCATGCGCCCTTGTCGATTGCCCAAGGACCGCAAAGCTTTCTGCCCGAGGGCGAGCCAGGAGCTTTGCGCGGCTTGCGCATCGGCTGGCTGGGCGACCTCGGCGGCCATCTGGCGATGGAAGACGGTTTGATGCCGGTAATGGAAGGCGCGCTGCGGCGTTGCGCCGCCGAGGGCGCACAGGTCGAGCCGACCCAATTGGGTTTCGATGCCGACCGGTTGTGGGCCGCCTGGCTGGTCTGGCGCCGCGCGCTGGTGGCACCCAAGGTCGCCGCGCTGCTGGCAAGACCCGGCGCCACCCGGGCGCAGATCAAGCCGGAAGCGCTGTGGGAATACGACAGCGCACAGGATCTGGGCTTCACCGAATTCATGCAGGCCAGCGAGTTGCGCACTGCATTTCACACCCATCTGTTGGGGCTGTTCGAGCGTTTTGACGTGCTCGCGCTGCCCGTCACTCAGGTCTGGCCTTTTGCGCTGGACCAGCGCTGGCCGCAAGCCATCGCTGGCCGCAAGATGGATACCTACCACCGCTGGATGGAATCAACGCTTTACGCCACCTTCGCCGGTCTGCCCGCAATCAGCTTGCCGGCTGGCTTCCATGCCAATGGCTGCTGGCCGGCGGGCTTGCAACTGATCGGCCCGCCGCAAGGCGATGCCGCGCTGCTGCGTGTGGCTGCAGCCTACGAAGCAATCTCGGGCGAGCTGTTGGCGCGCCGGCCGGGCGAGCCCGTCTGAAACCATCATCGGACAGGCCAGGACGGCGTTGACTGCATCGCTGACACCGAGCCTTTGGCCAGCGACGACAATCCGGCATGACCCCACGCTCCCCCACCGCCCTATCAGCCGCCGCCTTCGCCACCTTGCTGCTGGTCGCCCTGATGATGGGGGCCAACCATGTGGCCGCGCGGTTGGCCTTCAACCATGGCGTGGACGTGGCCACGGCGGTGAGCTTTCGCAGCAGCGTCACGGCCCTCGTGGTCGGCTTGCTATTGCTGTTGCAGCCGCCAATACCGCTGAAGCTGACCCTCCGCCACCGGCGCGGGCTGCTGGCGATTGCCGCCTTGCTGAGCGTGCAGAGCCTGTGCCTTTATTCGGCGGTGGCGAGGCTGCCGGTAGCGCTGGCGCTGCTGGCCTTCAACACCTACCCGCTGTGGACGGCCCTATGGGCCCGCTTGTTCTATGGCCACAGACCTGCACCCCATTTGCTGCGCGCGATGCCTGTGATGCTGCTGGGCCTGGCGCTAGCGCTGGATGTGCTGGGCGCATCATCAGGCCTTGGCGCCGCCGGACATTGGGCGCAGATCGGCGCCGGCGTGGGCTTTGCGCTGACGGCGGCGGCTACTTTCGGCATGGTGCTGGTGCTCACCCAGCATGAAGCCGGCGACCTGGACGGCCGCCTGCGCACCTTCACCACCATGGTCGGCGTGAGCACCATCGCCTTGATCAGCATGGCCTGGCAGGGCGGCCCGCAACTGCCCGATGCAGCGGCAGGTTGGTGGGGGCTGGGTGCGCTGACCTTGCTCTACGGCACTGCTTTCACGGTGATGTTCACCGTGCTGCCGCGGCTGGGCGTGGTGGCCAATTCGGCGATCATGAATATCGAACCGATCTTCGCCCTGGTGCTGGCCTGGGCCATCCTGGGCCAGACCATCGCACCGCTGCAGGTGGTCGGCGGGCTGATGGTGGTCAGCATCGTGATGTGGCTGGGCCTGCGTCGCGCTTGATTTTTTAAAATGGGGTCAGAGTAAAATGGGGTCAGAGGAGTAAAATGGGGTCAGAGTGGATTTATTGGCTGAGCAGCCGCTTGATGCCCGAGGAAAAATCGACTCTGACCCCAGTTTGACCCCTGACCCCAGTTTGACCCCAGTTTGGATCTCCCGCATTCCGGCCTGCGGCCTCCATGTCGGGCTACGCAATTCAAACCTCGAGCCATTCCTTGCGAATGTAGCTGTTGGCACGCAGATCGGCCGGCGTGCCTTCGAAGACGATGCGGCCGTGGCCCATCACGTAGCAGCGCTCGGAGATTTCCAAAGCGATCGCGAGTTTTTGTTCGACCAGCAGCACGGCGATACCGCGTTGCTTGAGCAGTTTCAGATAGCCGGCAACCAGTTCGACGATCTTCGGCGCCAGGCCTTCGGTTGGCTCGTCGATCATGATCAGATCCGGGTCACCCATCAAGGTGCGACACAGGGTCAGCATCTGCTGCTCACCGCCCGAGAGCACACCGGCCTCGACATGCTGGCGTTCCTTCAAGCGCGGGAAAAGCTCGTACATATCGTCGAAGCCCCAGCGCGCGTTCCTGGCACCCGATTTCTGCCCCAGCAGCAGGTTCTGCTGCACGGTCAACTGCGGAAAGATGTCGCGGTTCTCGGGCACATAGCCGAGGCCCAGATGGGCGATTTCATAGGCTTTGCGGCCCAGCAACTGCTGCTCACCAAAG
>JBIKPD010000046.1:0-16782 GCA_044357665.1 Roseateles sp. | reverse complement strand
CCACGGTTGCTGCTGAGTGATTTCCTGCGTCAGCAGCTCGGCGCAACCGGGACCCATGTCGGTTGCGAGCATGGGGTCTGCGGCGCCTGCACGGTCTTGATCGACGGGCTTGCCTGTCGCTCCTGCCTGACCTTGGCGGTTCAGGTCGATGGCCGCAAGGTCGACACGGTTGAAGGGCTGGCCGATGCCGATGGTCGCTTGAACGAATTGCAGTCGGCCTTCAAGCGCCATCATGCGCTGCAATGCGGCTTTTGTACTGCCGGCATCCTGATGTCTTGCGTCGACTGGCTGACGCGCCTACAGTCATCCGGCCGCAGACCGACCGAAGGCGAGGTGCGCGAGATGCTCTCCGGCCACCTGTGTCGCTGCACCGGCTACGCGCCGATCGTGGCGGCAGTGATGGAGGTCGCAAATGCTTGATCTCGGTCGAACTTTTCTGCAGAGCCTCGAACGGGCGCCCAATACGATCGCTCTGGTCGACGGAGAACTGCGCCTGACCTATTCGCAATGGGCATTGCGCATCGGTGCAGTGCAGCGTGGCTTGCTTGAACTGGGGCTGGAGCGCGGTGACCACCTGTTGACCTTGTTGCAGAATCGCGCCGAGGCGGCTACTGTGCATTGGGCATGTCAGTTCGCCGGCATCGTCATGACGCCCTTGAACTGGCGTGCCAAGTCCGACGAAATCGACCATGGACTTGCCAACTCCGGCGCCAAGCTGCTGGTATTCGAGCCGGCCTCGGAACAGGCGGTCAGGTCATCGCAGCTTGCTGCGGGCGTGATGCGCGTCGCGGTGGGTGACGCGCAGGGCGGTGATTTGCATTTCGATGTGTGTATGGGCGGGGCTCGGGAGCCGCAACCCAAGGCGCGGGCCGAAGACCTGTCCTTGATGCTTTTCACCTCCGGCACGACCGGCACACCCAAAGGCGTGCCGCGGCGTCAGCGCACCGAGCGCATTGCCGCGCTGGCCCATGTGGCCCAGAACTGCTTTGGCTATGGTGAACGCACCCTTGGCGTGATGCCGCTCTATCACACGATGGGGGTGCGCTCGCTGCTGACCCTGGCATTGCTCGACGGTCGTTTTGTCTGTCAGGCTCGCTTTGAAGCTGCGCAGGCTTTGCAGAAAATCGCGGCCGAACGCGTCAGCCATCTCTATCTCGTGCCAACGCTGTTCCACGATCTGCTGGCGCATCCTGACTTCGCGACGACCGACATCAGTTCGGTGCGCAAGCTCGGTTTTGCCGGTGCGCCGATGCATGATGCCTTGCTGCTGCGTCTGCAAGCCGCATTTCAGCCGGAGCTATTTGTCAATCATTACGGCAGCTCCGAAATCTACACGATGGCGGTCAATCAGCGCGCGTTGGACAAGGCCGGCTCGGCGGGCCGCGCTGGCATCAACACGCGCTTGCGGGTGATCAAGCTTGACGCTGCTTCTGTTGGTCAACTTGCAGCACCGCTTGAAGAGGGTCAGATCATTGCCGATTTGCTCAGCGACGAGGCTTTCGAGGGTTATCACAAACGGCCTGATGCGAACGCCAAGAGCCTGCGTGAGGGTTGGTACTTCACCGGGGACACCGGCTATTTCGATGCCGATGGCGATCTGTTCGTCACCGGGCGTATCGACGACATGATCATCAGCGGTGGAGAAAATATTTCGCCTGTCGATATCGAGTCCGTGCTCTCGCTGCATCCGGCGGTCGACGATGTTGCGGTCGCCGGCCTGGCAGACCCGCGCTGGGGCCAGAAGGTCGTGGCCTTTGTGAAATCACGCGGCCTGGTTGACGCCATGACCCTGGATACGCATTGCCGCAACTCGGACCTGGTCAATTTCAAGCGTCCTCGCGAGTATGTGTTCGTGCAGGAAATTCCCAAGTCACCGGTCGGCAAGGTGCTGCGTCGCAAACTGGTAGCAGGCGACTATCTTGTCGCCGCGCCGGCAGCGATGGACGCCGATAGGCCGACTTTGCTGACTTTGCCGACTTTGCCGGAGATCCACTGATGAAAGCCAGCAAAAGGCTCGCAACGGTAGGCCGCAAGTAATCATTGATCGGGCCCATATGACGACTACGACTCCATTTACCAGCCTGCGCGACTGGCTGCGCCATCTGGCCGCCACTGACCGGCTGACGACACTCAAACCAGGTGTCGCGCTCAAGCATGAACTGGCGGCCATCGCCAAGCGGCTCGACGGCCGGCAGGCGGCGCTGTTTCCGCAACCCGGCGGGCATGCCATTCCGGTGGTGTCCGGCTTCATGTCGAAACGGGCCTGGATTGCCGAGGCGATGGGAGTGTCCGAGGCGCAACTGCTGCAGCGCTTCAGTGCGGCAGCCGACCATCCGCTGCCATGTCACGAGCTTGCCCATGGCGATGCGCCAGTACAGCAACTGGTGCACCACTTTGCCGATGGTGAGGCTGACATCAGGACCTTGTTGCCGATCCCGACGCATAGCGAGCATGACGACGGCGCCTACATCACCGCTGGACTGGTGATTGCGCGGAACCCGAAAACCGGAGTGCAGAACGTATCGATCAATCGCATCCAGATCCACGACCGCGATCGCATGGGTATCTTGATGCTGCCACGCCACTTGCACAATTTTTTTGGCGCGGCCGAAGCTCAGGGGCAGGCACTCGAGATCGCGATCGTCATCGGTGTTGATCCATTGACTGCGCTGGCGTCCCAGGCGATTGCGCCGATTGACTGCGATGAGCTGGAGATCGCTGGTGCGTTGCAGGGTCGACCATTGCCGGTGGTCAAGTGCATCAGCAACGAGGTGCGCGTGCCGGCCAATGCCGAAATCGTCATCGAAGGACGAATCCTGCCAGGACTGCGCGAGCCGGAGGGCCCGTTCGGTGAGTTTCCGAAGTACTACAGTGCCCGGGAGGATCGCGAAGTGATCGTTATCGACGTGATGACGCAGCGCCGCACGCCGATCTTCCACACCATCATTCCGGCCGAGATGGAACATCTGCTGCTGGGCGCAATTCCCCGCGAAGCGACCCTGCTGTCGCACCTCAAGCGCAGCTTCCCGGGTGTTACCGATGTTCATCTGTCGGTCGGTGGTGTGGCTCGCTACCACTTGCATGTACAGATGATCAAACGGCGCGAGGGCGAGCCGAAGAATGTCATCCTGGGCGCTTTCGGCGGGCATTACGACATCAAGCAAGTGATCGTCGTCGATGAGGATGTCGATGTGCATGACCCGGCCGAAGTGGAATGGGCCGTGGCCACACGCTTTCAAGCCGACCGGGACCTGGTCGTGATCAGCGGCGCACAGGGCTCGGCGCTGGATCCATCGACGACGACGCAATTTCCCGGTAACAAGCCGCCGCTGGAGATGCAGGGCCTCAGCGCCAAGATGGGACTCGACGCGACCAAGCCGCTGAGCTCGGCGGGCCATGTATTTACCCGGGTGCGTATCCCGGGTGCGAGCGAGCTTGACCTCGACGCCGTCATCGCCGCCACCGGCCACGCCGCGTTGGTCGGCACAACACTTGCCGAAACAGATCACTGATTGACCCTCAACCACAAACGGAGACAAAGATGAAAAATTGCGTAACTCGAATCCTTGCTACAGCCGGGTTGGCATTGCTGATGTCAGGCCCCGCCACGGCCAAGCAGAACTCCTGCAGCGATCCGATCTTGCTTGGAACGACGATTTCTGAAACCGGCCCCTTCTCTACTCTGGCCGACCGCTGGCGCAAGTTGACCGAGGTCTTTGCCGAGGAGATCAACAAAACGGGTGGCGTGATGGTGAAGAGCTGCGGCAAGAAGTTGCCGCTGAAGTTTGTCATTTATGACGACCAGAGCGTGCCCGCCACAGCTTTGCAGTTGTTCGAAAAGATGGCCACGGTCGACAACGTCGACTTCTTTGTCGGGCCAGACTGGAGTTCCTTGGGCGGACCGGTGCCACCGTTGGCCGACAAGCACAAGATCCCGATGGTGATGGCCAATGTTGCCACCCCGTCTGTTTATGAGCGCGGACTCAAGTACATCTGGGGCACACCGTTCCCGGTGGTGCCGAACTGGTCAGCGCGCTACTTCGACATGATTACGAAAGTCAGTCCGCAGCCGCAGTCGATCTACTTCATTACCCATGACAACCCGGTCATGAAGGGCATCAGCGCAACCTGGAGCAAGAAGGCCGAGGCGCAGGGCTTGAAAGTGCTGGGCAACGAGACCTTCTCAGCGGAGATGAAGGACTTCACTGCATTGATTGCCAAGGTGCGCGCGGCCAAGGCCGACATCGTCTATATCGCCTCCTACGACAACGCCTCGGTGCCGCTGGTGCAGCAGATGCGCCAGTTGCGCGTGCGTGCCATGGATGTCCATCACACGATGCTGACCGGCGCGCTGTTTCGTCAGGTCGGCAAGGACATCGAGGGCATGACTGGCGAGCTCTCCTGGTACCCGGGCGTCAAGGGCGATTACAGCGATCTGGTCGAAACGGTGATGAAGCGCTCCGACGTGACGATGTTCGATTACATCTGGACCCTCGGCCGACTGACTTCGTATCTGACCATGGTGCAAGCGATCGAAAAGGCCGGTGTGGTCGACCGCGAAAGAGTCAAGGAAGCCTTGTTCAAGGGCACGTTCAAGAGCCCGGCAGGCGATGTCACCTTTGACGAGAAGGGCTTTCCGAATACCGGGGCCTTCACCGTGCAGATGCAGAACGGCAAGGTCAATGTCGTTTGGCCGCCGGAAGTCGCGACCGGCAAGTTGGTCTGGCCTTCGCCGACCTGGCAGCAGTAAGGCAGAGCATCAGGAGAGCTGAGATGAAACAACTTAGATTCCGGACGCGCTTATCCGCATGGGTGCAGCGTGAACTTTGGGTGGTCGGGGGCTGACATGGAAGTGCTACTACAGGTCCTGATCGGCGGCGTCTTGCTCGGCGGCCTCTACGCGCTGGTCGCGTTCGGGTTGTCGTTGATCTACGGCGTTGCGCGCATTCTCAATTTCGCCCATGGCACTTTGCTGGCGGTCAGCGGCGTATTGGCCAGCCTGGCCTTCACAGCTTGGCAACTCCATCCCTTGTTGATTGCCACCTTGCTGGGTCCGATGATGTTCGTCTTTGCCTATGGTTACTACCACCTGTTGCTGCGGCCGCTGGCCAAGCGCAGTCATTTCGAGAGCACGGTAGGTACGGTGCTTGTGACGGTTGGTACGCTGATGATTTTGTCGGACCTGACTGCCAAGGCCGCGGGTGCCACGCAGCGCAATATTCCGCTGCGGATGCCAGTGATCGAGTACGGCGACATCATCATTTCGACGACTCAGTTGCTGATACTGGCGGGTATCGTCGCGCTGACGGTGATCATGCATTTGCTGCTCAAACACAGTTGGTTCGGGCGCGCAGTGCGAGCAGTGACTCAGGACGCTGTCGGCGCGCAGATCTGCGGTGTGCAAAGCACGCGCATCAAGGCAATGACTTTCGCATTCGGCTCGGCCACGGTGGCCATTGCTGCGGTGCTTTATGTCCTGTCCTTTCCGGTCGATCCCTATATGGGCTTCAGCCTGACGGTCAAGGCCTTCACCATCATCGTCGTCGGCGGCGTCGGCAATTTGCCGGGTGCCTTGCTGGCCGGCGTCTTTCTTGGCGTGGCAGAAGGTTTGACCGGTCTCTACTGGAAGCCGGAATGGGCTCCGGCATTGAGTGTCGTGGCGATGCTGGTGATTCTGGTCGCCTACCCGAAGGGCGTGGGAGTGAAAACATGAGCGCAACCCGCACGACCAGATTGCCTTCAAAAGCCGGCGGCGGCGTTCTTGGCTGGCTGGGTGCAGGGCTGGTGATCGCGGCATTGCTGGCCTTGCCATTTGCCGGCAATTCCTACCTGCTGACCTTTGGCTTTTCCGTGCTGATTGCCTATATCCTCGGCCAGAGCTGGGACTGGGTGGCTGGCGAAATGGGTTATGTCAACCTCGGGCATTACATCTTCTACGGCTTTGGAGCCTATGCATTTTCGATTGCATTGGTCAGCGGTTGGTCGATGCCGGTCTCGCTGGTTTTCGCGCTGGCAGTGACCGGCTTGCTGGCGCTCTTGCTGGCGGTGCCGCTGTTCCGATTGCATGGGGACTATTTCGCTTTCGCTACACTCGCGCTACTGCCTTTGATGGAGGTGCTGGCCTATAACCTCACCCCGATTACCAAGGGGGCGGACGGCATCGTGCTGCCGGTAGCCCAAGTGCTAACGCCAGCTTATTTGCTCGCGTTGGCGGTATGCGTCATCGCCTTCATTGCCACGCTTCAAATCAACCAGTTGCGCTTCGGCTACGCCTTGAAAAGCATACGCAATGACGAGCAGGTGGCAGAGACGGTGGGGGTTCGCATCGCCCCGGTGAAGCGGCTTGTATTGGTGATCAGTGCCTTGTTCGGCGCGGCGGCCGGCGCATTGCAGGCCTGGCAGATGAGCTATATCGATCCGGCAACGGTGTTCGGATTGAACGTATCTCTGGTGCCGATCGCGATGGTCCTGTTTGCCGGCTCGGGCCTGCGTTTCGGGCCACTCGTCGGCGTGTTGCTGTTGGCCAGCATGCAGCAATGGTTGCTGGTCAATATACAGGGCTATCAGGCCACGCTTTATGGCTTGACCATCCTCTTGATTGGCCGTTTCATGCCTGGCGGTTTTTTGCGCGCCAAATGGGTCAAGAAAGTGCCTGGCCTTGCCGCGCTGAGCCGTGAGCACCATGAGTATGCAGGCGAAGCTGAAGGTATCTCGGCGCAACCGGATGTTCTACCCTTGCCCAGACTCCGCGCCGACTGCGCAAAGCCCTTGATTGAACTGCAGGGTGTGCGGATGCAGTTCGGCGGCAATGTGGCCGTCAATGATGTCAGCCTGAAGATCAACGAAGGGGAGATCGTTGGTCTGATCGGACCGAACGGCTCCGGCAAGACGACCTTGTTCAATTGCATCTCGGGGGTTTACACGCCCAGTGCCGGCAAAGTGCTGTTTGCCGGTCAAGATCTGGCCGCGTTCGGCCGCGATGGCATCGCGCGACTTGGCGTCGGGCGAACTTACCAGATCCCTCGCCCATTCGGCGATCTGACCGTGCAGGAGAACATTGCCATCCCGCTGATGTTCGGCGCGCAGCCGATGTCGCCTCGCGATGCGATGCGCGAGGCCCGAGCATTTGTCGACTATGCCGAACTTTCGAGCCGTCTGACCGACCGGGCTGATGCCTTGAGCGTGCAGGAGAAAAAAGCGCTGGAGTTCGCTCGCGCGCTTGCCACCAGACCCCGACTGCTGCTTGTCGACGAGGTGGCCTCGGGCCTGACCCCGGTCGAGGTCAAGCGCTTTGTCGAACATATCCGCCATATGCGGGATCGTTACGGCATCACCGTGATCTGGGTCGAACATATCTTCTCGGCGCTGGAGCAGGTCGTCGACCGCGTGATCGCGCTGGAGCAGGGCACGCTGATCGCCGACGGACCGCTGGCTGAAGTGGTCAAGGATGAAAGGGTGCTGAGCACTTATCTCGGTGCTTCGGCACGGTCCAGGCAAGGAGTTCTGCCATGCTGACTTTGAGTCACCTCGCTGTCGATCACGGCAAGGCGCGCGCGCTTTGGGATCTGTCACTGCATGTCGGCCGCGGCGAAAAGATCGGCCTGCTCGGGGCCAACGGTGCTGGCAAATCAACCGCCATGGGGGCGGTGATCGGGCTCTATCAAGTCGCCGCCGGCACGATCAGCTTCGACGGTGCGCTGCAAGTTCAGCCGACCACGGCACAGACGGTGGCGAGCGGGATTGCGTTGGTGCCGGAAGGTCGCCGCCTGTTTCCGGGCATGACCGTCCTCGAGAACCTTCAGATGGGGGCATTTGCCGCGACCGATCGCGCCGATGCAGCACCGCTTGAACAGGTGCTGAAGTTGTTTCCCATCCTCCGGCAGAAGGCCAGGCAAGCCGCTGGCGAGCTCAGCGGTGGACAACAGCAGATGGTTGCTATTGGCCGCGCGCTGATGTCAAGCCCTCGCCTGTTGTTGCTTGACGAACCGTTCATCGGCGTGGCGCCGATGCTGGTCGAGGAGATTCTTGCAGCGCTGCGCCAGATTGCCATCGGCGGCGTGACGATGCTGCTGGTCGAACAGAACACCCACCGCGCGCTGGAATTCGTCGACCGCGCTTATGTGGTGGAGAACGGCCGTACGGTGTTGGAGGGCAGCAGCGAAGAGCTGATCGCCGACCCCGCTTTTGCCGCCAAATTTCTCGGTCTTGAATGAAAAAAGGAAATATGCAATGAATCGTGAACAGGAAATCGTGGCCCGCTCGCTGGCTTATCGCGAGGAGTACCGCGCCAACACCCCGCGCTGGTACCGCGGCGAAATGCATCTTGCGTTCACGCTGGTCTTTACTTGCGGCGTGATCGCCTATTGCGCTGCCCAGATTGAAGCTGCCAGCTGGCAGCAATGGCTGTGGGTCGTGCTGCCCATGCTGCTGTTCGGGAACTGGGCCGAGTGGGCGGGCCATCGCTATCTGCTGCACAGTCCGAAGAGCTGGATCAAACCGGCCTACAAGCGCCATGTGGCGACCCACCACCAGTTTTTTTCGCACAAGACCTTGGATTACCACGGCCAGCAGGATTGGCGAGCGCTGCTGTTTCCGCCCTTCGCTCCGGTGCTGTTCGTGCTGGCGGCGCTGCCGGCGGCCCTCTTGCTGGGCAATCTCTGGAACCCCAATGCCGGCTATATCGCGATGCTGACGATGGCGGCCTATTTCCTGATGTACGAGGGCCTGCACACGCTCGCGCACCTCGAACATCCGCTGCTCGATGCGCTGCCGCTGGTCAACACGGTGCGTCGCATGCATGTGTTGCACCACAACCCCGATTTCATGCACACGCGCAACTTCAATCTGACCTTTCCGATGTGCGATGCCCTGTTTGGTACCAGCGATCTCGACAAGGGCTTGATCGCCACTCTGTTCAACGGCATGTCTGACCGGGCACGCAAGCCTGAAATCCAGGCCCGGATTGACGCGCAGCGCGACCCTAGCTGAACCTGTTTTTTAAAGGATGAATTGATGACTCAATCGAAACCATTTTCTGGCCGTCTGGCCGGCAAGGTCGCCATCGTTACCGGCGCTGCGCAGGGTATTGGCTTGCGCTATGCCAAGGCCTTGGCTGCCGAGGGCGCGGCAGTAGTCTGCAGTGATCTGCTTGATGCCGAGTCGGTGGCAGTAGCGATCCGGGCCGAGGGCGGCAGGGCACTTGCCATCCGCACCGACGTGACTTCGGTCGAGTCCACCGCGGCGATGGCCGCAGCCGCAGTTGATGCATTCGGACGCATCGACATCCTGGTCAACAACGCCGGGCTGTTCGCCAACCTGGCGCTGCAGCCATTTGAGCAAATCGGCGTGGCTGAATGGGACCGTGTGATGGCAGTCAATGTCCGCGGCCCTTTCCTTTGCACCCAGGCTGTGGTTGCACAAATGCGCTCGCAGCAATATGGCAAGGTCATCAATATCGCCTCAGGTACGGTCTTCAAGGGCGCTCCGATGCTGCTGCACTATGTCAGCTCGAAGGGTGCCGTGGTGGCCATGACGCGGGCCTTGGCGCGCGAACTCGGCGATGCAGGAATTCGGGTCAATACGCTGGCGCCGGGGCTCACTGCCAGCGAAAACACGCAGTCCAATCCAGCCTGGCAGGGAGCGGTAACTCAAAACAATATTGCCAGCCGCGCGATCAAGCGTGAGCTGACACCGGAAGATCTGTGCGGCAGTCTGGTCTATCTGGCCAGTCCCGAGAGCGACTTCGTCACCGGCCAGGTCATCGTTGTCGATGGCGGTTCGGTCATGCACTGAAGGAATGAAATGATCAAAGAAGCCAGACAATTGATCGATGGGCAATGGCATGCTGGCGGCGTCAATGTCGACAGCATCAACCCTGCCGATGGGCGGGTGATCGGCCGCTATGCGGCCGGTGAACTCGCCGACGGGGAAGCCGCGATAGCCGCCGCCAAGCGGGCGTTCGAGCGGCCTGATTGGGCTCAGGCACCACGCTTGCGCCAGCAGGTGATGCTGCATTGGGCTGATGGATTGGAGCGCAAGGCCGAACAACTGGCCCAGTTGCTGACCCGGGAGAATGGCAAGGTGCTCGCGCAGTCGCGCGCTGAAATCGGTGGTGCAATATCGGAAATCCGTTACTACGCCGGGTTGGCCCGCTTCATTCCCGGCCATGTGTTTGAAGTCGCGCCAGGTGAATACTCGACGCTCCTGAAGGAGCCGGCCGGTGTTGCCGGCTTGATCATCCCTTGGAACTCGCCGGTGGTATTGCTGATCCGCGCGCTGACACCGGCTCTGGCCGCTGGTTGCACCGCGGTCGTCAAGCCGGCGCCGCAAACGGCCTTGATCACAGCGGCCGTGATCACCGAGTTGCATGAGGTAGCGGGCATGCCCAAGGGCGTGGTCAACCTGGTCAGTGAGTCTGGCCACGCGATCGCAAAATTGCTGGTGGCTTCGCGCGATGTCGATGTGCTTTGTTTCACCGGCTCAACTGCGACCGGTCAGCGCATCATGGCCGATGCCGCTCCGACGATGAAAAAACTCTCGCTCGAACTCGGTGGCAAGTCTTGCTGCGTCGTTTTCGAAGACTGTGACATCGAGCGTATCGCGCCGCAACTGGCGGCCGCTGCCACCATCATTTCGGGCCAGCAATGCACTGCCGCACGGCGGGTGCTGGTACATGCATCGCGCTATCAAGCGATGAAGGAAGCGCTGACCCGGGCGCTGGCCGCCATGACGGTCGCCCCGGGAGATCTTGCCGGCGCACAGATCGGCCCGTTGATCGACATGGCATCGCGCAATCAGGTCGATGCGCAGATCTGCAGGGCAATGGAAGAGGCCGACGAGGTGTTGTTGCGCGGGGGGCGCCTCGGTGGTGCGCTGAGCTCGGGAAGTTTCCTCACGCCGACTCTGATCGCCCATAGGGACACCAATGCCTTCTTCATCCAGGAAGAGATATTCGGTCCAATACTGGTGCTTGAACAGTTCGAAGACGAGCGGGAAGCGGTCACCCTTGCCAATCACAGCGAGTTCGGACTTTCGGCCAGCGTCTGGACGGCGGACGGCGCGCGCGGGATGCGGATGGCTCGCGCATTGCGCAACGGCACGGTTTGGCTGAACGAGCACAACAAGCTCTTCGCCGAAGCTGAGACCGGTGGATACAAACGCAGCGGTGTCGGTCGTCTGCACGGCGCTGACGCCTTGATCGACTTCGTCGAAATCAAGCATATCTACCAAAACGCGGGCGTCATTGCCCCTTGACCCCGAAGGAAAGAGCGATATGAAATTGACCGACCTGAACCATCCGGCACAAAGCCTTTCGATCGAACTTGACGGGTTCCGTGTCGAGATCGATGCCGCCCGGCAACGCGCCGACATCATCCTGGACCGTCCCCCGCTGAATGTGATCAGCATGCTGGCGCGCGAACAATTGCGCATCACCTTTGAAGCGCTTGATGCCGATGCGCGGGTTCGCGTGATCGTCATTCGAGCCATCGGTGAGCATTTTTCCAGCGGTGGTGATATTCGCGGCTTTCTTGAGGCGACGCCCGAGCATGTCTCGAAGCTGGCGTGGAACGTGGCCGCACCAGCGCGTTGCAGCAAGCCGGTGATTGCAGCCGGGCGGGGCTATTGCTTCGGCGTCGGCTTCGAGCTGTCGCTGGCCTGCGATTTCCGCCTTGTCACCGAGACTTCACTTTATGCCTTGCCGGAACAAAAGCTCGGCCAGATCCCGGGCTCAGGCGGCTCGGCGCGCTTGCAGAAAATGATCGGCATCACCCGCACCAAGGACATCGTGATGCGCTCACGGCGTATCCCTGGGCGCCAGGCCTTCGACTGGGGCGTGGCAACTGATTGCGTCCCCGATGCCGATCTAGAGCGCGCAACCGATGCGCTGGTCGATGAATTGCGCAGCTTTTCGCCGCTGGCACAGCGGACGGCGAAGAAGCTGCTCAATGACACCGAAGACTCGCCGCTGTCGATTGCCATCGAACTGGAAGGCCACAGTTACTCCAGGCTGCGCAGTTCGGCTGATTTCAAGGAGGGCGTGGAGGCCTTCCATTCGAAGCGTCGACCGGTATTCACCGGACTTTGATTTTTTCCTTTCACCAAGACCAACCAGGAGACAGAACCATGAAGCGACCAGTTACAGCCCTCTGCCTTGCATTGCTCGCCGGCGGAGCATCAGCACAAAACATCCGTATCGGCGTTGTCACACCCTTGTCGGGTACCTATGCAGGCATCGGTCAACAAGTGAAATGGGGGCTTGACCTCGCGGCTGCGGAAATCAACGCAGCCGGCGGCGTGCTGGGCCGCAAACTCGAGTTGATTTACGAGGATGAAGAGGCCAATCCGGCGGTTGCGGTACAGAAGGCCGAGAAGCTTTTCCAGGTCAACAAGGTCGATTTTCTGACCGGCACGGTCAATTCCGGGTCGACATTGGCGGTCGGTCAAGTGGCCGAGCGCAACAGCCGTTTGATCGTTACGACGGTGTCATTTGCTGATTCGATCACCGGCGATAAATGCTCGCCCAATGTGTTTCGCGTCAATGCGCGGGCGGGCATGCAGTCGGCAGCCCTGGCCGATTGGATGGGAACGACTTTTCCGAACGCGACCGTGTTCTATCTCGGGCCCGATTACGAAATGGGCCGCAGCACCGTCGCTGCCTTCAAGTCGGCCGCAGAGGCCAAGGGCGCGAAGACGGTCGGTGAGGTATTTGCTCCCCTGGATAACAAGGACTATTCACCGTATTTCGGCCAGATCCGTGCGGCCCGACCGACCGTTGTCTATACCTCGGTAGCCGGTAATGACACAGTGCGCCTGTTCAACCAGATGGCGGAATTCGGCCTGAACCGCAACTTGCAGGTGGTCGGTGCATCGGGGACTGTGACCTCGCAAAATTTGCCGGCGATCGGCAAGGCCGGCGATGGTTTTGTCACTGGGGTCGCCTATTCCTTGGGCCTGGACACGCCAGCGAACAAGAAATTCGTCGCTCAATTCGAGGCGGCCAACAAGGTTGCGCCTGACCTTTACGGCGTCGACAGCTACGGTGTGCTCTTTTTCTACAAGGCTGCAGTCGAGAAGGCCAAGAGCGTCGAGACCGACAAGCTGCGCGAAGCGATGCGTGGCCTGCAATGGGCGACGCCGCAGGGCATGAAAGTGATGCGCGCCGGTGACCATCAGGCCTCGCAGGACATGTATGCCGCCCGTGTGAATGGTGGCAAATTCGAGATCGTCGGCAAAGTCGCAGCCGCGGCGGCGATCGGCCCCGACACCTGCACGAAATTCTGAGCGGAAAACGGCCATGGCTAACGCGCTCGACTGGTTGCAGTTCGTGCTTGCGCCGCAGATGATCAACGGCCTGTCGATCGGCATGGCCGTGGTGCTGATGGCGCTGGGCCTGACGATCATCTTTGGCTTGCTCGATGTCATCAATATGGCCCATGGGGAGTTCTATGCCATCGGGGCTTATCTGGCGGTCTCCATGCTTGCTCTGGGTTTGTCCTTCTGGTGGGTGCTGCTGCTGGTGCCGCTGTTGATGGCCATGCTCGGCTATGTCACCGAGCGGGGTCTGATCCAGCGCGTCTTCCACAGCAAGGACCGGCATACATTGACCTTGCTGCTGACCTTTGGCGTCGGCATCGCGATCGAGGATGCGCTGAAGATCGTCTACGGTGCAAATCCGCTGCGGGTTGAAACGCCGATCAGCGGTGCCACCGAGATCGTCGGCCTGTTCTTTCCCAACTACAGGCTGTTCGTGATGGGTTTTGGTGCCTTGTTGATTGCCGCAGTCTGGTTGCTGGTGTTCCGGACTTCGGCCGGTGCCCTCGTCCGCGCGGCAGCCTTTGACCGGCATATGAGCGCTTCGCTCGGCGTACCGGTTGGGCGAGTCTATGCAGCAACATTTGCGTTCGGGGTGGCGCTGGCGGGCCTTGCCGGTGTGTTGCTCGCGCCGATCTATTCGGTGTTCCCGACGATGGGGCGTGACTTCGTCTTGATCGCTTTCAGTGTCGTCATCATCGGCGGTATGGGTTCGATCAAGGGTGCTGTGCTGGCCGGATTGCTGCTGACACAGGTGCAGTCGATTTCGAGCCTTTTCATTTCGCCGGTATGGAGTGATCCGCTGCTCTTCAGCATCATGGTGCTGGTGCTGATGTGGCGACCTCAAGGTCTGTTCGGGAAACTCGGCCATGCGTGAGAACGGTTTGATCTTCAAAGGGCCGGCCAGGGCATTGCGCTGGCTCGCCATATTTTTCCTCTTTCTCGCCCTCGCCTTCGCGGCGGTCGCTCATGCCATGGGTGATCAGTTCTATTTCAGACTCGCCACCGAGGCGCTGATTTTCGGCGGTCTGGCTTTGTCGGTTGACCTGCTGCTCGGCTGTACCGGACTGCTGCCGCTGGGTCAGGCGCTCTTCTTTGGCCTGGGCGCTTATGTCTCGGCGCTGTTGTTGAAGAACTGGAGCGATTCGTTCTGGCTCGCTTTGGCGGGAGCCTTGCTGGCGAGCGCCTTGGCCGGGCTGATCGGTGGCCTCATCGCGATCCGCTCGAAGGGCGTCTACTTCGCCCTGGTCAGCTTCGGATTGGCACAAGTGGTGTCGAAAATCGTCTTCAACACGCGCGAGCTGGGTGCGTCGGACGGCATCATTGGCGTGCCCATCGCCCAGGTGTTGCCGGGACTCGACTCGGGCAACCCGGCTGGATTTTTCCTGGTCACGCTGACTTGTATTTCGCTGCTTTACCTGGGGCTGGCTTACCTGCTGGAAACGCCGCTGGGGCGCCTGTTGTCAGCGCTTCGCGCGAATGAGCATCGGGTGTCATTTCTCGGCTTCGATCCCTGGCGTTACCGCCTCTTTGCCTTTGTCGCTGCTGCCGGCATCGCCGGTACAAGCGGCGCGCTTTACCCGATGTTGCGCGGCTTTGTGTCGCCGGAGCTGATGTTCTTCCAGGTTTCCGGCAATGCGGTCATCAACGTCATCATCGGTGGCACCGGCACCTTGATTGGTTCGCTTTACGGTGCGGGCCTGCTGACCCTGTTGCGTTCGCTCGTTGGCTCCTACACCGTGCATCATGAACTTGTCATCGGTAGCTTGTTTGTCTTGGTCGTCATCCTTTTGCCCCGCGGCATGATCGGCTATGCCTTGCCCGCTTTGCAGCGCCGTCTCGATGCGCGCAAGGAGTCAGCATGAGCAGCCCGATCCTGTCCGTGCAAGGGCTGAGTGTTCGCTTCGGTGCCATGTATGCGGTCAACCAGGTCAGCTTTGACGCGCAGCAGGGGGAGATCACCGCCTTGATCGGCCCGAACGGGGCTGGCAAGAGCAGCTTGTTTAACCTCATCAGCGGTTCGCTGCAGCCGACCGCCGGAAGCGTTCATTTTGCCGGGATGGACGTGACCGGCGTCGCACCGGATCGAATGCTCGAAGCCGGGCTGGCGCGTTCATTCCAGATTACCAATCTTTTCTTCGAGTTGTCCTTGCGAGAAAACCTGCGCTTGGCGGCCCAGTTTCTGGAGCAAGGACGCGGGCTGCTACGGCCGCTTTCGAGCAGTCGACTTGCGCTGGCGCGTGTTGACGAGCTGATCAGCCAGTTTGATCTGGTGGCCAAGGCCGATGAATTGGCAGGTAATCTGTCCCATGGCGAACAGCGCCGGCTGGAGATCGCCGTGGCGATGGCCGCACGACCGCGCATGCTGCTGCTCGATGAACCAACGCAGGGCATGAGCCACGTCGAAACGAAACAGACCGAGGTCTTGATCAGAAGCCTGGCGCGCGAGCATGGCTTGAGCATCTTGCTGGTCGAACATGACGTCGAGCTGGTGATGAACCTCTCCGATCATGTCATCGTGATGCAACAGGGACGAAAGCTGGCTGAAGGTGATCCGGCCAGCGTGCGCGCCAATCCGGCGGTGCAGGCAGCCTATTTCGGCCCAAGTCATTGACCGCCAGGCAAAGTCAAGAGCTTGTCAAAACGCCGCTGCGCGATACCGGCGCAAGTTCAAATCAAGTGATCGAGCAGGAACAAGTCATGCTGGAATTGAAGCAGGTTCACACCCATTACGGCCTCAGCCATGTGCTGCAGGGCATCACTCTGCAGGTCGGCGCGGGGGAGGTGGTCGGCCTGTTCGGACGCAATGGTGTTGGCAAGACAACCGTGATGAAGACGATCGCTGGCTGGGTCGAGCCGTCAGCTGGCGAACTGCTTTTCAGCGGGCAGGTATTGAATGCACTGCCTTCAGAGCAGATCTGCCGGCTTGGCATCGGACTGGTACCCGAAGACCGGCGTATTTTTCCGGGCCTGACGGTCGAGGAAAATCTGCGCCTGGGCTTCATGCAAGTGCCGGGCCGAACTCGAACTGATTCTTTGCGCAAGCTCGAGGAGACCTATCAGCGCTTCCCCAGGTTGGCAGAGCGCCGCCTGCAGATGGGCACGACGCTTTCAGGCGGCGAACAGCAGATGCTGGCAATTGCCAGAACATTGGTTGGCGAAGCCAGGCTGCTCTTGATCGATGAGCCGACTGAAGGCTTGGCGCCGATGATCGTCGACGAGTTGTTCGAATTGATGGCCAGCCTGGCGCGCGACGGTATGGCGATCCTGCTGGTTGAACAGAACATCAAACGGGCCATTGCCTTGGTGCACCGCTTCTACATGCTGGAGCGGGGGCAGATTGTCGCCGAGGGCAACGCCGGGGATGCCGCGAGCCGGGCTGACTTGCTGGAGCGGCTGCGGGTTTAGGCCGAACAAGGGTGAGCGAGTCGTGGTGTAGATGACCTGCTTGGCCATCGATTGGCAAGGCTG
>JBIKPD010000296.1:0-5086 GCA_044357665.1 Roseateles sp. | reverse complement strand
CAATGAAACGCTAGCGGCAAAACCGCATCAGATGGTGGTCAATCCGCAGCGCCAGCCGATGTTTCGTCCGGATCGCAAGGGCGGCCCATTCCCGTTCCAGGACAACTGCAAGTACAGCCCCGAGGGTGTGACCTGCAAGGTGCCTGCGGGCTATTACTACATGCTTGGCGACAACCGCGACAACTCGCGCGACTCGCGTTTCTGGGGTTTCGTGCCGGACGAAAATATCGTCGGCAAGGCCTTTTTTGTATGGATGAATTTCGGCAGCTTGAAGCGTATCGGTCCGATCAATTGAGGGCCACCTGAAAACGGGATTGACCCGTTGGCCGCGATGTCAACAATGCGTCGGGTGGAAAATCAGCGTCAGTCAGGTCAAATCAGTCAGCGAGGCATCGGCCTTGTCGGCATGTTGGGCTGGGCTTGCTTGATCGCCAGTGCCGCGGTGCTGACAGGACGTTGGCTTCCGACCTTGCTCGAGTTCTACACGATACAGCGAGTCGTCGACCGCATCGCCCAAGACAATCCGGCGACGCTGCAAGAAGTTCGCGCTGCATTCGATCAGGCCAGGCAGGTCGAGTATTCGGTCCGCAGCATTTCCGGTCAGGACCTGTTGATCGCCAGGGACAATGACAAGTTGCAGATCGGCTTTGCCTACGACAAGCAGATCGAAATCGCCGGCCCGGTATTCTTGTTGATCAAGTACCAGGGCCATTCGCATTGAATGAATATTTTTCTTCGCTCCAGCTGAATTCAGCAATATGACTCCGCAACTCGTCGCCCTCCAGCATCGTCTTGGCTATCGCTTCAACCAACCCGAGTTGCTGACGCGCGCGCTGACGCATCGCAGCTTCGGCGTCGAGCACAACGAGCGGCTTGAATTCCTTGGCGATGCGGTATTGAGCCTGGCGGTTTCGAGTTTGTTGTATGAACAATTTTCCGGCTCCGACGAAGGCGACCTGACCCGCATCCGTGCCCATCTGGTGCGCGAGGACAGCCTGCACAAACTGGCCTTGTCGCTCGACTTGCCGCAGGTGCTGCGTCTGTCCGACGGCGAAGCCAAGGGCGGCGGCGCGCAACGGCCTTCGATCCTGGCCGATGTGATGGAAGCATTGATCGGCGCGATCTATGTGGACGGCGGTTATGCGGCGGCGCTGGAGTTGGTGCGCCGTCTGCTGGCCGAAGTGATCGGCGGCGGCGGCGCCGAGAACTGGGGCAAGGATGCCAAGACTGCCCTGCAGGAATGGTTGCAGGCGCGCCGACTGGCCGTTCCCGGCTACCGCATCGCCGAGACTCGCGGCCAGGCCCATGCACAGACTTTTGAAGTCGAATGCACGGTGCCGGCGCTGAGCCTGGCCAAACGCGGTGAGGGCCGCTCAAGGCGGGTTGCCGAACAAGACGCTGCTCGTCGTATGCTTGACGAACTGATTTCCCGTGACAAGCCAGGCTCTGGCTTGCGCGATTGAAGGAGCGGCGTCATAGCCGCATCACCATGACAGAAAATAATTCGCCTCCTGACGCTGTATCGCCCCCGGATCAGACCTCATCGCAGGACCTGCCCGAATCGATGCCCGAGGTGGAGCAGCAACTGCCCCAGTTTCCGCATCTGGCCAAGATGCCTGCGCCGGTGGAGGGGCAGCGCTGCGGCCTGATCGCCATCGTCGGCCGGCCCAATGTCGGCAAGTCGACCTTGTTGAACGCGCTAGTCGGGCAGAAGGTCAGCATCACTTCGGGCAAGGCGCAGACGACCCGCCACCGCATCACCGGCGTGCGTACGATCGGAGAGGCGCAATTCGTCTTTGTCGACACGCCGGGCTTCCAGACCCGCTACAACGCCGCGCTGAACCGCAATCTGAACCGCACCGTGCATGGCGTGCTTGGCGACGTCGACCTGGTGCTGTTCGTGGTCGAGGCCGGCCGTTTCGGCCTCGAGGATGCCAAGGTGCTGTCGCTGCTTCCCGAAGACAAACCGGTGGTGCTGATCGCCAACAAGCTCGACGCGGTGCAACGCAGGGCCGAGATCGCTCCCTGGCTGAAAAGCATGCAGGAGCGGCGCAACTTTACCGAGTTCGTGCCTCTGTCGGCCAAGAAGGACAGCGATGTGCAGCGCCTGTTCAAGATCCTCAAGCCCTATCTGCCCGAGCAGGGCTGGTTCTACGAGGAAGACGCGCTGACTGACCGCAGCGAAAAATTTCTCGCCAGCGAAATCATCCGCGAAAAACTTTTTCGCTTGACCGGCGACGAACTGCCCTACACCTCGACCGTGGTGATCGATAAGTGGGAAGACGAGGGCGAGCTGCGGCGCATTTCGGCCTCGATCGTGGTCGAACGCGATGCCCATAAAGGCATGATCATCGGCCAGGGAGGTGAACGCCTCAAACGCATCGGTTCCGAAGCAAGGCAGGAGCTCGAGCATCTGATGCAGGGACGGGTTTTCCTCGAGCTCTGGGTCAAGGTGCGTTCGGGCTGGGCCGACAGCGAGGAGCATCTGCGCAGCTACGGCTACGAGTGATGAAGGCCCGCGCGACGCGCCCACCGAGCATCCAGCAGGCTTATGTGCTGCACCATTACGACTGGAGCGAGTCGAGCCTGATCCTCGACCTCTTCACCCGTGAGTTGGGCCGCATCGCGGTTGTCGCCAAAGGCGCCAAAAGACCTTATTCGCAATTGCGCGCGGTGCTGCTGCCGTTTCAGCGCATCCAGGTGACCTTGTCCAAGCCGGTTAAATCTGCCGATGGTGGCGATGGCCCCGGCCCCGAAGTTGTGACCTTGCGCGCCGCCGAATGGGCCGGTGGCGCTACGATGCCGGCAGGGGCGGCGCTGTTCTCGGGCTTTTACCTGAACGAGTTGCTGCTCAAGTTGCTGGCGCGCCAGGACCCGCACCCGCAGTTGTTCGATGCCTATGCCGAAACCTTGCCGCAACTGCATGCCAGCGAGGATACGCAATCCCAGGCGGCGCTGCGCGCTTTCGAGTTGCGCCTGCTGCGCGAAACGGGGCTGCTGCCCGACCTGAGCCTGGCCACCGTGACGCAACAGCCGCTCGATGCCGCACGCCTTTATCTGCTGTCGCCGGAAGCCGGGCTGGTTCCGGGCGGCGATGATGCGGCAGCTTGCAGTGGCGGCAACTGGGTGCAAATGCAGGCGGCGCTACTGCACGGCAGCATGGCCGCGCTGCAGCAAGCCTGCGGCCTGGACTTGCCGGCGCTGAAAACCACGCTGCGCGGCCTGCTTCACTATCATCTGGGCCACAAACCGCTGCGCACCCGGCAGGTGATGCTTGACCTGCAAAAACTTCTCGACAATAAAGCCTGATATGAATCCATTGGTCGCCCCCGAGTCTTCCCACCGCAGCGGCCGCTGCGCGCTGTCGGTCAATGTCAACAAGGTCGCGCTGCTGCGCAACACCCGGCATCTCGACATTCCCAGCGTGCTGCGCGCCGCCGAAGCCTGTCTGCTCGCCGGGGCGCAGGGCATCACCGTGCATCCGCGGCCCGATGCGCGTCATATCCGCAGCCAGGATGTCCTCGAGCTGGCCGATCTGCTGAAGGCCTGGCCGCAGGTCGAATTCAATATCGAAGGCAATCCGACGCAGAACCTGATGGCTTTCGTGCGCGAATTGCGCCCGCATCAGGTTACCTTTGTGCCCGACAGCGAAGACCAGTTCACCTCCGACCATGGCTGGCAGTTCCCGGCTGATCTTGAACGCCTGCGGCCGCTGGTCGCCGAAGCCAGAGCCTGCGGCGTGCGCGTCAGCCTGTTCATGGATCCGCTGCCCGAGGCGATGGTCTATCTGGCCGAACTCGGCGCTGAGCGGGTCGAGCTCTATACCGAAACCTATGCCAGCGCTTTCGGTACCGAGCGTGAGGCGGCTGTGCTGGCCGGCTTCAGCCGCACTGCCGAGGCTGCGCTTGCCCTGGGTCTGGGAGTGAACGCCGGCCATGACCTGAACCGCGCCAATCTGACGCAATTTCTGCGTACTGTGCCCGGCGTGCGCGAAGTCTCGATCGGCCATGCCTTGATCGCTGACGCGCTTGAGCTTGGCTATACCGAAACGGTGCGCGACTACCAGCGCTGCATCCAGCGCGCCTATTCGAATTGAGGCCGGGATGATCTACGGCATCGGCACCGACATCTGCGACATCCGCCGCATCCGCAGCACGCTCGAACGCCGCGGCCTGCGTTTTGCCGAGAAGGTGCTGGGTCCGAATGAAATGGCGGTTTTCCTGGCACGGCGTGCCAAGGTCGAGGCGCGCGGTGTCGCCTATCTGGCAACGCGTTTTTCGGCCAAGGAATCCTTCTCCAAGGCGATCGGCACCGGCATGCGCATGCCGATGACCTGGCGTGCCTGC
Organism: Roseateles sp.; assembly: GCA_044357665.1. Classification (GTDB taxonomy): domain Bacteria; phylum Pseudomonadota; class Gammaproteobacteria; order Burkholderiales; family Burkholderiaceae_C; genus Paucibacter_A. Next base: position 740 of record JBIKPD010000296.1, on the reverse strand, counting down.
GAGATCCTCAATGCCCCCAGCGGCAAGCCCGAAATCCACCTGCATGGCGCGCTAGCGGCCTGGTTTGAAGCGCGCAGCCTAAGCGCCCATGTGACGGTCAGCGACGAGAGCGACTACGCCTCGACTTTCGTGGTGGTCGAAACCGGGCCTTGATCGTCCCGCATTCCGGCCTGCGGCCTGCATGTCGGGCTACGCGCTGCTACGGCGAGGCACATTCACCCATAAAAAAACGCCGCCGGGCATCAGCCACGGCGATATTTTCAATAGTGCGCCCACGACCGCAAGGCTCCACTTAGCAAATTGATTTTGCTGTTCCAACAACCGGAGCCACCTTACTCACCTCGCGCGTCTTGAGTTCGTTTAACACCTTCATCCAGGACTGGGCGCCTTTGGTGTTCTTGACCCTTATTACGAGGAGGTCGCGACTGCGATAGGGCAGCATGCCAAGCGCCAGATAAACGGCCTTGGAACGTACGATAGCATCGCAATAATCGTAGTTCCTCTGCCGATTTTTAGAGAATATGAAAAACATCGACTTCGCTGCCATCGCTCCTTCCGCCTTGCCGGCCCTGCTGTGCCGGGCGCCCAAGGCCGAGTTGCATATGCATATCGAGGGCTCGCTCGAGCCTGAGCTGATCTTCAAGCTGGCGCAGCGCAATGGCGTGCAGCTGGTCTATGGAGATGTCGAGGCGCTGCGCAAGGCCTATGCGTTCAGCGACCTGCAGAGCTTTCTCGACATC
>JBIKPD010000295.1:0-5088 GCA_044357665.1 Roseateles sp. | reverse complement strand
TGCATGACGGGTGCGTCAGGATCCATCGGCTGCAGGCCTTCAAGGCCGAAAACCTGCCATTGGTCTGAAACGTTGCGCGGGTCCTCCGGCGCCAGCCAATAGGCGGGATGCTGCCAGCCCTGCGCCATGGCCCAGCCTTCGGACGACCATAGTGCAGGGCGCTGGTAGCCGCCATCGGCGATGAAGAGCGCATAGTCGCCGCAGCTGACCAGCCGCTGCGCGATCTCGAAAGCCGGCAGCCAGACGCAGTGTCGCGGGGCTTCGTTGTCGAAAGCAAAGCCCTCGCCTTGATGGCCGACTTCAATCAACCCGGCCGGATGACCCAGCCACTGCAACTCGCGCTGCGGGAATTTTTCCCGTGGCTGTTGCTGGTAAGCCGGCAGCAACGGATTGCAGGAAAAGGCATGCAGGATGTCGGTCAGCAGCAACTCCTGATGCTGCTGTTCATGCTGCAGCCCAAGTTCGAGCAAGGGCAGGGCAATGGCCCAGCATTCAGCCTCGGCAGTCGCGATGAAGTGCAGCATTGCTGCATCGACATGGTGGCGGTAAGCGAGGATTGTTCCGAGCCCGGGCCGGCTCAGCAGACCCCGCTGTGGCCGCGGATGGCGCGCTTCGATGGCGTCGTAATAGGAGTTGAACAAGGTGCGAAATCGCGGGTCAAACGGTTGGTAGCCACTTGCCAGGGGTGCGAGCAGCATGGTTTCGAAAAACCAGGTCTGGTGGGCCTGATGCCATTTGCTCGGGCTTGCGTCAGGCATCGATTGCATCGATTGGTCCTCGGCCGAGAGCGGTTCAGCCAGCGCGAGCGAGCGGGCTCGAATGTCGCGGAAGCGCAAGGCAAAGGGTTCGCGGTAATGGTTCGTCATGGCTTCGTGTTGGCCCGGCTTATGCCGCAAGGCCGGTACCTTAGCGCAATTTGGTGGCAGACAGATGTCGGCCTGCCGACGCCCCGGGGTTCAAGGGGGCATCAGGGCTTTGTCGCCGCTGGGACATGGCCTCCGGTCAATTGATGCCTAGAATCGAGGACGCATTTTTTGGATTCGGGCGGCAATGGCCGCCCGTCTTTTTACCGGTCTTTCGCAGGGGTCAGCATGACAGCCAGTTACGAATTGCGCGGCAATGTCGCCGTGATTACCTTGAACAACCCGCCGGTCAACGGCCTGGGCTACGAGACTCGCAAGGCGGCCGCAGCAGGCATCGAGCGGGCCGAGAGTGATGCCGCCGTGGTCGCGCTGGTCATCACCGGCGCTGGCAAAGCGTTTTCGGGCGGCGCCGACATCAAGGAATTCGGCAGCCCGCTGGCACTCGCTGAACCGAATCTGCTGAGCTTGATCGGCGTCATCGAGGGCTGCACCAAGCCGGTCATCGCGGCGATTCATTCCGTCTGCATGGGCGGCGGTCTCGAACTGGCGCTGGGCTGCCATTACCGCATTGCGGCCAAGGGCACCAGCGTTGCGCTGCCCGAAGTCAAATTGGGGCTGCTGCCGGGCGCCGGGGGCACGCAACGCCTGCCGCGTGCGCTGGGCCTGGAGCCGGCCTTGAACATGATCGTCAGCGGCGAGCCGGTGCCCAGCGAGATGCTCGCGCAAATCCCCGGGCAGAAACTTTTCGACCGCGTCGTCGATGCCGATCAGCTGATGGATGCTGCGCTGGCGCTGGCCGCCGAGGTCGCCGACAAGCGGCCGCTGCCGCGCGTGCGTGACCTGAGCGCCCGGCATGAGAACGCGGAAGCTTTCCTGCAGTTCGCGCGCAATATGGTCGGCGGCATGAGCAAGAATTTCCCTGCACCGCTGCGCTGCGTTGACGCGGTGGCCGCGGCGACGACGATGTCTTTCGATGCCGGTATGAAGGCCGAGCGCGAGGCCTTTGTCGCCCTGATGCAGACGCCAGAATGCGGCGCACTGCGCCATGCCTTCTTTGCCGAACGCGCTGCCAGCAAGATCGCCGATGTGCCTGCCGATACACCGCTGCGCGCGATCAACAAGGTCGCTGTGATTGGCGCCGGCACGATGGGCGGCGGCATCAGCATGAATTTCCTCAACGCCGGCATCCCGGTGACGATGCTGGAAACCAAGCAGGAAGCCCTCGACCGCGGTGTCGCGACGATCCGCAAGAACTACGAATCGCAGGTCAAGCGCGGCAAGCTCAAGGCTGACAAGTACGAGCAGCGCATGAGCTTGTTGAGCACCACGCTCGACTACGCCGACATCGGCCAGGCCGATCTGGTGATCGAAGCGGTGTTCGAGGAAATCGGCGTCAAGCAAACCGTGTTCAAGCAACTCGACGCGGTGATGAAGCCTGGCGCGATCCTGGCCAGCAATACATCAACCCTCGACGTCAACGCGATCGCCAATTTCACCCAGCGCCCGCAAGATGTCGTCGGCATGCATTTCTTCAGCCCGGCCAATGTGATGAAGCTGCTCGAGGTGGTGCGCGGCGCGGCCACGGCCAAGGATGTGCTGGCCACCGTGATGGCGCTGGCCAAGAAGATCAAGAAGACAGCGGTTGTTTCGGGTGTCTGCGATGGATTCATCGGCAACCGCATGATCGAGCAGTACAGCCGTCAGGCGGGTTTCCTGCTTGACGAAGGTTGCTCGCCGGCCCAGGTCGACCGCGCGGCCGAAAAATTCGGCTTTGCCATGGGCCCGTTCCGCATGGGTGACCTGGCCGGCAACGACATCGGCTGGGCGATCCGCAAGCGCCGCTATCTGGAAAAGCCCGATCTGAATTATTCGAAGAGCGCCGACCGCCTGTGCGAACTCGGACGCTATGGTCAGAAGACCGGTGCCGGTTGGTACGACTACCAGGTGGGCAAGCGCGATGCGATCCCGTCAACCGTGGTGACGGACCTGCTCGACAAGCACCGCGCTGCGCTGGGCATCACGCCGCGCAAGATCAGCGATGAAGAAATCGTCCAGCGCCTGGTTTATGCGCTGGTCAATGAAGGCGCGCATCTGCTCGAAGAAGGCATCGCACAGCGCGCGTCAGACATCGACATGGTCTATCTCGCCGGCTATGGTTTCCCGATGTGGCGCGGCGGGCCGATGCGCTATGCCGATCAGGTCGGCCTGTTCAATGTCGTGCACAGCATGAAGCGCTTCGCCGCGAACCCGCTCGACGATGCCAAGTTCTGGCAGCCCGCACCCTTGCTGGCCCGTCTGGCTGCCGCGAGCAAGACTTTTTCCTAAAGCGATTCAGGCGAGAACCCATCATGAGCAAAGCAGTCATTGTTTCCACCGCACGTACGCCCTTGTCCAAGAGCTGGAAGGGCGCCTTCAACCTGAGCCATGGCGCCACGCTGGGCGGCCATGCGGTGCGGGCCGCAGTCGACCGCGCCGGCATTGCCGACAGCGATGTCGAAGATGTGCTGATGGGCTGCGCCTTCCCGGACGGCGCTACCGGCAACAACATCGCGCGCCAGATTGCGCTGCGCGCCGGCATGCCGATTTCAGTCTCGGGCCTGACCCTCAATCGTTTCTGCTCGAGCGGCCTGCAGACGATCGCATTGGCGGCGCAGCGCATCATCGCCGGCGAGGGTGATGTCTATGTCGCGGGCGGTGTCGAGAGCATCTCCTGCGTCCAGAACGAAACCAATCGCCATATGGCGGCCGACCCCTGGCTGGTCAAGCACAAGCCCGAGGTTTATTGGTCGATGCTGCAGACGGCTGAAACCGTCGCCAAGCGCTACAACATCGCCCGCGAGCGGATGGACCAGTACGGCGCAGCCAGCCAGCAAAAGGCCTGCGCAGCGCAGGCCGCTGGTTTGTTCACCGCCGAGATCGCACCGATCACGGTGACGATGGGCGTGATTGACAAGGTCCGCGGCATGACGACCAAGGAAGTCACGGTCAGCGTCGACGAAGGCCTGCGCGAAGGCACGACTTATGAGGGCATCAAGGACCTGCGACCGGCCTTGCCCGGCGGCGTGATTTCAGCCGGCAATGCCAGCCAGTTCTCCGACGGTGCCGGCGCCTGCGTGCTGACCAGCGAAAGCTATGCCTCGGCCCATGGCTTGCAGCCGCTGGGTCGTTTCCTCGGCTTCGCAGTGGCTGGTTGCGAGCCCGACGAGATGGGCATCGGCCCGGTCTATGCAATTCCGAAAGTTCTCAAGCGCCTCGGCTTGACTGTTGCCGACATCGACCTGTGGGAGTTGAACGAGGCATTTGCCGTGCAAGTGCTGTACTGCGCCGACAAGCTCGGCATTCCGATGGACCGCTTGAATGTCAATGGCGGCGCAATCGCGGTCGGCCATCCTTACGGTGTCTCGGGCCAGCGCCTGACCGGCCATGCCCTGATCGAAGGCCGGCGCCGTGGTGCCAAGAGGGTCTGCGTGACGATGTGCATCGGCGGCGGCATGGGTGCGGCGGGCATTTTCGAGGTTCTCTGAGTTCCCGGATTTGATCGATTGCTTGCGGGAGTTGCCTTGCGCCAGACCCTTGATTTTCTGCTCGACGACTGGCTCAAGGTCCAGCAGTTGACCGAGCGCGAACGCTTTGCCGACCATTCGGCCGAGACCTTCGCGGCGGTGCTTGATACCTGCGAAAAAATCGCCCGCGAGAAATTTGCGCCGGTCAATCGCCTGCTCGATACCGAAGAGCCGCGCTTTGACGGCGAACGCGTCCATCTGCCTGCGGCGACCCATCATGCGGTGGCGGCCTATGTCGAATCGGGCATGCTTGCCGCCAGCCAGGATTACGAGCAGGGCGGCATGCAATTGCCCTGCGTAATCGAGATGGCAGCCAATGCCTTCTTCAGCAAGGCCAGCGTTTCGATCGGCGGCTACGCGATGCTGACCAACGGCAATGCGAACCTGCTGATGGCCCATGGCACGCCCTTGCAGCGCGAGGTTTTTGCCCGGAATGAATTCGCCGGGCGCTGGTTCGGCACGATGTGCTTGAGCGAGCCGCAGGCGGGCAGTTCCTTGTCCGATGTGGCGACCCGCGCCGAGGCCGATGGCGCTGACTTTGCCGCCGACCCGCTGGGGCCGCGCTTTCGGCTGCGCGGCAACAAGATGTGGATTTCAGCCGGCGAACATGAGCTGAGCGACAACATCATCCATCTGGTGCTGGCAAAAATTCCGGGCGGCGA
>JBIKPD010000045.1:0-16828 GCA_044357665.1 Roseateles sp. | reverse complement strand
CACCGAGCGGATACCCGCTTGCGCGTAAAAACGCTGGCGCTCACGCACTTCATCGCCGAGCGCATCGCTGTCCAGCAGTTGCCGGGCAGCTTGCACATCGAGCCCGGCGGCGGCCACAGCCGCGAGCAAGACTTCGGCGTCTTCAATGCATTCGGCGCGGCCCTGGTAGGCCTGCAAAAGAGCTTTTTTCAGCGCATGTTGGGCGCCATCGCCCTCTCCCTCGGCCCAACAGAGCAGGCGGTGGGCGTTGAAGGTGTTGTAAACCCGACCCCGCCCGCCCGGATGAAACTCGAAACCCACCTCAGCGCCCCGCGCCGCAATGGTCTGGCGGATTTGCGCTTGCTGAGCCGGCGTCGAGCCGTATTTTTCGGTCAGGTGTTGGCCCAGATCCTGGCCGCCAGCAGGCATCTGCGGGTTCAACTCGAAGGGCTGGAAATGCAACTCTGCCTTGACCTCGCCGTTCAGTCGCTCAAGAGCCATTTCCAGCGCGCCCAGGCCCACGGCGCACCAGGGACAGGCAATGTCAGAGACGAAATCGATCTTCAGGTGGGTGCTCATGGCGGGCTTTCGGCAAGGCTGGGTAGGGGGCAATGACGTATTTTCCGCGTGACAGCCGCTGTCCGCTGAAGGCCGAAAAAAAGGCCGGTCCTGCAAAGGGGCGTCGCATCAAAGCGGTGGACTCAAATCCAGGCCCCTTGGAATTGCGCCCAGGGAGGCTCTCACCTTGGCAGAGATGCGCTGCATCGGCACCGCGCGATCATCATTTCCTTCCTTGCGATCGGGCAGGTTCCGGCGGTTTGTTATAAAGGGCCACCGCGCAAGTCGTTCCGGCCAGCAAGCCGAAGTCATCAAGGATCCCCGTGAGCACAGAAAAGAAATTCGCCTCCCAGGCCGACCTGGAAGAAAAGAAGGTCAGCTTCGTCAAGCTGTCCGAGCATGCTTATGCCTATACCGCCGAGGGCGACCCGAATACCGGCATCATCATCGGCGACGACGCGGTGCTGGTCGCCGATACCCAGGCGACGCCGGCGATGGCGGCTGACGTGATCCGCCGCATCCGCGAGGTCACCGACAAGCCGATCAAGTACGTGGTGCTGACCCATTACCATGCGGTCCGCGTACTCGGCGCCAGCGCTTATCAGGCCCAGCAGATCATCGCCAGCCAGGACACCTATGACCTGATCGTCGAACGCGGCGAAGCCGACAAGGCCAGCGAGATCGGCCGCTTCCCGCGCCTGTTCAGCAATGTCGAGACGGTACCGGCCGGCATGACCTGGCCGACCCTGACCTTCACCGGCAAGATGACGCTGTGGCTGGGCCAACTCGAGGTGCAATTGCTGCAACTCGGTCGCGGCCACACCAAGGGCGACACCGTGGTCTGGCTGCCGCAGGACCGCGTGCTGCTGTCGGGCGACCTGGTCGAGTTCGACGCCACGCCCTATGCGGGCGACGCCTATTTCAAGGACTGGCCGCAGACGCTGGCGAACGTCGCCAAGCTGGGCGCCCTGTCGCTGGTGCCGGGTCGTGGCCCGGCGCTGATCGGTGAAGCCAGGGTTGCGGCCGGCCTGCTCGCCACCGGCAGCTTCATCGCCGATGTGCGCGACAGCGTGGCTGCCGGAGTCGCTGCGGGCAAGGACCTGAACGCGGTCTACAAGGAAACTTTTGCCAAGCTCAAGCCCAAATATGGCCATTGGGTGATCTTCGACCATTGCATGCCGTTCGACGTGACCAGGGCCTATGACGAGGCGACGCAGTTCCCCGATCCGCGCATCTGGACCGCCGAGCGCGACCGGCTGATGTGGGAAACACTGGAAGGCTGACCGATGGACGGCGCGATGGCTGCTGCACCGGGCTCAGGCCTGAGCTATGACGCCGACGCCAGGCAGATCCAGTCCCATGTATTTGCCTACCAGCGCTCGCCCGACCAGGACCGCGCTTCGCCGCAGCGGCATCAGGTAATCATCGTCGGCGCCGGCCCGGTCGGCTTGAGCCTGGCGATCGATCTGGCGCAGCGTGGTCGCAAGGTGCTGCTGCTCGACAATGATGACAAGCTGTCGAGCGGTTCGCGCGCGATCTGTTTTGCCAAGCGCACGCTCGAGATCTGGGACCGGCTCGGCCTGGGCGATCCGGCCTGCGCCAAGGGCGTCGAATGGAATGTCGGCAAGGTCTACTTCCGGGACGATTTGCTCTACCGCTTTGACCTGCTGCCCGAGCCCGGCCATCAGCGCCCGGCTTTCATCAACCTGCAGCAGTATTACGCCGAGGCCTTTCTGGCAGTTCGCGCGGCCCAACTGCCTGGCATCGAGATCCGTTGGAAACACAGCGTTGCCGCGCTCGAGCAGCAGGACGAGGGCTTGCTGCTGGGCATCGACACGCCCGAAGGTCGCTACCAGATTGCCGCCGACTATGTGGCCGCCTGTGATGGTTCGCGCTCGACGCTGCGCGGCCTGCTCGGCCTGGAAAGCAAGGGCCGGGTCTTCCAGGACCGCTTTCTGATCGCCGATGTGAAGATGGCGGCCGACTTCCCCGCCGAGCGCTGGTTCTGGTTTGACCCGCCCTTCCACCCCAACCAGAGCGTGCTGCTGCACCGGCAGCCCGATGGCGTCTGGCGGATCGATTTCCAGCTCGGCTGGGATGCCGACCCGGAAGAAGAAAAAAAGCCCGAGCGCATCAAGCCACGCGTCGACGCGATGATGCAGCAGGCCCTCGGTTATGCGCCGCCCTATGAACTCGAATGGGCCAGCGTCTACACCTTTGCCTGCCAGCGCATGAACAAGTTCCGCCATGGCCGGGTGCTCTTCGCTGGCGACTGCGCCCATGGGGTGTCGCCCTTCGGCGCGCGCGGCGCCAACTCCGGCGTCCAGGATGCCGACAACCTGGCCTGGAAGCTCGACCTGGTGTTGCGCGGCCAAGCGCCTGATACCCTGCTCGACAGCTATGCCGCCGAGCGCGAAGCCGCCGCCGACGAGAACATCCTCAACTCGACCCGGGCCACCGACTTCATCACACCCAAGAGCGAGATCTCGCGGCTGTTTCGCGATGCAGTGCTCGACCTGGCAGGCGGCCATTCTTTCGCCCGCCGCATCGTCAACAGTGGCAGGCTGTCGGTGCCGGCAACGCTGCGCGACTCGGCGCTGAACACGCCGGACCAGGACAACTTCACCGGCGCGATGCTGCCCGGCGCCGCCGCCGCCGATGCCCCGCTGCTCAAGGACGGCCAAGCGCAATGGCTGCTGCGCCAGTTCGGTCAGGGCTTCACCCTGCTGGTCTTCGGCCCAGCCCCCGCGTGGGCTGCTGGCCTGGAATTGCAGACCGTCTGCATCGGTACATCAGGCCTGGAAGACGCCGAGGGCTGGGCGCAAAAGCGCTACGATGCGCTGCCTGGAACGGCCTATCTGCTGCGCCCCGATCAGCATGTCTGCGCCCGCTGGCGCAACCCGACCCAGGCCTTGCTTGCAAACGCCTTGAGCCGCGCCCGGGGCGAACTGATTTGAGGAACTCGCGATGCTGATCACCGACCCGAATCTTGAAGCCCCCGACGACTTCTACGAAGCGCTGATCGACAGCCACCGCGAACTCGACAGCGCCAGCAGCCATCAACTCAATGCCAAGCTGGTGCTGCTGCTGGCCAACCATATCGGCCGGCAATCGGTCCTCCAGCAGGCGCTGCAGGCAGCACGCGCCAACACCCTTAAAACGATAGAACAATCGGCATGAAAACAAACCCGCTCGACTACCAATCCGGCTTCGGCAATTCCTTCGCCAGCGAGGCGGTTGCCGGCGCATTGCCGATCGGACGCAACAGCCCGCAGCGGGTCGCCCATGGCCTGTATGCCGAACTGCTCTCGGGCAGCGCCTTCACCGCGCCACGGCACAGCAATCTGCGCAGCTGGCTGTACCGGCGCCAGCCCTCGGTGATGGTCGGCGGCTATGCAGCGCTGGCCCAGCCCTGGCTCAAAACCGGCGCCAAGGACGGCCAAGCCGCGCCGCCCGACCCGATGCGCTGGCATCCGCTGCCGATCCCCGATGAAGCAGCTGACTTCATCGAAGGCCTGCGCACGATCGCCGTCAATGGCGATGCCGATGCGCAGACCGGCATCGCCGCCCATCTCTACCTGGTCAACCGCTCAATGGGCCGGCGCGCTTTTGTCAACGCCGACGGCGAGATGCTGCTGGTGCCGCAACAAGGCAGGCTGACGATCACCACCGAGCTCGGCATCCTCGAAGTCGAGCCCGGCGAAATCGCGCTGCTGCCGCGCGGCTTGGCGTTCAAGATCGACGTCGATGGGCCTTCGCGCGGCTATGTCTGCGAGAACTACGGCGCGCCGTTCCGTCTGCCCGAACTCGGGCCCATCGGCAGCAACGGCCTGGCCAATGCGCGCGATTTCCAGGCGCCGGTCGCCGCCTTCGAGGACGAGCCCGGCAGTTACGAAATAGTCAAGAAATATGGCGGTGCGCTCTGGACCGCCGCCGCTGCGGCGACGCCGTTCAATGTCGTCGCCTGGCATGGCACGCTGGCGCCATTGAAATACAACACCGCGCATTTCATGACCATCGGCTCGATCAGTTTCGACCATCCCGATCCATCGATCTTCACTGTGCTGACTTCGCCCAGCGACACGCCCGGAACAGCCAACTGCGACTTCGTGATCTTCCCGCCGCGCTGGCTGGTGATGGAGGGCACCTTCCGTCCGCCCTGGTACCACCGCAATCTGATGAGCGAGCTGATGGGGCTGATCACCGGCCAGTACGATGCCAAGCCCGAAGGCTTCAAGCCCGGCGGAATCAGTCTGCACAACTGCATGGTGCCGCATGGGCCCGATCTGGCGGCTTTCGACAAGGCCAGCCAGGCGCAGCTGCAGCCGCAAAAACTCGACAACACGCTGGCCTTCATGTTCGAAAGCCGCTGGCGTTTTCATCCGACCGAATTCGCGCTCAATTGCGGCGCAATCGACCGCAGCTATGCCAATTGCTGGGATGGCCTGGCCGACAATTTCAAGCAGGAATGACAATGAACCTTGACGCCAGCCATGACCCGGCAATGCAGAGTTGGGTCGATTCGGCCAATCAGCCGCAAACCGATTTCCCGATCCAGAACCTGCCTTTCGGACGCTTTCGCGGGCCCGACGGGACTTTGCGCGCCGCTGTGGCGATCGGCGACCAGCTGCTCGACCTGAAACAGGCCGCCGCCTGCCCGGGCTGGCCGGCGGGCCTGGAGGGCGCGCTTGAAGCGCTGGCCGCAGGCAATATGAACCGCTTCATGGCAATGGGCAAGACAGCGCGGCAAGGGCTGAGAATGGCCTTGTCGGAAGGATTGAGGGCCGGCAGCCAGCAGCAGGCTTCATGGTCCACCTGCCTGCTGCCGCAGCAGGCGGTGCAGATGGCGCTGCCCTGCGAGATCGGCGATTACACCGATTTTTATGCCGGCATCCACCATGCGACGGCGGTGGGCCGGCTGTTCCGCCCCGATGCGCCGCTGCTGCCCAATTACAAATGGGTGCCGATCGGCTACCACGGGCGTTCTTCGTCAATCATTGTCAGCGGCCAGCCGATCCGTCGGCCTCTCGGTCAGACCAAAGGCAGCGGCGAAACACCGGTTGTCGGCCCGAGCCAGCGCCTCGACTACGAACTTGAGCTCGGCTTCCTGATCGGCGCTGGCAATCAACTCGGCGAGGCGATCGCAATCGACGCTGCCGAGGATCATCTGTTCGGCGTCACGCTGTTCAACGACTGGTCGGCGCGCGACATCCAGGCCTGGGAATATCAGCCGCTGGGCCCCTTCCTGGCGAAAAACTTCGCCAGCAGTCTGTCGCCCTGGGTCGTGACGATGGAGGCGCTGGCGCCGTTCCGCGCGCCGCCACTGCTGCGGCAGGCCGGCGACCCGCAGCCGCTGCCTTATCTGGATGGCGCCAATGACCGTTTGCAGGGCGGGCTGGACATCCAGCTCGAAGCCTGGCTGCAGACCGCGACGATGCGCGCAGCGGGCCAGCCCGCGGTGCGGCTGTCCAGCGGCAATGCGAGCGAAGCCGCTTACTGGACGCCGGCGCAACTGGTCGCCCACCACACGCTGGGCGGCTGCAATCTTCAGCCTGGCGATCTGTTCGGCTCGGGCACTTTGTCGGGGCCCAGGCCCGATCAGGCCGGGTCTTTGATGGAGCAGTCGCAGGGCGGCAAGCAGCCGATCACATTGCCCAATGGCGAGACCCGCGCATTTCTGGCTGATGGCGATGAATTGACGCTGAAGGCCTTTTGCGAACGCGCCGGTGCCAGGCGCATCGGCCTGGGTGAATGCAGCGGTATCGTGCTGCCAGCCAAGGGCTGAAACTCAGACGCTTGCGGGCAGCCGCCGCAGCTCCTGTTCGATCGTGCTGACGGCTTCGCGCAGAAAAACCACGACTTCGTCAACGCGCTCTCCTTGCAAGCGCGAGGCCAGGGTGGACACGCTGATGGCAGCAACCGGCAGGCCCTGGGCATCGCGGATACACATGCCGACCGATCTGACGCCGACGGTCTCGAGCACATCGGTCAGGGCATAACCGCGGCTCTGGGTTTCAGCAATTCGCCGCGCCAGTTCCGCCTCGGTATAGCGGGCATATTGCTCAGCCACACGGCTGCGGTTGGACAGGCAGATGCGTTCGATTTCGTCCTTGGGCAGACCGCTCAGAATGGCGATATTGCCGGCACCGACCCCCAAGGGCCTGCGCCGGCCCGGCTCCAGCACGAAGGCCTTGATCGGGAAGGGCCCTTCCTTGCGGTCGACACAGACCCCGTCGAAACCGGAGCGAACGCTCAGGAAAACCGTGTCGCCGGTCTGCTCGGCCACTGCCAGCAAATGCGGCTGGCAAAGGTCGCGCAACTGGAACGGCGGGGCCATCGCCACACCCATCTCGTAAATCCCCATGCCGAGAAAATAACGCTTCGATTCGCGGTTTTGCACCACCAGGCGCTCGGCGATCAGTCCCTGCAACAGCCGATGCACGGTCGAGCGCTCGATCTGGGCGCTGCGGTAAAGGTCGACCAGCCGCATGCCCATCCGGTTGTTCACCGCCAGCAGACGCAGCAAGATGGCCACGCGCCGCACCACCTGGGTACCCAGGGCGACATCGGCATTGGCTGAAGCTGCTTCCATTGATTCCCACTATATAGACTTGTTTGCAGACGTCGGCTCGGCAGTTGCCGTTCTTTCGCTCATAAACTTCGATCAGGGTCTGGTTTCATTGATTGGACTCTGCCAGGGCTTCACGCAGTTCCTCAGGAAAGCAAACAATGACCGGATTGACCGAAGCCGTTGCGCGTTTCATCAACGAGCGCAATTTCGCCGACCTGCCTGAAGGCGCGGTGGAAAAAGCCAAGAAGGTCATCGTCGATACCTTTGCCGTCATCCTGGCCGGGGCTGGCAGTGAAGTCGAAGAGCCGCTGCTGCGCTATCTGGCGATGTCGGATGAATCCGGACAGTCGCCGATCCTCGGCACCACGCGGCATGCAGCCGCCGAAACTGCCGCGCTGATCAATGGCAGCTTCGGCCATGCGCTGGACTTCGACGATGTCCTGTCGATGATGCCGGCCCACCCGAGCGCGATCATCGTTGCGGCGCTGATCGCTGACCTGGCCCATTACCCATTGACCGGTCAGGCCTTCATCGAGGCCTATGTGATCGGCGTGGAAGCCGGCGCGCGGATCGCTGAAGGCATCACCGTCGGCCATTACGGCCGCGGCTTTCACGGCACCGGCACCCTGGGCATTTTTTCCGCGCTGGCCGCCCTGGCCAAGGCCTATCGCCTCGACATCGCCACGACGCGGACCGCTTTCGGCATCGCCGCTTCAATGGCCAGCGGCTTGCGGCGCAATTTCGGCACCATGACCAAGCCCTTGCACACCGGCCTGGCCGCGCGCAATGCGCTGGCGGCGGTACGGATGGCGATCTGCGGCCTCAGCGCAGCGCCCGATGTGCTCGAAGCCAAATCCGGTTTCTATGCCGCCTATGGGGTCGAGCGCTCCGACCCGGAAGTTGCCATCCGCAATCTCGGCAATCCCTGGGTCATCATGGAACCCGGCATTGCGCTGAAAAAGTTCGCTTGCTGCTATGCCTCGCACAGAGCGATGGACGCGGTGCTGGTATTGCGCGAACAGCATGGTTTCTGCGCCGCTGACGTGCGGCGACTGGAATGCCGGATGCCGCCCGGCGGCATGCTGGTGTTGACCTATCCAGAGCCGCTGACCGGGCTTGAAGGCAAATTCAGCCTTCAATATCCGCTCGCCGCAGGCTTGCTCGATGGCAGCTACACGCTCTGGTCCTTCAGCGATGAAGCCGTGGCGCGACCGGCGATCCACGCCTTGCTCGAACGCATCGATGCCTTCGAAGATGAATGCTGCCGAGACGACGACCCGCTCTTCGACACCCGCAGCTCGGGCGGACGCGGCTTCGTCGAAGTCGATGTGGAGCTGAACGACGGCAGGAAATTCGGCATCCGGGTCGGCAAGTCGCCCGGCCATCCATCGCGCGAACTGACCTGGGACGACATCTCGGCCAAGTTCGACGACTGCGCAGCCATGGCCGGGATCAGCGACGCGCGCCAGGCCTTCACGGCGCTGCGCGAGCTTGAGCATTGCAGCGATATGACCAACATCGTCAAGCTCTTTCACGGCCAGGCTGCAAGCCCGACCAAGCCGGTCTGATGCCCTCAGCCATGGCAAACCCCGCCGCTGCCCCGCGCGCATTGGAAGGTCTGAGGGTCATCGAACTGGCCCATCAGCGCAGCCAGTATTGCGGCAAGATGTATGCCGAACTGGGCGCCGAGGTGATCCTGGTCGAGCCGCCGCGCGGCGCTGCCACGCGCCATTGCTCGCCCCGCAGCATCGGCGAAGGTCAGCCCAGCCTGTCGTTCGCCTACTTCAACACCAGCAAGCGCGGCATCACGCTGGATCTGCAGCAAAGCGCCGGGCAGGAATTGTTCCGCCGGCTGGTCGCCAGCGCCGACCTGCTGATCGAATGCGAACGGCCGGGCGAACTGGCCGCCATCGGTTGCGGCTATGCGGCGCTGGCCTTGCTGCGGCCCTCGCTGGTCGTCACCAGCATCACCGCGTTCGGACAGACCGGTCCTTATGCGCAGTACGAGGGCGAGGATCTGATCGGGCTAGCCACTGGCGGTTTTCTTTATCTGGGCGGCTATCCGGATTCAGCGCCGATCGGCGCTTTCGGCGACCAAGCGATCTCGGGATCCAGCATGTTCGGCGCAGTCGCCTCGATGCTGGCGCTGACCCAGGCCGAGACCAGCGGCCAGGGCGAGCATGTCGATGTGTCGATGCAGGAATGCATGGTGCTGGCGATGGAAAACGCGGTCCAGTTCTACGACCTCGAAGGCACGATCCGCAAGCGCTATGCCGGTCGGCAGCGTTTCGCCGGCACCGGCGTCTACGAATGCCTGGACGGCCATGTCTACATGATGGCCGGCGGTATCGGTGCCAACCGGTTCTGGGGTTTGACCCTGCAATGGCTGATCGACGAAAAAGCGCCCGGCGTCGAGCGGCTCGGCGGCGATGAATGGCTGCAGACTGCCTACCTGGAGTCCGACCAGGCCAAGGAAATTTTCATGGAAGTTTTCGGCAGCTGGGCCAGAACCAGAACCAAAGCCTATCTGTACCGTGAAGGCCAGCGCCGCCATGTGCCAGCCGCCGCCATCAACACGACCGAAGACCTGGTCGCGAGCGCGCAATTGCAGGCCCGTGGTTTTTTTGTCGACAGCATGCAGCCGGGTCTGGCCCGGCCGGCCGTGATGCCCGGCGCGCCCTATCAGTTGTCGCTGACGCCCTGGGCCATGAGCAGTGCGGCGCCGACCCTGGGCCAGCACAATGATCAGGTCTATGCCGGGCTGGGATTGAGCCAGGCCGAGCTGCAGCTTCTTTCGCGCCAAGCGGTGATCTGATGAGCAAATTGCCACTCTCCGGAATCCGCGTCACCGACTTCACCTGGATCGGTGCGGGCTCCTACACGACCAAGATACTCGCCGATGCCGGTGCCGATGTGCTGAAGATCGAGAGCGCCGCCAGGGTCGATTCGCTGCGTCTGGCCGCCCCTTACAAGGACGGCATCAAGGGCTTGAACCGCAGCGGTTATTTTGCCGACCGCAACTCGAGCAAGCGCAGCCTGACCTTGAACATGAAGCATCCGCGCGCCCTCGAGCTGATTGCCAGGCTGATTCGCCAAAGCGATGTGATTGCCAACAATTTCACCCCTGGCGTGATGGATCGCTTCGGTTTGAGTTACGCAGCCGTCCGGCAGATCAAGCCCGACATCATCTATCTGGCGATGTCGATGCAGGGCAGCACCGGCCCGGAAAAAGACTACCTCGGCTATGGCGCCACGATGGCAGCGGTGACCGGCATCCAGCAACTGACCGGCCTGCCCGGGCGCGAGCCTGCCGGCACCGGGACCAACTATCCCGACCATATTCCCAACCCCTGCCATGCCGCTTTCGCGATCCTGGCGGCCTTGCGTCATCGGCGCCGCAGCGGCCAGGGCCAGCGCATCGATATGGCGCAGACCGAGCCGACCGTCGCCTTGCTGGGCCCGGCCGTGCTGGACTTCAGCGTCAACGGCCATGTGCAGCAAGCCCGCGGCAACCAGCATCCTGATGCCGCGCCCTATGGGGCTTACCGCTGCGCTGGCGACGACCGCTGGATTGCCATCTGCGTGATGAATGACGCCCAATGGCAGGGTCTGGTCAAGGTGCTGGGCGCACCGGCCTGGATGCAAGACGCCGCTTTGACGAGCAATTCCGGCCGGCTGGCTCAACGCGAGGCGATCGATCAGCAGCTCAACCAGGCAACGCAAAGCCTGGACCGCAACCGGCTCAGCACAGCCTTGCAAGCGCAGGGCGTGCCAGCCGGGCCGGTGAACGATGCCGCCGACGTGATCCAGGATCCCCAACTGGACCATCGCGGCCATTGGTTGACGCTGGAACATCCTGAAATGGGCCCCTCGCTCTACAACGCCCAGCCCTTCCGTTTTTCGCGCAGCGCCGCCGGCGTGCCCAAGCCCGCACCCATGCTCGGCCAGCACACCGAGGAAATCTGCCGCGAATTGCTGGGCCTGAGCGGAATTGAAATCGAACAGCTCGCCGGTGAAGGCGCGCTGACCTGAAGGCAGAAAGAAAGCTATGGCCACCGTCGAAATCACACTCAAGGACCATGTTGCAACGGTCACGCTGAATCGCCCCGAAGCGATGAACTCAGTCGACCCGGAAATGCGCGCGCTGCTGCACAGCTGCTGGGATCGCCTGCGCGACGACGACGAAATCCGCGTGGTGATCGTGACCGGCGCGGGAACGCGGGCCTTTTGCACCGGTTCGGATTTGAAGAAGACCTTGCCCAGCCAGAACAGCGCCACGCAACAGCAGTTCGGCAATCCGGCGGGCGCTTCGCTGATCGCCAATTTACGCACCGACAAGCCGATGATCGCGGCCATCAACGGCTTCGCCATGGGCGGCGGCATGGAGCTGGCCCTGGCCTGTGACATCCGCATCTGTTCCGAGAACGCCGAGTTCGCGCTGCCCGAAGTCAAGGTCGGCAGCATGCCTGGCGCAGGCGGCACGGTCAGGTTGCCACGCTTCATCGGCCGCTCGGATGCGATGCTGATGCTGCTGACAGGCAACCGCAGCAATGCCGCCGAAGCCTTGCGCATCGGCCTGGTCAGCAAGGTGCTGCCGCAAGCGCAACTGCTTGCCGAAGCCGAGGCGATCGCGCAGACCATCGCGGCCAATGCGCCGCTTTCGGTGCGGGCGGTCAAGCGCATGGTGCTCAAGGGCGAGGACATGCCCCTGGAGCAGGCCATCGAGACCGAACGCCTCGCCTTCGGCCTGCTCTATTCCAGCGAAGACCGGATCGAGGGCCGCCTTGCCTTCGCCGAGAAACGCAAGCCGCAATTCAAGGGGCGCTGACCGTGCCGCTTGCCTCCACCTGCTGAAAGACACAACATGAACCCATTACGCGACAAAACCGCCATTGCCGGCGTCGGCGCCAGCCGGCAGGGCAAGTTCCCCGACGCGACACCGATCTCGCTGGCCGTCGAAGCTTTCAAAGCGGCCCTTGATGACTGCGGTTTGAAGAAGGACAAGATCGACGGCATCCTGACCATGCCAGGCAATACCTCGCCCGAAGGGTCGATGAATTTCCTGCGCTTCGGTGAAACCGTCGGCATCAACCCGCGCTACACCGGCAGCAAGAGCATGGGCGGCGGAACTGCCGGCGCCTTGTTGCACGAAGCGGCGATGGCGGTCAACGCCGGCTTTGCCAACTATGTCGCCTGCGTCTTTGGCGACACTGCGGCCACCGGCGGCACACGCTTCAGCCGGGCCTCAGGTTGGGGTGACTCCTGGGGCATCTGGGGCTTTATGGCGGCCTGTGCCAACAGCGCGATCACCGCATCACGGCATATGGCGCTGTATGGCACGACCAGCCGCCAGCTGGGTGAAATCGCGGTGGCCTGCCGCCGCCATGCGTCGATGAACCCCAACGCCATCATGCGCAAGCCGATCACGCTGGAGGATCACCAGAATTCACGCTTCATCGTCGAGCCGCTGCATCTGCTCGATTGCTGCCTGATCTCGGACGGTGCCGTCTGCGTCATCGTCACCACCAAGGAGCGGGCGCGCGACCTGAAAGCCAATCTGGTGACGATCACGGGAATGGGCCAGGCCTACACGACCGAAAACATGGAGCGCGAAGACTGGTGGTATGTGCCGCATCAGAAACTCGCCGTCGGCGATGCCTACGCGATGGCCGGCATGGGGCCTGCCGACATCGACGTCTGCCAGCTCTACGACAACTTCACCAGCAGCGTGCTGCTCTGGTTCGAACATGCGGGGTTTTGCAAGGTCGGCGAATCGGGGCCCTTCGTCGAAGGCGGTCGCATCCAGCTGGGCGGTGAACTGCCGATCAACACGGCCGGCGGCAACCTCTCCGAATCCTATATGGAGGGCTGGCTGCATATCGTCGAAGGCGTGCGCCAGCTGCGCGGCGACTGCGGTATTCGCCAGGTCGAGAATGCACAAACCTGTCTGGTCACCGGACGCGGATTGGCGCTGAACTGCTCCAACGCGACGATTCTGAGCAAAGGATGATCAAGCCATGAGCGAATATCTGAAACCGCTGCCAACGCTTTGTGCCGAAAACCGGCCGTTCTGGGATGGCTGCCGGGAACACAAGCTGCGCATGCAGCAATGCGGCGGCTGCAAGCATGTCCGCTTCCCCATCAGCCCGGTCTGCCCCAGATGCTTGAGCGATGCATTCGAATGGCTGGATCTGTCGGGGCGCGGCGAAGTGTTTTCCTACATCGTCTTCCATCAGGTCTACAACAAGGCTTTCGCTGCCGATGCGCCCTACAACGTGGCCCTGGTGCAGCTCGAAGAAGGCCCGCGCATGTACAGCAATGTCGTCGGCGTGCCCAATGACGCGGTCAAGGTCGGCGACAAGCTGGAAGTGGTTTTCGACCCGGTCACCGATGCCATCACCATTCCACGTTTTCGCCTGCGCCAGCCACCGCTGGCCGGCACCATCAGCCAAGGACAACTATGCGCGTAGCCATCCTCGACGACTATGCGCATCTGGCGCTGAAACTGGCCGACTGGAGTGCATTCGCAGGGCGCTGCGAACTGCAGGTATTCGACCGCCATTTGTCAGAGGATGAAGCGGTCGAACAATTGCAGGATTTCGACGTCATCTGCCTGTTGCGGGAGCGGATGGCGATACCGCGTTCATTGCTCTTGCGTCTGCCCCGGCTGAAGCTGATCTGCATCACCGGATCCAAGCACCGGACG
The DNA here is from genome assembly GCA_044357665.1 of Roseateles sp. Taxonomy (GTDB): domain Bacteria; phylum Pseudomonadota; class Gammaproteobacteria; order Burkholderiales; family Burkholderiaceae_C; genus Paucibacter_A. Next base: position 3,014 of record JBIKPD010000045.1, on the reverse strand, counting down.
CTGGACCTGGCCACGGCCATTGAACGCGGCATCACCGTGTCCTTTACCGCGCGCAGCCAGAATGGCCAGTTCGCGACGGCTGAGCTGGCCTGGGGAATGATGCTGTCGCTGGCGCGCCATATCCCTGCCGAAGTGGCCAGGATGAAGATCGGCGGCTGGCAGGACAGCGTCGGCTATGCGCTGGCCGGACGCACGCTCGGCTTGCTGGGGCTGGGCCGGCTGGGCAGCCGGATGGTGCCGATTGCCCGCGCCTTCGACATGAATGTCATCGCCTGGAGCCAGAACCTCAGCGCTGATGCGGCTGCGCAACTGGGGGCGACCCGGGTCGAAAAAGACGAGCTGTTCAGCCGCAGCGATTTCCTCAGCCTGCATCTGGTGCTGAGCGAGCGCTCGCGCGGCATCGTCGGTGCACGCGAGCTGGGCCTGATGAAGCCCAGTGCCTACCTGATCAACACCTCGCGCGGCCCGCTGATCGACCACGACGCTCTGCTCGAGGCCTTGCGCCAGCGCCGCATCGCCGGCGCCGCGCTCGACACCTTCGAAGTGGAACCGCTGCCTGACGACGAACCGCTGCGGCAACTGGACAACGCGCTGCTGACGCCCCACATCGGCTACATGGCCGAGGAACTGCTCACCGACTTCTACCGGGACACGGTCGAGAACCTGCTGGCCTGGCTCGACGGCAAACCGATTCGTACCCTGAGCCTGCCCGCCATCAAACCATGAAGGAGAGAAAAATGCACCGACGATTATTTCTGGGCACCATTCCCGCCGCCGCCCTGCTGGGCGCAGGCTTGCCGCACAGCGCCAGCGGGCGTGAGGAGTTTCCCAGCCGGACTTTGCGCCTGATCGTGCCGCTGGCACCAGGCGGCGGCACCGATGTCGTATCGCGACTGGTGGCGAATGAATTCGGCCGGATCCTGGGCCAGTCGATGGTGGTCGAGAACCAGAGCGGCGCCAGCGGCACGATCGGCATGACGACCGTCATCCGCGCCCTGCCGGATGGCTATACCTTGCTGACCGGAACGCCCTCGCTTTCGATCAACCCGTCGCTGCGCAGCGATATGAAATTCGACCCGCTGAAGGATCTGCAGCCGGTCTCCTTGCTGACCCGCGTACCCTATGTGCTGGTGGCTTCGACTGCGTCCAAGTTCAAATCGGTGCAGGAATTGCTGACGGCGGCCAAGGCGGCCCCGGGCACGATCACCATCGGCTCGCCCGGCATAGGCAGCGGCGGCCATCTGGCGGCCGAGTTGTTTCAACTGATGGCCGGGATCAAACTGGTCCACATCCCCTACAAGGGAACCAGCCCGGCGATGATCGACCTGCGCGGCGGGCGCATCGACTTGCTCTTCGGCACCACACCGGCCGTAGCCCAATTCGTCAAGTCCGGGCTGCTGGTGGGGCTGGGGATGACCAGCATGGCGCGCGCCGCGATTCTTCCCGATATGCCGACGATCAATGAAAGTGGCGTACCGGGCTTCGAGACCTATTCCTGGTATGGCATCTGGGCGCCGGCAAAGACGCCACGCGCCATCGTCGATCGCCTCAACGAGACCATCCGGACCGCCTTGCGGCAACCGAACGTGCTGGCTGCCATCAAGGCCGATGGCGGCGAGCCGGAACCGGCTTCACCGGAAGACACCGGCCAATTCCTGGCCCAGGAAATCGCCAAATGGCGCAAGGTGATTGTTAGCGCCGGGATCAAACCGGAGTAATCAACACCATTTCAGCGCCAGGCCGGCGGGTGGCTGCCCAAGGGCACGGCGGGAAGATCCCAGCGCGGGGTGGTTTCCGACATCTTCACGATCGGCCCAAGATGGGTCAGGCGCCCGGCCGGCGAATCGGAGTCGATCATGCAGCTGCGCAGCTGATCGGCCGATATTTCTCCTGGGCAGGCGTTGAATTGTTCGGCCGCCATCAGGCCATGCTGGCGGATCCAATGGCCGGTGCCGGCAAGCGAGATCCTGACCAGCCAGCTACCGCCTTCGCGAGCGCGTCGACCCAGGGCCACCATGGCGCCATAGGCCATCAAATATCCGGCGACATAGTCCTGCGCCGAGACCGGTAAAAAGGCCGGCATCTGCCCCTCGGGCCGCCATGCCATGCCATTGGCGGATTGCACGATCGTGTCGTAGCCGCGCCGCAATGACCAGGGCCCGGTATGGCCCCAGGCGCTCAGCGTCACATAGACCAGCCCGGGCCGCAACTGCGCCAGCGCCTCGGGCGAAAACCCGCGCAGCTCCAGGCTTTGCGGCCTGTAGGCTTGTGCAAAGACATCCGCCTCGCGGATCAGCGACTTGAGCTGCTGCGCCTGCGCCGGCTCGCGCAGATCGAGAAAAGTCGAGCGCTTGCCCAGCCCGGTGTCGAGGTCGAACATGCCGGAATCCGGCAGACCCTCGCGCGACACCCGCAGCACTTGCGCGCCATGCTCGGCCAGCGTCTTGCCGCAGGTCGGGCCGGCCAGCACCCGGGTCAGGTCGAGCGCACGGATCCCCGACAAGGGTCGATCGCCTGCGGGCATCGGCTCGGGGGGCGCCTCGCCGATCTTGATGATTTCGAGCAGCGGCAAGGCGGCCACGGCGGCGGCCTGCGGCGTCGCCAGCCATTGCGCTTCGCTGCGGACCAGGGCGCAGCAGCCGCCGGCGTCGAAGATCGCCTGCTCGAGGGCTTCGCCATGCCACAAGGCCACCGCTGCGGCCACCGCTGCCCGGTCGGGGCCAACGCCGAGCACCGCCAGATTGCGGTCGCGCAGATTGAAGAAATTGCAATGCAGGTGGATCCAGCGCTGGTCTTGCAACTGATAAAAACCGGTGACTTCATCGCGCGGCCTGGGTGGCTGACACCCGTCGATCTTCAGGTAATGGTTGCTGCGCAAGGCTGCGGCCGCCGCGACCAGGTCGACCTGCAGGGCTTGCTGACGTCCGGTTTTCAAGGCCCAGAGATCGGCTGCGGCGAGGCCGGCAGCGGCGATCGAAGCCGCCCCCGGTGCGGCCAGCCGGTAGGGGCTGCGG
>JBIKPD010000294.1:0-5096 GCA_044357665.1 Roseateles sp. | reverse complement strand
TGACCGGCATCTTGCGACGACGGTCAACGCGGAAGAACAGAATGTCCTTCGGGTCAAACTCGAAGTCAAGCCAGGAACCGCGGTAAGGAATGATGCGCGCCGAGAACAGCAGCTTGCCGCTCGAGTGCGTCTTGCCCTTGTCGTGCTCGAAGAACACGCCAGGTGAGCGATGCAACTGGCTGACGATGACACGCTCGGTGCCATTGACGATAAAGGAGCCATAGTCGGTCATCAGGGGAACTTCACCCATATAGACTTCCTGCTCCTTGATCTCCTTGACTGTCTTCGCCTGGGGCGATTCGCGGTCATAGATGATCATCTGCAAGCGCGCACGGACTGCGGCGGCATAGGTCAAACCACGCTGCTGGCACTCGCGGGTGTCAAACGGCGGTTTGGCAATATTGAACTCGAGGAACTTCATTTCCACGAAACCGTTGTGCGAAACAATCGGGAACGCTGAAATAAAGGCAGCCTGCAGACCTTCGGGCTTGCGTTTGGCTGGGGGAACGTCCTTTTGCAGGAAGGCGACGTACGACTCCTTCTGCATGGTCAACAGATAAGGTACGTTGAGTACGCTCTCACGCTTGCCGAAATTCTTTCGAATCCGCTTGCGCTCGGTAAAGCTATAGGGGGTTGCTTGCGCCATAAACACTCCGTGTCGATAGCCCACCCCTGGCCGTGGGGAAGGCTTCGTCGGCGACTGGCTTTTCAAACCGGATCCGGATGCGGACGGTTTGACGCTTGGTGATTGGCCACTACCAATCGCTGGCGGACAACCCCAGCATTGCACCGGGGCCCGACCAAACCCGCTCTCTGCAGTCGGATCAGAGAGCACTTGAAAGAACCGCCGATCATACACCGAACGGTTCTTTCAACTGCTTTCAAAAAAATAGCCTTTCAGAACCAGGGCCAGCCTCTCGGCTGACCCTGATCGAGCAAGACAGGACTGCCATGGCAGTCCTGCGTCGGATCTTTACTTGATCTCGACCTTGGCGCCGGCTTCTTCCAGTTTCTTCTTGGCGGCCTCAGCGTCAGCCTTGGAAACGGCTTCCTTGACGGCCTTTGGTGCGCCATCAACCAGATCCTTGGCTTCCTTCAGGCCCAGGCCGGTGATTTCACGTACGGCCTTGATGACCGATACCTTGTTGGCGCCGAATTCCGTCAGGATGACGTTGAACTCGGTCTGCTCTTCAACAGCAGCAGCAGCAGCGCCGCCGCCGGTTGCAGGGCCGGCCATCGCTGCGGCTGAAACGCCGAACTTCTCTTCAATGGCCTTGACCAGGTCATTGAGTTCAAGCACGGACATTGCGTCCAGGGCGGTCATGAATGTGTCTTTATCGAATGCCATTTGGGGCTCCTAGATGGATTTTTTGAACTGCTTGGCAAGAACCCAACCGGGTCGCAATACCTGCAGCATCAATGGTGGTTGCTATATCAGCTGATCGTTCAGGCTGCGGCTTCTGCGACCGGCTCGGCGGTTTCGGCGACTGCTTCCACAGCACCGGACCCACGTTGCTCGGACAAAGCTGCCAGTACACGCGCAAAGCGTGCAACAGGCGACTGCATCAGACCCAACAGTTGTGCCAGCAAAACTTCCTTGCTGGGGATGGAAGCCAGCGCCTTGACGGCGTTGACATCCAGAGCCTTGCCGTTATAGGCACCACCCTTGATAACCAGTTTGTCGTTGGTTTTAGCGAAGTCAGCAATGACCTTCGCGGCTGCCACAGCGTCTTCAGAAAAGCCATAGATCAGCGGGCCGACCATGCTCTCCGCAGCGCACTCGAATTGAGTTCCGGCGACGGCACGACGCGCCAGGGTGTTCTTCAGCACGTGAAGATACACACCCTTGGCACGCGCTTCGACGCGCAACTTGTTCAGGTGATCAACGGTGAGGCCACGGTATTCGGCCAACGCCAAGGTCTGCGACTTAGCCGCTTGGGCTGCCACATCCGTAACGACGGCTGTTTTCTCGTTGCGATTGAGACTCAAGGTCTACTCCTCACGAAAGCGTGCCTGGGGCATTGCTGCCTTTGGCACAATTCAGCGACCTTCTGTCCAGGAGACCCGCTGCGCATCGCTGCACGGCAAATCCATTTCACCCGGCTTGCACCGGGCCTATCCTTTTCAGCGGGACCGCCATCTGCGCTGGCATCCAACCGGGCTTGCGACCCGGTCTTCCATTAAGTCGATGCTCGAGAGCATCTACGCCAGCGGTCTTGGATGACGCAATCAGGATCGAGATCCTGATTGCCCCACCAGTTTCATCAGCGCAGCACCAGACAAGCGCCACGCGTTTTTGTTTTCAGGGGCAGCGCTGCTCAGCAGGCTGTCCCGAAGCAGCTTCGGTCAGCTCGCTGCCTGGGCATTGATGCTGGACACATCGACGCGGGCACCAACGCCCATCGTCGAGGACACAGCCACTTTGCGCAGGTAGACGCCCTTGCTCGTTGCTGGCTTGGACTTGTTCAAAGCCTCGATCAGTGCGCGCAAATTGCCTTCCAGCTTGTCGGTGTCAAACGAACGACGGCCGAGCGTGCCATGGATGATGCCGCCCTTGTCGACACGGAACTGGACCTGGCCAGCCTTGGCGTTCTTGACCGCGGTGGCGACGTCTGGCGTCACGGTGCCGACCTTCGGGTTAGGCATCAGGCCGCGTGGGCCAAGAATCTGGCCCAAGGTACCGACGATACGCATCGTGTCAGGTGAAGCGATGACCACGTCAAATGGCATATCTCCCGCCTTGATGCGCTCAGCCAGGTCTTCCATGCCGACGATGTCTGCACCGGCAGCGCGGGCTTCTTCAGCCTTGGCACCTTGTGCGAATACGGCGACGCGCTTGTTCTTGCCGATACCGTTGGGCATCACCACAGCGCCGCGAACGACCTGGTCGGATTTCTTCGAATCAACACCCAACTGGACGGCCACGTCGATCGACTCATCGAACTTGGCAACAGCAAGCTGCTTGACCAGATTCAACGCGTCAGTCAGCGAGTACAGCTTGGTGGTCTCGACCTTGCCTTGCAGGGCCTTTTGGCGTTTAGTCAACTTTGCCATCTCAAACCCCCTCAACCATCACGCCCATCGAGCGGGCGGATCCGGCAATCGTACGAACTGCGGCATCCAGATCAGCAGCGGTCAAATCCTTGACCTTGATCTTGGCGATTTCTTCCAACTGCGCACGGGTCAGCTTGCCGACCTTTTCGATGTGCGGATTGGCCGAACCTTTTTCCAGCTTGGCCAGCTTCTTGATCAATGCAGTCGCTGGTGGCGACTTGATCACGAAGGTGAAGCTCTTGTCTGCAAACGCGGTGATCACCACCGGCAGTTTCATACCCGGCTCATGGCCTTGGGTCTGGGCGTTGAACGCCTTGCAGAATTCCATGATGTTCAGACCGCGCTGACCCAGCGCCGGACCGACCGGAGGTGAAGGATTTGCCTTCCCTGCGGCTACTTGCAGCTTGATAAAGCCGACAATTTTCTTTGCCATATTTTCTCCCTATGGAATCACAGCCATTTCGGCCACAACCCTGAGTGCTAGCGCAAGGGGCTGAAGGCTTGACGCCCGTTACCCTTGCTCCTCTTGTCTGCATCTCGTCGCAGACTGACTACGGACAGGATGCAAGCTGCTTGCGCAACCTGCGAGCCCTGTCAAGCTCTTGCTCTGTCTTCCTGCCAAGTCTTCATCAAGTCCGAAACGAACCTGAATCAGGCTTGATCAAATTTTCTCGACCTGCGAGAAATCCAGTTCGACCGGTGTCGCGCGTCCGAAAATAGTCACCGACACACGGACTTTGGATTTGTCGTAGTTCACATCTTCGACGGCGCCGTTGAAATCGGTGAACGGGCCTTCCTTGACCCGCACCACTTCGCCGACCATCCACTCGACCTTCGGCCTGGGCTTCTCGATACCTTCTTGCATCTGGTTGACGATCTTGGCAACTTCTGCTTCCGAAATCGGCGATGGCCGGTTCTTCGCACCGCCGACAAAACCCGTCACCTTGGACGTGTGCTTGACAAGGTGCCAACTGGCATCTTCCATGACCATTTCGACCAGCACATAGCCCGGGAAAAAACGCCGCTCGGTGACTGCCTTCTTGCCGTTTTTCAGTTCCACGACCTCTTCGGTGGGCACCAGAATCCGGCCGAACAGCTCCTGCATGCCGGCGCGGTCGATACGTTCGCGCAAATTGCGCTCGACCGCTTTCTCCATGCCCGAATAAGCATGCACCACATACCAGCGCTTGGGCAAACCGGTCGGGGCTGCAGCCGCTTCGGCCACGATATTGCTGTGTTCTTCAGTCATTGCAATCCTTCAACGCATTCAGCGATTGTTCAACAGCACTCAGCGTTTCCAGCCCAGGATCAGATCGTACAAAATCCATTCCAGCGACTTGTCAGTCAACCAGAGAAACAAGGCCATCACAAAAACAAAAGCAAATACATAACCGGTCATCTGCGTCGCTTCCTTGCGCGTCGGCCACACGACCTTGCGCACTTCGCGGGCAGAATCTCTTCCATAGGCGATCAACGATTTGCCGGACTCGGAGGTGAAAAACGCTGCAACCGCACCCGCCAACAAAGCCAGCAAAGCAGCCCATTGCACGATCGGCCCTTGCTTGGCCAAGGCATAGAACGCCACCAAGGCAGCCGCCAGCAGCAATACTGCACCAGCCAGCTTGGCCTTGTCAGCGCTGGTCGTTACCGTTTCGACTTGAAGATTGGACATTGATTCAGTTCCAAGCCAGGGTTTGAACCCCTGGCATTCAGTAATTCATGCAATTCTTGACAGATACCCAACAGCAGCAAAGCCCGCCGGGATGAACTCCCGCGGGCTGATGCTTGATCCAACATACCAGCTCCCATGATCAATGGCAGCTGGCAGGGGCGGAGGGTTTCGAACCTTCAACCTTCGGTTTTGGAGACCGACGCTCTGCCAATTGAGCTACGCCCCTATGGTTTCCCTTATCTTAGGCGATGATCGTCGCCACCACACCCGAACCGACAGTGCGGCCGCCTTCGCGAATCGCGAATCGCAAACCGGTCTCCATCGCGATCGGTGCAATCAACTTCACCGTAATGCCGACGTTGTCGCCAGG
>JBIKPD010000293.1:0-5100 GCA_044357665.1 Roseateles sp. | reverse complement strand
CGATGGTGCGCTCGGCCGCGAAGAACTGGGGAGATGTCACCGTCCTGACCGATTCTTCGCAATATGCCCAGGTGCTGGATGAGCTTGGCGCCGAAGGCAAGACCAGCGACAAGACCCGCTTCGCCTGCGCAGTCGCGGCTTTCAACCGCATCGCGCAATACGACGCCGCAATCAGCAACTATCTGTCGGCGCGCCAGGACGACGGCAGCATTTCCGCCTTCCCGGCCCAGATGAACAGCAGCTTCATCAAGGTGCAGGACCTGCGCTATGGCGAGAACCCGCACCAGAGCGCGGCCTTTTACCGCGACCTGCACCCGGCCCCAGGATCGCTGGCGACTGCGCGGCAACTGCAGGGCAAGGAGCTCTCGTACAACAATATCGCCGATGCCGATGCGGCCTGGGAATGCGTGAAGAGCTTCAGCAGCACCGCCTGCGTGATCGTCAAGCATGCCAACCCTTGCGGCGTGGCGATCGCACCCGATGTCGCTTCGGCCTATGCCAAAGCATTGAAAACCGACCCGACCTCGGCCTTTGGCGGCATCATCGCCTTCAACCGCCCGGTCGACGCCGCTGCCGCGCAGCTGGTGGCCAAGCAATTCGTCGAAGTGCTGATGGCACCGGCCTTCAGCGACGAAGCCCGCGCGATCTTTGCCGCCAAGGCCAATGTCCGCTTGCTTGAAATCCAGCTGCCAGCCGGAGGCCTGACCCCCTTCAGCCAGGGTCGCAATGCCGTCGACAGCAAGCGCGTCGGATCGGGCATCTTGATGCAGACGGCCGACAACCATTTCCTCAAGGCCGAAGACCTGAAGATCGTGACGACCCGCCAGCCCAGTCAACAGCAACTGCAAGACCTGCTGTTCGCCTGGACCGTGGCGCAATATGTAAAGAGCAACGCGATCGTCTTCTGCGCTGATGGCATGACCCTGGGGGTCGGCGCGGGCCAGATGAGCCGCATCGACAGCGCGCGGATTGCCTCGATCAAGGCCGAAAACGCCGGGCTCACATTGAAAGGCTCGGCCGTCGCCAGCGATGCCTTCTTCCCCTTCCGCGATGGCCTCGATGTGGTTGTCGACGCGGGTGCCAGCTGCGTGATCCAGCCCGGCGGCAGCATGCGCGACGACGAAGTCATCGCCGCCGCCAACGAACGCGGCATCGCCATGGTCTTCAGCGGCATCCGTCATTTCAGACACTGAATGAGGACAAAAGACAGCAGCTGACTGCTGTCTTTTGCCTGATTCAGGCCATGGCGCCTACCAGCGACAGGGCTGAGGCGCGACGCGCTACGAAGGCCTCGGTTCATGCTTGCGCCGAGGCTGAAACCCACCACAGCAGCCGCCTGCCGTGCCTGAGTCAGACCGAGCGGCCTGCCCTGCTCACTGCCCCATCACGATGCCTTCGCGCCTTGAGTCGGCGCCGCCGACCCAGCCCTGCGGCGTGCGCTGCAAGGCCTGCAGCCCGCTGGGCAGCGGAACTTCTGAAACCACATGTCCGCGCTGCCGCAATGCCTCGGCGGTCGCGGGCGGGAAGCGTCCCGCTTCCAGCAGGGTCGGCCCGTTGTAGCTGCCGAAGTTGGGCAGGGCAATCGCCTGCTGAGCGCTCATCCCCCAGACCTGGCTCGCGATCAAGGTCTTGGCCGTGTAATGGATGATCGCGGCGCCGCCCGGCGAGCCTGCGGTCATCAGCAACTTTCCATCGCGCCGGTCGAACACCAGCGAGGGGCTCATGCTCGAGCGCGGCCGCTTGCCGGGCTCGAGCCGGTTGGCCACCGGTTTCCCCTGGGCGTCTCTGGGTGCAAGCGAGAAATCGGTCAATTCGTTGTTCAGAACAAAGCCGCCCGGCAAACCGGTCCCGCCGTCGGACATCAAGCGCGCGCCCCAGACCGCTTCGATGGTGGTCGTCATCGCCAGCACATTGCCGCGGCCGTCAACGATGCTGATATGGCTGGTGCCGTACTCGGGCTGATCAGCCTGCGGCGCCTGGCTGACCCGCAATTTTCCTGGATTGCCGGCCTCGGCAATCTTCATGCTGACTGGTCCGATCTTGGCTGCGCGCTGACGCAGGTAGTCGGGCGCGAGCAGACTGGACCAGTTGTCTGCCGGCGCCGAAACAAAGGCCGGGTCAGCGATGAATTGAGCGCGATCGGCAAAAGCCAGCCGGGCCGCTTCGGTGTACTGGTGCAACCAGGCCGCAGTGGGCAGCCCATCTTTCAATGGTTCGGCAAGCGGCGGAAGTTGCTCAAGGATTCCCAGCATCTGCATCACGGCTACATGGCCCGACGAAGGCGGAGGGAAGCCGCAGACACGCAGATGCTGAAGCCAGTCGGTGCACATCGCCTCGCGCTCGACTACCTTGTAGGCAGCCAGATCGTCCATCGTCATCCGCCCGGGGTTGCCGGCATGACCCTGCACGCGGCGAACGATGTCGCGCCCGGCATCACCCAGATAAAAAGCCGTGGCGCCGCCCAAGGCCACCTGGCGCAAAACCATCGCCAGGGCCGGGTTCTTCAGCTTGTAGCCGACCGGATGCGGTTCGCCATCAGGCTGAAAATAGAACGCTCTGGCGATCGGATCGCGTTTGAGATTCTCTTCTCCCTTCAGCTGCATATTCAGGCGCGGACTGACGGGGAACCCCTCTTCGGCCAGACGGATCGCAGGCTCGAACAACCAGGCCCAGGGCAGCACTCCGAACTTCCGGTGCGCATCTTCCAGCAAGCGCAGCGTGCCAGGCACACCAACCGAGCGCCCGCCGACGGCTGCCTGCAACTGCGTCATCGGCTTGCCATCCGGCAGCAGGAAGATGTTTTCATCAGCCGCTGCCGGTGCGGTCTCACGCCCATCCATGGCCACCAGCTGCTTGCCGGCCGCGTGGAGCAAGAAAGTGCCGCCGCCAATACCGCTGGACTGGGGCTCAACCAGGGACAAGACCATCTGCACGGCAATCGCCGCATCAACTGCCGAGCCCCCGGCCTTCAGCACTTGAAACCCTGCATCAGTAGCCAAAGGATTGGCAGCCGCCACTGCAAAGCGCTGTGCTGCCGGCCCTTCGGCTCGGTCGGGTCCCTTGTCGCCGGCAACGGCCTGGGCCGGTATCTGGTAGTTCAGGCCGGCCCCGCTTTGCGTTGGCAGCGGGCTGCAGGCGCCGATACCGGTCAGCAAGAGGGCCGCCAATGTCCGGCCCAGCATCGGTCGATTCAGCATCTTCAGTCTCCATGATCAATGACATGACCCTAGCCTGATAGCCCGTTGCGGGTTCTCTGACTGGCACAATCCAGCCCGTGCAGAGTCCGGGCGGCTAAAAGCTCGGCGCAGTGTAAGGCCGGACTAAACTTGCGCCAACGACCATGCGGCTGCAACCGAAGCCGCCGGGCCATTCCGCTTGGCCTGAAGCGCGGATGCAGTTAGCCTTCAGCCCGGTGAACAAGGAGATAGCGATGAACGAAGCCATGCAAGAACGACTGCAACTGGTGCTGACGCAGCAGCGTGCAGCATTTGACGCCGAGATGAGCCCGAGCCTGGCGGTGCGGCGTGACCGGCTGCAACGCTTGCTGGCGATGACGAAGCGCTATGCCGATGAACTGGTGACGACGATTTCGCAGGATTTCGGCCAGCGCGCGCGCCAGGAAAGCCTGCTGGCCGATGTCTTTACCGTCGAGTCCGGTGTGCGCCATGCCTTGAGCCATCTGCGCAGCTGGATGAAGCCACGCCGCATGCCGACAGCGCTGCATTTTCTGCCGGCCAGCAACCAGCTCTTGCGCCAGCCGCTCGGCGTGGTCGGCATCGTCTCACCCTGGAACTACCCCTACAACCTGGCGATGAACCCGGCGCTGGCCGCGCTGGCCGCCGGCAACCGGGTGATGATCAAGCCGTCGGAGCTGACGCCGGCAACCTCGGCCCTGATGGCGCGGATGGTCAGCGAATATTTCGCGCCGGACGAAATGCAGGTGATCTGCGGCGATGCCGAAATGGGCCGGGCCTTTGTCACCCTGCCCTTTGACCATCTGTTTTTCACCGGCTCGACCAATGTCGGCCGGCTGGTCGCCAAGGCCGCGGCGCAGAATCTGACGCCGGTGACGCTGGAGCTCGGCGGCAAATCGCCAGCCCTGGTCGACCGCAGCTGCGACCTGAACCTGACCGCCACGCGCCTGGCTTTCGGCAAACTGTTCAATGCCGGCCAGACCTGCGTGGCGCCCGACTACCTGCTCGCACCCCGCGAGATGGTGCCCGCGCTGGTCACCGCGCTGACTCAGGCGATCCAGAAGCATTACCCGACGCTGGCCGGCAACCCCGACTACAGCAGCATCGTCACGCCGCGCCATCTGGCCAGGCTGGAAGGCTTGCTCGCGGACGCCAGGAGCAAGGGCGCAAGCCTGCAGCCCACCCACCAGGGCCCGGTCGATGGGCGCCAAATGGTGCCGCATCTGCTGCTCGACGTCAGCGACGAGATGACGGTGATGCAGGAAGAAATCTTCGGCCCGCTGCTGCCGATCGTGGCTTATGACAGCGTCGATGAAGCGCTGGCCTATATCAATCGCCATGAGCGGCCCTTGGCGCTGTACTGGTTCGGCAGGGATGCGGCGATGCAGCAGCGAGTGCTGGCGCAGACCCATGCCGGCGGCGTCACCATCAACGACTGCATCTGGCATCTGGGCCAGGAAGATCAGCCCTTTGGCGGCGTCGGCGCCAGCGGCATGGGCAGCTATCACGGCGAATGGGGTTTTCGCACCTTCAGCAAAGAGAAGCCGGTCTTCATCCAGTCGCGCTTTGCCGGCACCAAATTGTTTTACCCGCCCTACGGCAAGACTTTTGACTTGCTGCTGGGCGTGCTGAAGAAAATCCTGTGAAGCGGCGCAGCCTGCTCAAACTCGGTGCCGGCGCCGCTGTGCTGCTGGCAATCGCCGGTGGCGGCCTGGCCTTGCTGCGGCCCGGTCTGGTCAATGGCAAGCTCAGCCCGGGGGCGCGCCAGCTGATGAAGTCGGTGGCAATCGCCGTGCTCGACGGCCTCTGGCCCGCAGATGCGGCGGCGCGCGAGGCCGGTCTGCAAGCCCATCTCGATAGTCTGGAACTCAGCATCGCCGGCTTTCCGCAACAGGTGCGCAAGGAG
>JBIKPD010000292.1:0-5126 GCA_044357665.1 Roseateles sp. | reverse complement strand
CCTTGGCCGCCGTTTCCTGGGCGATGCGGAGGGCTTCCTTGGCGCGGGCTGCCTCGGCCAGCCGGTCCTTTTCCTTCGCTTCGGCAACGCGGATCAGTTGATCCTTGGCGGCTGTTTCCTGGGCGATTCGGAGGGCTTCTTTGACGCGGGCTGCCTCGGCCAGCCGGTCTTTTTCCTTGACCTCAGCGATGCGGATCAGTTGTTCCTTGGCGGCGGTTTCCTGGGCGAGGCGGAGGGCTTCCTTGGCGCGGGCTGCCTCAGCCAGCCGGTCTTTGGCCTCGGCGATGCGGATCCCTTGTTCCCTGGTGGCGGTTTCCTGGGCCAGGCTTTGTTGAACCTGCGCTGGCTGATTCAGGCGAACTGCCTCGGTGCTGTCGGCAGAAATCCGGGCCGTGGGTGCTGGCACCGCTTCCGGGCCGCCCAGCGCTTGCAAGGCATCAGCAATGCCCTGGTCCCGGCCTTGTGCCTGGCGCCCGCCCATCGCGCGCTGCCTTTGTGCAATCTGCTGCAGGTCGGAGTCCGCCGCATCCGTCATAAATGCCGTCTTGCCCAGATACATTCCACCCTGGCGGCCTTTATCGATCCACTGAATCGTGATCGCGCCGGCCTGGACTTCGATGCTCTTTTTTTGCACGCTCTTGAAAAAACGGCCGGTGCTGATTTCGACATCGTGCGCGCCCGGGTCCAGCAAGGCTACTGTATTGGCCAGCTGATTCAGCCCTACCGGCTGATCCTTCAGCTTGATGATCAGTTGCTCCTGTGCGATGGCTTCGTCGCTGTCGGCCTCGATCGCGCGGAAACCATAGCCGTCGGAACTCCAGATGCCAACATTGATGGTCAGCACGCCGAGCTGCATTTGCTGTTTGGTGTTGAGCTGCTGGCCCGCAGTGATCGCCGCCAGAGCTTCGTCGGCTGTCTTGAAGCCTTGCTGATTTTTCAGCAGCAATGCAGGCAGATGGTCGAGATTTTGCAGGCCGGCCAGCCGGGCATCGGTGGTGGAAAACAGCGACCAGGTCACCGGCGACTGAGTCGGGGCGTCTGCACTGACATTGCCCAGGAATTGACCTTTCGTCACGGATTCGCCGTTCGCCGGCATCAGGTTGATCGACTGCCATGCCATCGGCGACGAGATGACCGAGTACAGCCCATCACCATGCATCAAGACGAGACCGCCGGGGTCGATTGCGCCGCTGGCATTCGTGACCGCCCCCTTGTAGATCAATACGCCGTCAGCCGGCGCGTTGATGGTGGCGTAAGGCCCGGTCAAAAAGGTTGTGCTGACCTGCGCACCATTGTCCCTGGGGATCAACAGCGACTGACCCCGGAACGCCACCGGGGGGCGGAAATCAACGCGCCTGACCGACTGATCCGCCACCACTGATCCGCTTGAACTTCCCTCGGAAATTGCTTGATCGCCCTGCTGGGCAAAAGCGATCCCCCAGAGGCCCAGCAGCGCCGCAGTCAGCAGGGTTTTGATGCTTGGATTCATCAAGGTTCAGTGGGCCGGTCAGCGACTATTCGACGACAAACTGCAAGGGGCTCTGCCCGGTGCGGCCGGCGGTGTCCTGGATTTCTATGAAGAGCTTGTGCGAGCCTTTGGGCAGCTTGGCTTCGGCCACGTCGATGCCCTCGGCAGTGACTTTGGATGAGGCGGTGATGCGGTCGGTGATGTCGATGCGGAAGCTGCCGTAAAGCACCCGGAATGTCTCGGGCCGGATCAGCGCCGGCGAGGTTGGCTGGAACTTCACCTGTATCTGGGTCGGCGAAGCAACCGCATTGCTGACGTTCGGCGCCACGACCCTGATCCGCGGCGCATCAGGCGCGGGGATGGCCTTGGCGGCAAAACGTTCAGGGGCGGCGCGTGAATCGGCGGCTTCCTGCTCGCTGACCAACTGGGCCTGGGCCATTCCGCAGCAGGCGGTGGCTATCGCTGCGATCACGATAAAGAACAAATGGCGGGGTCGGGTCATGGCAGGGGCTTCAGTTGACGGTGCTGATGCGCACGCGGCGGTTTTCGCTCGCTTGCGGATGGGCCGGATCGAGCAGTTCGCTGAAGCCTTTGCCTTCGGCGGCGAGCCGTCCGGCGGCCACGCCTTGGGCCTGCAAGAACTCCAGCACCGCTTGGGCGCGGCGCGCCGACAGATCCTGGTTGTAGCTGGCGCTGCCTTTGGCATCGGTATGGCCTTCGACCTTGAAGTTGATCGCCGAGAGGCGCTCGGTAACCAAGGCTTCGGCGAGCTTTTCGAGCAAGGGCTTGCTGCCGGCTTGCAGTTTGGCCGAGTCGAAATCGAAGTTGATGATGAGGTCGATCTGGCGCTTGACCGGTGCGATATTACGCAGGCTGCGAGTCAAGGCCTTGGGCGGCGCGAGCTGTTCAACCAACTCGTCCACCGATGCGTTCTGGATCGGCTGCTGGGCTTGTGCCGAGCCGATCAGCAGGGCGGCGATCAACAACGCCAGGGCAGTCTTCATTGGTATTCCTTCACGGTCAGCAGCTTGGCACCGAAGCTCGAGGACGCACCGGTCACGCCCTGGCCGGCAAAGAAGTCGATCAGCGCGGCGCGGCCGGGCAGGTCGTTCAGGCTGAAGGTGAAGGGCGCAGCGGAATCGGGCAGCGAGGCGGTCAAGGCCTTCAGGTCGCGCGGCGTGTCCGAGACCAGCACCAGCAACTGGTCGACCCCGGCAGGCCCCTGCGCAATCAGTTGCCAGTCCGGGCGCGGCAGGCTCAAGGTCCGCTTGGCCTGGATGAAGTTGTCCTGATCGAGGCCGTTGGGGAAGAGCAGGTAGAAGCTCTTGCGGTCGCTGCCCAGCAGCAGCAGGTGGACATAGCCGTCATGGTTTGAGCGAACGGTCAAAGCCAGTGGGTCAGAACCGATTTTCAGGCTGGTGCGGCTCAACCCCACATCGACGACGCGGCGCGGGTTACGTTGCGCCAGGATCTCGTTCAGCGTGGCCAAGGAGGCCAGCGCTGGCTGCACATAAGGCGGCACGGTGAACTGCGGCGCCGCCGGCAGCCGCTGCGGCTGAAGCAGGGGGCTGGCGGCCAGCGGGGCCAACGAGCCGGGCAGGCTTGGCAAGGCGGCCAACACAGGCGGCGGTGCCGCCACAGCGACTGGCGGTATGGTGAACTGAGGTGCAGCCGGTAGCGCCTGCGAGGGCTGGGCCAATGCGGTCGCTGCAGGCCGGGTGACCGAGCCGGGTATTGCGGAAACGGCGGCCAGGGTTGGCGGCTTTGGCGGCGTGGCAGGGGTCGCTGGGGGTGCTGCTGTTACCGGCGCTGCGGCTACAGCGATAGCGGTCGGCGGGCGCAGCACCGGCACGATGTTGCGGTTGCCAGTGATGGTGACATGCTGCGGTTTGATGTCGGGCGTGCCCTTGAGCTGATCTTCGACGATCTGCTGCGCGCATCGCTCGATCTCGGACATCGACACGGCGCCCGAACCGTCGAGGTCGACCGCCTGGCCGAACATGCAACTGTGCACCGCCTGGGTGGCCAGGCCGCCGGTGGCCGAGTCGAAGCTGACTTCGTCAGCCCTGGATGAGGTGATCTGCACGAAGTTCTCGCTCAAGGCGCCGAGCCGGGTCGATGCGGCCAGCAACCCGCGGGTCTTCAGGTTCGATGGCTTGCTGCAGGCTTCGGCGTTTTCGCCACCCTTGAGGAAGAACTTCGGCGTGAACGCACCGTTGGCGATCGAGCGGGTGCGGCTGTGGCTGGAAACGCCGTCAGAATGGCAGGCGTCAAACAGCACGACGAGCTTGTCGGCCACCGCGCTGATGCGGCGCGTGCTCTGGGCGATCTCGTCATTGGTGATCATCTTGTAATCGAAGGTCAGCAGGCCTTCTTTGCAGCCCGAAATCGCCTGCTCGAACCAACGCGTGCCATGGCCCGAAAAGTAGATGAAGACTCGGCCTCCTTCAGCCGTGCTGGCCGCCAACTGCTCCAGCGCATCGAGCACGCCTTGCTTGGTGGCCTGTGCGTCGCGCAGCACGGTCGTGCTTTGCTCCGGGATACCCATCGCCCGGGCAACTTCCTTGGCGCGGATGATGTCGAAGGGCACGCCCTTGAGGGTAGGAATTTCGGGTACCGAATAGGTCGAGACGCCGATGATCAAGGCACTGCGCGAAGCTTTGTCCTGCGCTACAGCGGCGGCCGTCAGGCCCGCGTACAGCCATAGCAATACGGCCGATGCGCGGAGAAAGGTCGTGAATTTCAAGCAATTCCCTTGGGTTGTGCCGGCTGGCCAGTCGATCGAATCAAAAATCTTGGCGGCGTCAAACCTTGGACGAAAGCCGGGCATCTGCGGTTCAGCGTCAAAAAAAAAGAATGGCCGCGCGTGCGAGATGGTAGCCGCAGCAGGGCCGGATTCATCGGAATCGACCGATAAATGTCGTCAGATGCGGCGATGTTTAAGTAAGAATTTTCTTTATCCAGCCGCCACGGCAGGGCATAAAACACCCAGTAGCCCGCATGAATGGCCCACCGGGCCGAATGCGGGACGCAATAGGGCAGAAATTCCCCGCATTTGGCCTGCGGCCGCCATGGCGGGGCATAAAACACCCGGTAGCCCGCATGAATGGCCCATTGGGCCGAATGCGGGACGCAATAGGGCAGAAATTCCCCGCATTTGGCCTGCGGCCGCCACGGCGGGGCATAAAACACCCGGTAGCCCGCATGAATGGCCCATTGGGCCGAATGCGGGGATCGCACGCAACACCGGAAAATTCCCCGCATTTGGCCTGCGCCCGCCATGGCGTACTTGGACGATCCTTGTGGCCGAAAAGGCCTTGCCGGCGCAGATGACCTACAAGCCCACGACCGTCTGGTAAATCATCGACCCGGCCGATGTCCGGACTGCGGATCCAGCATCTTGCTAAAGTGGCCCGCCGACGTTGCAGTCGGGTCGCTGTGCCAGAGCGAGGCCGGCGGCATAGCAGCCAGAACAGTTGGAAGGCCAGGCAGCGCAGAGTTCCTGACCATAAAGGCCGACAGTTGCTCGGCGATATTGCCCACTTGGTTTTCCTGGAACAAGGCCGAACTCGTGCCTTGCGCGTTGGCCGGCAATTTCAGCACCGGATGCGTCAGCCCTGGTTGTTCTTTCAAATCCTCGTTGAATCGCCCGAGCGCT
>JBIKPD010000291.1:0-5133 GCA_044357665.1 Roseateles sp. | reverse complement strand
GGCCGGAAAGCTATCTGGCCTGGTCGAACCAGCGCAGCGATGGGCAAAAGCTGAAGTCACTGGTGGCTCAGCATCGCAGCTTGCGCGAGGCCGAAATGCGCCGCAGCGGCATGGTGTCCGATTGTTCATTTGTCACCGATCCCGGTGCCATTTGCCGGGCTGGACGCTGTGAGTTGTTGCCAAGGGGCGGGGCGGCGGCAATGCCATTGCAGTGAGACGGCAGTGCAATGAGCGTCAGTAATAATCCCTGTAATTAGATCGTCATACATTACAATTACTGGGATGTTGATCCGGAAAATTGAATCCGTTGTGTACGAACGGCTGGCGTCTACCGCAGCGGTGGTGCTTTTGGGGCCGCGTCAGGTCGGCAAAACCACCCTCGCGCGCAAAATTGCAGCCGCCAGTCCGAATGCCATTTACCTTGACCTGGAGCGACCTTCCGATCGCCTGAAAATCGAAGATGCAGACGGCTATTTGCGTCAAAACCCGGACCGTCTGGTCGTGATTGACGAGATCCACAGGGCGCCCGGGCTATTTGAAGTGCTACGCGGGATCATCGATGAGCGCCGCGCGCAAGGCAAACGTTATGGCCATTTCCTGCTGCTGGGTTCGGCCGCGCTTGACCTGATGCGCCAGGCTTCCGAGTCACTCGCGGGCCGTGTGGCCTATCTGGACATGCCTGCGCTCGACATTCTGGAAATCCAGCCGAGCGGCATCACTGAATCTGCCTTGTGGCACAGGGGAGGATTCCCGGACAGCCTGCTGGCGCCAAGCGATGTTGCAAGCCTTGATTGGCGGCGTGACTTCATCCGCTCCTATCTGGAGAGAGATGTCCCCATGTTCGCACCGCGGTTGCCCGCTGAAACGGTGGGACGCCTCTGGACCATGCTGGCTCACCAACAGGGCAGCTTGCTGAATCAGGCCCGTCTGGCAGCCAGCTTGGGTGTCAGCGCCCCCGCAGTCGCCCGCTACCTCGACTTGCTGGTCGACCTGAAACTGTTGCGCAGGCTACAACCGTGGAGCGGAAATCTGACCAAACGCTTGGTCAAAGCACCCAAAATCTATATCCGCGACAGCGGCCTTGTGCATGGCTTGCTGGAGATCGACACGCTCGACCGCCTGCTAGGACATCCCGTCGCGGGGCATAGCTATGAGGGCTTTGTGCTGGAAAACCTGATTGCCGCAGCGGGTGAAAGTCGCAGACCCTGCTTCTACCGCTCTCAAGACGGTGCAGAAATTGACCTGGTGTTCGAGCGTGGGGGCGTGCCGGAACTGGCGATTGAAGTGAAACGTTCTTCCGCACCAAAAATCGACAAGGGCTTTGCCATCGCATGCGATGAACTGGGCCTGGAAAACCGCTTTGTGGTGTATCCCGGAGCCGAACAGTTCGGCCTGCGTCACGGCGCCAGGGCGATCTCGCTCAAGGACATGGTCAGCCGTTTGGCAGGCAAGTAGTAAATCCTAGAAGTCCCAGCGAAGAACCCCCAGCAAGCTCAGCGCTGATTGATGCGTTTCCGGTTGCGCCGCGCCGCCGATCAGGAGGCCGTTGCGAAATATCGCTTGACCAACCCCGGCGGCGAAGCGCTCGGCGACCTGGTCCAGCCGCAGCTGCCAGCCCCAGCGATCGGTCAGCCCGCCAGACAGCTTGCCGCCGATTTGCAGGCCGAGTTGCACCATACGGCTTGGCCCCAGGCGCAAGGTCGCCGGGTCGGCATGGGGCAGGCGCAGCAGCATTGAGCCCTTCGGGCCGGCGCCAAGCCAGGCCTCGGCCACAACCTGCAACCCGTGCCAATCTGCCAAGGCATAGCGCAAGCCTGCGGCCGCCTGCCAGTCATCGAAACGTTCCGGATAGCCTTCGACCAGACCGACGCCGGCGATGTCGCGCTGGATCCTGCGGTAGCCCAGGCTGGCGCCGAGCGACCAGGTTTGGGAAATCTCGCGCAGGACCGCCAGCCTGGCCTGCTGCTGCTCGATCTTGCTGCTCGTTTGCAAGGGCATATCGGTGCTGCTGACGCCGTCATAGCCACGCCAGCCCTTCACCTGACTGATGCGGCCGGTCCAATGCATGGCGCCGCAGTCACTGCCCAAACTGAGGCCCTGGGTTTGCAGGGTGCCTTCCTCGCGCAACAACTTGCGCCCCTGCGCATTGAACTCCTCCCAGCGGCTGTGCCAGACGCCGGCATCGAGCGCCGGGACCGGCAAGCTGCATTCCGCCAGTGCCGCGCCATTCAGCAAGGCCATGCAGACTGCAACCGCAGCGCGCATCAAAGCAGGTCGAGCCATCGCTTGGTGACCGAGGCTTCATAGACGCCGTTGCCGTCTGCATCGACCTCGATCAACACGTTCGTCTGGCTCTGCGCAGTCAACCTGACCTGGCTGCCATTCAAGCCGACTGCCTTCAGTTGTCCGCTCGACGGGTAGTTCTCGCTGCTGTAGCGCAACAGCGGCTTCACTGTGCTCAAGGTGAATGGCCTGGACTCCAGCGCCGAGCTGGTCAAGGTGCCGGCGATCGAGGTCGAACTGAGGAAGCCAAGTCCCGAAGGCGTGCGGGTATCGCTGATCGTGAAGTCTTGCAGCGAACGCGTGCTGCTGACGCCGCCATAGTTGTCCGAAGTCGCAAAGCTCGCCACAGTCAAGTCGACCCTGCTGGTGTTGACCGCAGTTGAGCTGAGGGCAAGGCTGATGCTGCCGTTGCCTGTAGCGCTGCCGGCGCTGGTGCCGGCTGACAGGTTGGTGAAGCTCATGGTCATGACGGCTGAATAGACATTGCTGTCGAGGTTGCCGGTCAGCGCCGTGACCGACGCGGCCATCGAACCGTTCATCGACAGACCGCTCTCAATGCAATTGGCCAAGTCCATGCTGACCGAATCGCCGGCATCGACTTGTTGATTGCCATTCACATCGGTGGTGCTGACGCTCATGCTGCCGCCACCGCTGCAGGTGAAGGTCTGGGTTGTGGTCGCTCCGGTGACCAGCCTCGGCGCAGCAGCAAACCATTGGTTCAACTTCGGCAACTGCGCCAAGCCATACGACAGCAGCACGCGGTCGCTGGCGACTTGGGCGCCGGTGACCAGCGAGGTCGACTGCAACAGGTAATAGGCTGACGACATCGATTCCTGGGCCACCGACTGATAGTTGCTGGCCGTGATCAGCAAGGCCCCTGCTGCCTGCGGATTGTTCACGCTGCTGCTGCCGCCTCCGCCGCAAGCCGCCAGCAGGGTCAGCAGGGCCAGGGTGATTGAAGAGATACGCATCTTGATTCTCCGGTTGGTTTGAGCTGAGGCCGATTGACGGCCTCCCGGATCATTCTTCGACGCTGTGACTGGACGCGCTTGTGATGGGTCAAGTTCGACCGGGCGCCGTGGTCGGATCAGCCGGGGCGGCTGACCTGTATCAAACTTGGCCGCTTCGCCACAGCCGCCGCCCGGCGTGTGACGATTTCGCCCTGCGCGCCGATGCGCTCGGTCGTCTCGATCACCTGGCTGTAGAGCAGTTCGGGCAGGACGATATGGCGTTCGAACAGCTTGGGCCTGGCTTGGGTGGCCACCCGTGCCCATCTTCACGCAGTCGACCCGCTCCGGCGTGATGGCCTCGCCTGGGCGCAGACCGGGCAGGCGGCGGATGCCTTAGCCGGCGGCATCCTGATATTGCTCCGGGTTCTCCGATAGCAGCTTCAGCGTCTGCAGCGAGCCACCCGGCGCAGGCCCGATCAGGTCGGTGAAGGTGCCGCTGCGGTCGGTCCAGAACTGCCAGCGCCCTGGCTCAACAAACGGACGATTCGCTCATCATCGACGCGGCGCTGCTTCAGACCGCGGCCAGCCGCCACAGCGATGTCAGTTCGGCTGAACGCGCCTTGAACAGCGTGTCGCTTTGATCGGCGGCGCGGGCATGCTGTGGCTTGGCATCGAGCCGGCCCAGCACCCGCAAGCCTGCGTCGCTGATCCAGCCCAGCAATTCTTCCCGGGTGCGCAGGCTCAGCAACTCGGCCAGATCGGACAGGATCAACCAGCCTTCGCCACCGGGCGCCAGATGGGCGGCGAGGCCGGCCAGGAAGCCGCGCAGCATGGCACTGTCGGGGTCGTAGACCGCATGTTCGAGCGGCGAAGTCGGGCGCCAAGGCAGCCAGGGCGGGTTGCAGACGATCAGCTGCGCCAGGCCTTCCGGGTACAGATCGGCGGTCACCAGCTGCACGCGGCCGGTCAGTTGCAACAACTCCAGGTTCTCCTTGGCGCAGCTGATGGCGCGCGGGTCCTGGTCGGTGGCGATGACCTTGCTGACACCGCGGCGCGCCAGCATCGCGGCCAGCACGCCGCTGCCGGTGCCGATGTCGAAGGCGACGCCGGCCTTGCCGCTGCTTTTCAGACAGGCGGGAAAAGGCGCTTGCGCGACCAGGTCGACATATTCGCCGCGCACCGGCGAGAACACCGCGTAATGCGGGTGGATCGTGGCTTTCAGGGCGGCGACCTCGACGCCCTTCTTGCGCCATTCATGGGCGCCGATCAGACCCTGCAGCTCGCGCAGGCTGGCGACGTAATGCTCATCCACCGGGCCGCGCGCTTGCAGGCCGGCTTCGCGGACATCGGGCGCTCGGCGCAGCAGCACGCCATGGTCGGATTCGAAGGGCAGCAGCAACATGTTCAGCACCCGGGTGCGCAAACCTTGCGCTTTGCGCTGTGCAACGAAGGCGTCGCGCATCGAAGCACCAGGCTGGGCCGGCCGAGCCGAGCGCTGGGCTTTCGAGTCGATGCGCCGGATCATCGCCTGCATCAGCAAGCGGGCATTCTGGAAATCACCGCACCATAGCAGGCCCACGCCCTCGCAGGCCAGACGGTAAGCACTGTCCGCGTCGAGCGTGTCGTCGACTACCGCGATCCGCTTCGGCGGCGGGTAGTCAGCCAGCGAACGCCAGCGCGCCTGTTGCGGCTGTTTGTCGTTATCGGTCCAGCGGATCTGCGGTAGGTTGTCATCATTCATCCCCTATTCTCGCGGTGAATGGTTTTTTCGAGGTTGCAGACGCTTGGGATGCTCTGCATCACCCCTCACGACTTGTGCTACCGCGGCCTCGTGCGGTCTGCGGCGTTGCATTTATTGCCAATAGCACGCGCTATTGGCCGCAAAATGCGCCTTGCATCC
>JBIKPD010000385.1:0-3932 GCA_044357665.1 Roseateles sp. | reverse complement strand
CGGTAGCCTGTATATGCGCGGGCCGACGTTGTTCGACGGCTACTTTCAGGCGCCAGAGAAAACCGCCGAGGCTTTTTGCGGCGATTGGTGCACCTTGGGCGACCTGGGTCGAATGGACGACGAGGGGTATGTCTATATCGTGGATCGTGCCAAGGACGTGATCAAGAGCGGCGGCGTCAACATCTTTCCGGCCGAAATTGAGGAGGTGCTGGCCCTGCATCCGGCCGTCTCAGAAGTGGCCGTGATCGGCGTGCCTGATGCGCGGTGGGGCGAGGCAGTTCATGCGGTCGTGGTGCCGCGCCTGGGCCTGGCTGCGACAGGCGCGCAACTGATGGCGTTCTGCCGCGCAGAGTTGGCCGACTACAAGGTGCCGAAATCGATCGAGTTTCGCGACGAGTTGCCGCGCAGCCCGGCCGGCAAGGTGCTCAAGCGCGAATTGCGCGAACCCTGGTGGCAGGGGTTTGCCGAGCGGGTGTAGCCAGGATTTTTCAAACCGTCTTCAGTTAATTTCATACGGAGTCAACAAACATGAGTGTGGATCGTTCCATCATCGGAAAGTCATCACCTGAGTTCACACTCACGGTGGAAGCCGGCAAGATCAAGGAGTTCGCTGCGGCGATTGGTGAAGACAACAGTGCCTTCTGGGACGACGAAGTTCCCGGCGGCATCGTTGCGCCGCCGACCTTCTCGCATGTGCTTCGCTCTGGAAAAATGGCGCTCTTGATGCGCGATTGCGGGCTGGACGCAACCCGCTTCCTGCATGGTGAGCACGAGATCGAATACGAGCGGCCGCTCAGACCCGGTGATGTGTTGAAGTACCGCATCGCCATCGTCGACGTGCGCCAGGCGACAGGAAAACGCAGTGGGCCGATGGACATCGTCGTCATGGAGACTCGCGTCACCGACCAAGACCTCAGGCTCGTGCAGACGATCCGGCAGACCTTCGTCCACAAACATTGAGCCAGCCATGACACAGGACACGACACAAGCTCCGACGATCAAGGAGTACTACTACGACACCTGGCTCGAGGACGGCACGCAGCCGCTCGGCTACCGTGAGACCGGTTGGTTCAAGCCACGGCCACGCACGCCGCGCCGTTTCTCCGAATTGCGGCCGGGCCAGGACATCGCATCCTTCGATCAGGGGCCGGTCACGCGCACGCAGATCGTCAAATACGCGGCCGCCTCCTGGGACTTCAACCCGATTCACCACGATGAAACCTTTGCGAAGACCGCCCGCAGCGGCGGCATCATCGCGCATGGCATGACGGTGTTCGCCTATCTTGGCCGCGTCGCTACCGATTTCTTCGGCACGCCTGACCTGCAGCGCCTGTCGGCCCGCTTTGTCGATGTGACGCGGCCTGGCGACACGCTGACGCTGGGCGGCCGCGTCGAAGAACTGATTCCCGATGCCGATGGCAAGGGCGGCGTCGCAGTCATCTCCACTTACGCGATCAACCAGCATGGTGGCAACGTGGCCGTCGGCCAGGCGCGCGCACGGCTCCAGGGCTGACTCGCATGGCGCGCATTCCCTACCCAACGGCCGCTGACCTGCAACCGGTGACGCAGGAGGCATTGACGAAGATTCGCGGAATCAACGTGTTCCGCATGATGGCCTGGGCTGAAGGCCTGGCACCGCCGATGTTTGCCTTTGTCAAGGAGCTCTTCGCCAGCCTCACGCTCGACGCGCGCTTGCGTCAACTGACCATCGTCTGCGTCGGCCATCTATGCGCCTCGCCCTATGAGTTGTTTCAGCATGAGAAGCTCGCGCGCCGCGTGGGCCTGGGTGATTTGGAGTTGGACTGTGCGGCCGGCCGCAAGCCACTTTCATTGCTGCCGGCCAAAGAACAGGCGGTTTTGCGCTTTGCCACCGAGATGACGCGCGACATCCGCGTCAGTGACGCCACCTTCGCCGAAGTGGCCGCGATGTTCAGTCACCGCGAAATCACCGAACTCGCGATGGTCGCAAGTTTCTATAGCTGCATCTGCCGGTTTCTTGAGACGATGCAGATCGAGATCGAAGCACCGAAGAGCAAACCCGCTGATTGACGCGCAAGCAATGCCGTCGTTGACCTATAAACAGGAGACTTTCATGAACGCTGCAACCCTGAACTTGATCCCTCTGTCCGTCCGCGAGCCGGGACGCAGGCCGCGACTCTCGCGGTTCGTCTTCGGCGCCGTGGCCGCGTTGTGGCTGGCTGCGGCATTGCTGTACGCGCCCGGTGTGAGCGCGCAGGACTTTCCTTCGCGCGCGATCCACTTCATCGTGCCGCTGCCGCCGGGCAGCGGCTCTGACACGTCGGCGCGCTACTTCGCCGCCAAGATCGGCGAGTTGGCCGGCGTGCCCGTGGTGGTTGAAAACAAGCCGGGTGCGAACGGTCTGCTGGCGGTGCAGGCGGTACTCGGCGCCAAACCCGATGGCTATACGGTGCTGATCGGATCCAACTCGCCGCTGGCCACCAATGCCGCGCTTTACAAGAAGCTGTCCTACGATCCGGTGGCGGATTTCACGCCGCTCTCGATCTTGATGCGCGCGCCGATGTTGCTGATCGTGCCGGCCAACTCACCGTACAAGTCCATGGCTGACTTCATTGCCGGTGCCAAGAAGCAGCCTGGCAAGCTCAACTACGGCTCCGGCACACCGGCTTATGAACTGTTCACCGAGCGCTTCAACGAGCTCGCCGGAACGCGCATTGCGAACGTGCCGTACAAGGGCTCATCCGAAGTCATCAACGCCGTCGTCGGCGGCAGCATCGATTTTGGTGTGGTCGACATCACAGGCTCTCTGGCGCTGGCGATCGCGGGCAAGGTCCGGGCGCTGGCGATTTCGTCCGAGCAGCGCTTTGCTCGACTGCCGGATGTGCCGACCACGCGCGAAGTTGGCCTGGCCGGTTACAACCCCAGCGTGTGGGTCGCGGCCGTGGTCTCATCGAAAGCGCCCAAAGCAGTCTCGGACAAGCTGGCCGAATACTTTGTCACCGTCGCCAAAATGCCGGAGACGCGCGAGTTCTTCGGCAAGCTCAACGCCGAGTTGTCTACCGGTGGGGCGGAGGAACTGCGCGACTTCCAGTTGCGCGAGATCGAGACCTGGAAGCGGATCGTCAGCAGTGCAAAGATCGAACAGCTGTAGCACCTTCAGTCCTGCCTCGCGGTGAGATAGTTGCGATCCTTGGGTTGAACTACCTGTCCGTCGACTCGGGCGGCGTTAGGGATGCTCTGCATAACCCAATGCGAGTGGGTGCAGTGCGGCCTCCACACTGAGGACACAGCAGCGGAAAAACCTCGTAGATCCGCGCCATCAACGCCGCCCACGGGTAGTGCGCCGCTGAGGCTCGCTTGGGTGCAACGGGTTCAGTTTGGCTGGCTCGTGCTGGGCTCCCGCCGCCGCTGCCTATGACTGGCACATCGACGACAGTTTCGTCGGCCGGGAGTTGATCCTGCGCCATGGCCACCGCGGCGGCTCGGAGGGGTGAGTTGGGTGCCAGCACGCCGTAGTAGCGGTGCCGCTGGATGCGGGGCGGCGGGATCAGGGCGGCGATGCGGGCAAGTCTTGGTTCGAAGTCTGGCCGCTGTGGCGCTTGGGTCGGACCGCCATGCCTTCGTCCGCACCGGCGCTTCGGGCGGCACGGCGAAGTTGAATTCAAGTCAAGCTTGTTCCTCACCAGCGGCGAGACGGAAGGTGAATGGCGGTAATTTGCCAGGATGGTGCTGCACGAGGACGCTACAGCCGATGCGGGGCGGCGTAGTTGCGGGGTCGCCTTCGAGGATTCCGAGTATGCGGGGGCCCTCTTCCAGACGAATCATGGCCAACCAGTATGGGACCGGACGGGGCAGATCGGCGCCTGACCGCACCACGGTGCAGGCCATCAGCGTGCCTTGACCAGAAGCAGTCGTTGTGTAGACGGATTCGGCCACGCTGCCCAGATTGAGCG
>JBIKPD010000290.1:0-5158 GCA_044357665.1 Roseateles sp. | reverse complement strand
CTTGCGCCAGAACAGGACCTGGCTCTTGTCGGTGACGATATAGCTGGCCGCGCTGGGGATGTTGTCGAGCCGGGTCCTGAAGGCCCTTGGCAGGGTCATCAGCGGGCATTGATAGTCATGCGCAGGCAGCTCGCAGCCCTTTTCAATCAAGACATCCACGCCCTGCAAATGGCTGAGCAGGGCGATCAAGGGCTTATGAGCGCAGAGGATCACAGCAGCGCCAAGCTCCTTGACCTTCTGGACATAACGACAGAACTGCAGCGTATCGCCCAGGCCTTGCTCGGCATGCAGCAAGATCGTCTTGCCATCGAGCGGCTGATCGCCAAGCCACAAGGGTCGCTCGAATTCGGCCTCAATCTTGCCGCTGCCCTGGGTTTGCCAGCGTGCGTCGTAATACTCCCAGCCGCGCTCGAAGTCACCCACCTGGAGATAGGCAATCGCCAGGTTAAGCCGGACCTCGAAAAAATCCGGGGCAATTTCAAGGGCGCGTTGATAGCAACTCAGCGCCTCATCATGCCGGTCAAGATCTTTCAGGATGCTGCCCAGATTGTTGTGCGCGAGGGCAAAGTCCGGGCTCAGCGCAATCACGCGTTGAAAACTGCTGGCCGCTTCTTCAAGCCGGCCTGAAGCTCTCAGCAAATTGCCTCGGTTGAATTGCGCAATGGCGTCATCGGGCTTGAGTTCAAGCGCCCACCCAAAGCAAGCCATTGCCTCTTCCTGACGCCCAAGATCGGCCAACAGGCAACCACGATCGATGTGAATGCCGGCGTCGCCGGGTCTGGCCTTGATCGCCAGATCGTAGACGTTCAGGGCCTCGGCTTTGAAACCCAGCTGGAACAGGATATTGCCGCTGCCTTGCAAGGCATCGAAGTGATCGGCCTGGACTTCCAGTACTTCGATGTATTTCTGCAGCGCCTCGTGGATTTTTCCCTGCTGATGAAAATCCTGGCCAGCCTTGAAGATCGCAGCGGCGATTTCAGTTTGGCCTGCGGCTTGCGGAATATTCATGCTGGATGGAGGCGTTCAATGTCAGTCACCCAAACCGGCATTGGCTGCTGGACGCGGTCCTGGATGACTGAAGCAAATTGCATGGCGCAGTGTAAATGCGCGCGGTGCTGCGTTCAGCAAGTCTCCGGGCAGCCTTGCTTGCCGGCTTGTCAACTCAACGCAGCCCATCCCACAAGAGCTTGGCCCCGGTCAGAAACATGCCGGCGTAAATCAACCGGTAGAACAACGCCTGTTTGATATGAGGCACCAGGCGCAGACCCATCCAGACGCCGATCGGCGCCAGCGGCAGCAAGGCCAGCGAGGTGCCGAGGTTGCGCATATCGATCAGGCCAAGCCAGGCGTAAGGGATCCATTTCGCCAGGTTCATGGCGGCAAAAAAGGTGGCCATCGTCGCTGCGTAGGTGATCGGCGACAAGCGCTGCGGCAGCATATAGGCGGTGATTGGTGGCGAGCCTGCATGGGCGACGAAGCTGGTGAACCCGGAAGCGATGCCCAAGCAGAAGCCCAACCAGCGTGGCAGCGGCCTGGCATCGACTGCAGGCGGGAACAGCAGGCGCTGGGCCAGGAACAGCAAGGTCAAGGCGCCGACGATGCCCGACACCTTGTCGGTCGGCAGCAGGCCGAACGAAATCGTACCGATCAGAACCCCCAGCAAGCCGGCCGGCATCAGCAATCGGGTCAAGGCCACATCGCGCTGCAAAAACAGCGCTTTCATGCCCAGACAGTCCATCACCAGCAACAGCGGCAGCATGATCGCCGCGGCCTGTGGCACCGGCACGGTCAGCGCCATCAACGGCGTTGCCAGCGCACCGAAACCCGAGCCGAAGCCGCTCTTGGAAATTCCCACCAGCAGCACCGCAGGAACGGCGGCTGCATAGAACCAAGGATCGATGATCACGCGATCTGGCAAGCCTCTTCAAAGCTCAGGCGCGGGCTGCGGCTGAACAATTTGCTCGCATCGCCATGGCCGAGGTTGACGATGAAGTTCGTCTTCACGCCGCTACCGGCCCAGAATTCGGCATCGACCTTGGCCGCGTCAAAGCCGCTCATCGGGCCACAGTCGAGCCCGAGCGAGCGCGCCGCCAAGATCAGGTATGCACCTTGCATGCTGGAGTTGCGAAAAGCGGTCGCAGCGATCATCGCCTCGTTGCCGACGAACCAGGATTTGGCATCGGCATGCGGGAACAGCTGCGGCAGCTTGTCATAAAAAGCCATGTCCATGCCGATGATGACGCTGACTGGTGCCAGTTTTGTCTTCTCGAGGTTGCCTGGCGACATGGCCGGCAGCAGCCTGGCCTTGGCTTCGGGTGTGGTCACGAAGATGAAACGCGCCGGGCTGCAATTGGCCGAAGTCGGAGCCCATTTCAGCAGGTCATAGAGCTGGCGCAAGGTGGCCTCGGGAACCGCAGCTGGGGCAAATGCGTTGTGGCTGCGGGCGTTGTCGAAGAGCTGAGCGGTCGTGATGGTCATGGTTTTGGGATCGAACTGATTGGATTGAATGAATTGCGCCGGAGCGAAGCCTAACCCATGCGGCTCGCCACGACGGTCCAGCAGCGTCAAGGATGCAAATTCTTTGTCCATCAAATCAGCCCTCACCCCAGTTCTGACTCTTGTATGCAAGGCTTGCTTCCTCTAGGCTGGGCTATCGCCAGTAGCCAAGGAATCTCCGATGCCCGCCACCTCACAACCCGTCAACGACAGCCCGACCGAAATCGCAAAAATCCGCACCTTGGCCCTGGTCGGCCCGGCCGGTGCCGGCAAGACCAGCTTGCTTGAAGCCTTGTTGCATCAAGCCGGAGTGATTCCCGTGCAGGGCAGCATCGAGCGCGGCAATACCGTCAGCGATTTCGACCCGATGGAACGCCAGATGCAGCATTCGCTGCATTCATCACTGTTACAGCTGAATCATGGCGGCTTGCGCATCCACGCGATCGACACGCCGGGCGCCCCAGATTTCATCGGCCAGGCCTTGCCGGCGCTGGAGGCAGCAGACACCGCGGTAGTGGTCATCAATGCCCAGAACGGGCTCGAGTTGATGGCTGCCAGAATGCTTGAAGCCGCCAAGCAGCGCGGCCTGTGCCGGCTGATCGTCATCAACAAGATCGACGTTGCTGAGCTCGATCTGCCGGCCCTGCTGGCGCAGATCAGGGCCACCTTCGGAAGCGAATGCCTGCCGCTGAATCTGCCATCTGCCAAGGGCAGCCATGTCAGCGACTGCTTCTTCAACAGCTCGGGCGACAGCGATTTCTCGTCGGTCGCTGCAGCCCATCAGGCGCTGGTGGAGCAGGTGGTCGAAGTCGACCCGGCTTTTGTCGACCGCTACTTGACCGATGGCGATGTCGACCCGAGCGAGTTGCACGGCCCGCTCGAACAGGCCTTGCGCGAGGGTCACCTGATTCCGGTCTGCTTTACTTCGGCGCGCAGCGGTGCCGGTGTGGCCGAGTTGCTGGCGGTGATCGAGCGCTTGCTGCCAAACCCGGCCGAGGGCAATCCGCCGCAGTTTCTGCGTGGCGAAGGCCTCGATGCCCTGCCGCTGCATGCCGTCCCAGACACCCAAGCCCATGTGCTCGCCCATGTCTTCAAGATCACCACCGACCCTTATCTGGGCCGGATGGGAATGCTGCGGGTTCATCAAGGCACCTTGAAGCGCAATAGTCAGCTCTTTGTCGGCAATTCGCGCAAACCGTTTCGGGTCAACCATTTATTCATGCTGCAAGGCAGCCAGCATGTCGAGGTCGAGCAGGCGCTGCCGGGCGATCTCTGCGCGATCGCCAAGGTCGACGAGTTGCATTACGACGCCGTGCTGCATGATTCGGTCGATGACGGTCACATCCACCTGGCACCGATTGACCTGCCGCAGCCGGTCCACGGCCTGGCGATCAGCCCGGCGCGGCATGGCGACGAACAACGGCTATGGGAGGTCATCAAGCGCTTGGTCGACGAAGACCCCTGCCTCAGAGTCGACCGGGCGAGCCAGACCAAGGAATCCGTCGTCTACGGCCTGGGCGAGTTGCATCTGCGCATGTTGCTGGAGCGTCTGCGCGAGGGCTACAAGTTCGAGTTGCTGACCCAGCCGCCGCGCATCGCCTACCGCGAAACCATCTCGACAGCGGCTGAAGGTCATTACCGGCACAAGAAACAGAGCGGCGGCGCCGGTCAGTTCGGCGAGGTGTTTCTGCGCGTCGAGCCGCTGCCACGCGGCGCTGGTTTCGAGTTCGTCGATGCCGTCAAGGGCGGCACGATTCCCGGGCAGTTCATGCCAGCGGTGGAAAAAGGCGTGCGTTCGGTGCTCGACAGCGGGGTCATCGCCGGCTTTCCCTTGGTCGACCTGCGCGTCATCGTCCATGACGGCAAACACCACTCGGTCGACAGCAAGGACATCGCCTTCTTCACGGCCGGGCGCCGCGCGCTGATGGCAGCCGTGCGCGATGCCAGGCCGCTATTGCTTGAGCCTGTCGTCCATGTCGAGATCAGCTCGCCGGCTGCGGCGATCGGCGACATCACCGGCGACCTGGCGGCACGCCGCGGCCAGATCAACGGCACCCAGGCCTCAGCAGTCGGCACCAGCATCGTCCAGGGTCTGGCGCCGCTGGCCGAATTGTCGAATTACCAGAGCCGGCTCAACGCGCTGACCAGCGGCCAGGGCAGCTATACCTTGCTGCTGTCGCATTACGAGCAGGTCCCCATGCACGTTCAAGTGCAGTTGATGGCGGCAGGGAACAGGCCCGACGATGAGGACTGAAACCAGTTCAGTCAGGCGTCGAAGGGCAGGCCGACATAGTTTTCGGCCATCACCGTCGACGCAGCCCTGGAGCCCACCAGATAGTCGAGCTCGGCCGACTGCAGTTTGTGGCCGATCGGACCGTCATCGGGGAAGCGGTGCATCAAGCTGGTAAACCACCAGGAAAAGCGCTCGGCTTTCCAGACCCGGCGCAGGCAGCGGGCTGAATAATGATCGATGCCGGCCTGGCTACGCTCGCCATAGAACTCGATCATTGCTTGCGACAGATAGCGGACATCGGAGGCCGCCAGGTTCAGCCCTTTGGCACCGGTCGGTGGCACGATATGCGAGGCATCCCCAGCCAGGAATAGCTTGCCAAAGCGCATCGGCTCGGCGACGAAGCTGCGCAGCGGCGCGATGCTCTTCTCG
>JBIKPD010000289.1:0-5159 GCA_044357665.1 Roseateles sp. | reverse complement strand
CTCGACGCGCCCGAAGCAACAGCGAGCTCACGCAGCCAAGCTGGTTCGGAGGCGATGGACTTCGATGATTCAGCCGATGAAGCGCAATTCCGCGCCGAATGCCGTAACTGGCTGACGGCCAACGCCGAACTCAAAACCAGGCCCGATGACAGTTTTGGCCCGAACTTGAGCCCCGCCTTGCGTCTGCAGGCGGCCCGGCAATGGCAGGCGACCAAGGCCGATGCGGGCTTTGGCGCCATCACCTGGCCCCAAGCGATGGGCGGGCGCGGCGGCACGCCGATGCAGGAGTTGATCTGGCGCCAGGAGGAGGGCCGTTTCAATCTGCCAACCGGCTTTTTCAATGTCAGCCTGGGCATGGTGATTCCTTCGGTGATGGCGCACTCGAGTCCCGAGGTCTGCGCCACCCATATCGCGCCAGCGCTGCGTGGCGAGAACCTCTGGTGCCAGTTGCTGTCCGAACCAGGTGCCGGTTCGGACCTCGGCATGGTGCGGACCAAGGCAGTTCGCTGCAGCGATGGGCGTGACGGCTGGCTGATCAATGGGCAGAAAGTCTGGACCTCGCTGGCCCAGTTCGCCGAGTTCGGTCTGTTGCTGACCCGGACCAACCCCGATGTGCCCAAGTTCGAGGGGCTGACGACTTTTTACATCGACATGAAAAGCCCCGGCGTCAGCGTGCGGCCGATCCGTCAGGCGGGCGGCGAATCGGAATTCAATGAAGTATTTTTCGAGGATGTCTTCGTTCCCGATACCCAACGGGTCGGCGCCATCGGCGCGGGCTGGAAGGTCACGCTGACCGGTTTGATGAGCGAGCGCCTGGCGATCGGCGGCGTGATGCCCGCCGAGCTCTGGCGTACCGCGGCGCAGATGCTGCGCGAGGCCAGTCTGTTCGGCGCCAGCGCGCTGCGCGACGGCCGCATGCGCGAGCGGCTGGCCGATCTTTTCCTCGACGCCCAGGCGCTGTGGTTGCTGCAATGCCGGGCGCTGACCGCCTTGAGCAAGGGCCGCGAGCCGGGTCCGGAGATGAGCGGGGCCAAGAATGTCGCTGCCGCCACCTTGCAGTCATTCAGTTATTTCGCCATCGACCTGCAGGGCCAGCGCGGTGTGCTGGCTGCCAGTGAGCTGGGCGAAGGCTTTGCCCTGATCGAGCGGCTCTGGTTTGGTGCGGCCGGCATGCGCATTGCCGGCGGCACCGACGAGATCATCCGCAACAGCATTGGCGAGCGCGTGTTGGGCTTGGCGGCCGAGCCGCGCAGTGACAAAGGCGTAGCGTTCAGTCAATTGCCGCGGTGAGATGAGCGATCCTGCTTCGATGATCAACGACTTGCCGGCGCTGGCCCGGCGTCTGGGCGAATGGTTACAGGCCCATGCCCGCATCGATGCCCGCATCACCGGCTTGCAGGCCAGCAAGGGCGGCTATTCGAACATCACCCTGATGGGCGAGTTGCATCAGCCAGAGGCTCAAACACAGAACATCGTCTTGCGCATCCAGCCCGCAGGCGCCTCGGTCTTTCCCGATTGCGATGTGCAGACCCAATACCGCACGCTGACCCTGCTGCAGGGCTCCGGCTTGCCAGTACCTGCGCTGCTGGGCCTGGAACTCGACAGCAGCGTCATCGGCGCGCCATTTTTCCTGATGGTTCGCATCGAGGGCAGGGTGCCCAATGAGAACCCGCTGTATCACCTGGAAGGCTGGTTCCATGAGCTGGCACCAGAACAGTTGCGTCAGCATTGGTTTGCCGGCGTCGACGGTTTTGCAGCGCTGGCAAAGCTGGACTGGCGCGCGCAAGGCTTTTCCTTTCTGCTGCCCGGTCAGGGCCAAAGCCCTCTGGTGCAGCAACTCGGTTATTACCAGCGCATGCTGGGCTGGAGCGAAAGCCTGTCCGGCCGCAGCTATCCGCTGCTGTGGCGTGCGCTGGAATGGTTGCAGCAACATCAGCCGCAAGATGAGCCGATGGCGCTGAGCTGGGGTGATGCCAAGCTAGGCAACTGCGTCTTCGCGGGCGATGGGCGGCTGGTCGGGATGCTCGACTGGGAGCGCCCGGCGCTGGCCAATCCGGTCGATGACCTGGCCTGGTGGTTGATGCTGGACGAATCGATGTGCACCGGCTATGGCCTTCCCAGGCTGGCGGGTCTGCCTGGAAGGGCCGAAACCATCGCCCGCTGGGAACAGGTCAGCGGTTGCAGCGCGACCGACCTGGCTTATTACGAGTTGCTGGCTGCCTGGCGCTTTGCCATCGTGATGAGCCGTATCGGTGACATCTTCACAAAGCGGGGCTGGGTCACCCCGGATGCCCGCATGGACTTGCGCAATGGCGGCAGCCGCTTGCTCGAGTTGCATGCTGAACGACTGAACTTTTAGGATCAACACCATGACCGCAAGCATCGGACCGCTTGTCAATGCGGATGAATTCTTCAATCACCAGATCGTCGAGACCCATGCCAGCGTGCTGCAAAGCGACCCCAGCTGGGCTGAAAAAGTCTGCGGCATGGTGGCCGCGCGCGACGGCAGCCTGTCGATTGGTTTTGGCTTCGGAAAATATGTCAACCGCAATGTCGTCGACGCCTATGGCGGGGTGTCGCGCGGCGTCGAGCAATGGACGGTCCGCGCCAGCCGCGCGCTCGACAGCGCGGTCAACAACATCGATGTCGGCCCGCTGCGCTACGAGGTGATCGAGCCATTGAAGCAGGTGCGGGTCAGGCTGGATGCAACCGATCAGCAACCGATTGCCTTCGACCTGCTGCTCGACGGCTTGCTGCCCTGCACGCTCGAGGACCGGGAGGACCGGCGCACGCTGACCGGCTATCGCCACAGCGCCAACCAGATCCGCTATCACCAGACCGGTGTGGCCAGCGGCTGGATCGAGTTGCAGGGCCAGCGCCATCAGGTCACGCCCGAGGACTGGGTGATGACGCGCGACCATTCCTGGGGCTTGCGGCCCGGCGTTGGTGCGCCACTAAGCGATCTGCAAGCCGACCCGGTCGACGCCATCGCGCCGCGCATTCTGGCGATCTGGAACCCCTTGCTGTTCCGCAACCCGGACGGCAGCCATTACGGCTTCCACCAGTATTACCTGCTCTATGCGGGCGAGGGCTGGCAGCATGAAAAAGTGCAGGGCGGTTTCGAATACCCGGATGGGCGTCGCGAGGGCCTGCGCCGGATCGAGCCGAGGTTGCAATTCAATCCCGACAACCAGCGCCTGCTGGGCGGCGAGGTCGAGCTGACGATGATGGATGGCAGCCACCGTTTGTTGCATTTGCAGGTGCAAGGTGACACCGGTTTCCACCTCGGCGCCGGCCTCTACCATGGGCTCGATGGTCACTTTCATGGCCAATGGCGCGGCCCGCTGCTGGTTGAAGGCGAATATTGCGCCGACTGCTCAAGCCCCGCTGCCGTGGCCCGCCTGAACCAGTTCCGCGATGCCCTGGTCAAGGTCTTTGATCCGCTGACCGGTGCCACCGGCTGGGGCAATTGCCAGACCTGGAATCACGATAAATGAAGCGCCAGCTTCACCGATCTTCCATCAACCTTTTTCCACAGGAATTCGCATGAATCAAACCCCGATCGGTGCGACCAGTTGGCGCGCCCATTGCACCTTGTTGATGCTGACCTTCGTCTACGCGATGAGCTTGATCGACCGCCAGATCATGGGGGTGTTGATTGAACCGGTGAAACAGGAATTCCAGGTTTCAGACACCGCGATGGGTTTGCTCAGCGGCCTGGCTTTTGCCCTGTTCTATTCGACCCTGGCGGTGCCGATGGGCCGCATCGCCGACCGGGGCAACCGGCGCAATATGGTCGCCTGGTGCTGTGCCGCCTGGAGCGTGATGACAGGCCTTTGCGGACTGGCCGGCAGTTACTGGCAACTGGCCGCCGCCCGGATCGGCGTGGCGGTCGGCGAATCGGGCGGCACCGCGCCCTCGCTGTCGATGATTGCCGACCATTACCCGCCGACACAGCGCAGCCGCGCGATGAGCGTGTTCATGCTCGGCCCCCATTTCGGCACCCTGGTCGGCCTGGGTCTGGGCGCCTGGATCGCCTACAAATATGGCTGGCGCAGCGCCTTTCTCTGGATGGCCGTTCCCGGTCTGATTGCCGCCTTGCTGCTGCGCCTGGCCGGTATCGAACCCTTGCGCGGCCGCTTCAACAGCCAGGGCGAGGCCGCGACCGCCAGCGCCGGAGAAGGCGAGAGCCTCAAGACAGTCCTGCGGGAAATCTGGGCCTCGCCAGCTTTCATGCGCATCACCCTGGCCGGCATGCTGATCGGTTTTGCCGGCTATGGCATCGGTATCTGGAGCACCGCATTTCTGGTGCGCAGCCATGGCCTGAGCTTGAAGGACGCGGGCATCCTGGTCGGCCTGTTCAGCGGGTTGGCCTCGATCGTTGGCGCGCTGTTCAGCGGCTGGCTTTGCGACCGCCTGGCACAGCGCGATACGCGCTGGCAACTCGGCGTGCCCATCCTCGGCCTGTGCATCGCCTTGCCTTGCGGCGTGATTTACCTGCAGTACCCAGCCGGACAATTCTGGCAACTCGGCCCGCTCAATGTTCCCCATGCGATGGCCTTCAGCCTGTTGTTCTCGTTTTTCGGGGTCTGGTGGACCGCACCAAGTTTTGCCGCACTGACGCAACTGGTCTCCTCGCACCGTCGCACCACCGCGCTGGCGCTCTACAACCTCGGCCTGACGATGATCGGCGGCGGACTCGGCCCCTTGACCGTCGGTATGTTGAGCGATGCGCTGACCCCGCGCTTCGGCGCCGAAGCCCTGCGCTGGTCATTGATGGCCGTGATGTTCACATTCGCCCTGGCTGCGCTGTCCTTTGCCTGGGCGCTGAAAAGCTATGCCAAGGCGGTGGCCACGCCACGCTAACTGGGTTCTCTGTGCCACCCGGCTCGGCGGGGGCAAGATGAATGAGGCACTTGGAGGCAAACCCAAGAGCCCAGTACAGAGCAAACAGCGGACATGAGCGAAGTCGCACACCGCTTGCTCTGCGGACAGTCCGCCGCATCAAACTGAACACCGGAGTTTTGGTCCAACCCGACTCGGCGTTGGCAAGATGGGTGCTCTGCTGCGTTCATGCTCGGGCCAGAGTCCCGATCCTTCGCCAGGCATAAGCGGTCCTCAGGACCGTTTATGTCCGGGCTCAGTCACCCGGCGCCAGC
>JBIKPD010000334.1:0-4548 GCA_044357665.1 Roseateles sp. | reverse complement strand
CGGGCCTTGCCGCAGCCCTTGGGTGAGTTCACCACGCCCCAAGCGGTGGCCGAGTTGTATGAATTCCTGCTCAGCCCCAAGGCCAGATATATCGTCGGCCAGATCATCATGATCGATGGCGGTATCGAAGCCGCCTGGCGCAGCGACGACTGGCCTTGCGCCTGGCAGATCGGCCGCGAAGAATTCATCGGGCGCTATTTCCCCCGTAAAGCTTCAGCCTGATGACCAGGCCGGTCGCGATGGTCACCGGTGCCAGTCGAGGCATCGGCCGGGCCACCGCATTGGCTTTTGCCAAGGGCGGCTTCGATCTGGTGATCACTGCCCGCGCTGAAAACCGCCAGCGCGACGGTGAACTCACCGATGCCGCGGGCCAGCCGCTCGCCGGCAGCCTGGCGGATACCGAAGCCGCTTTGCTGCACATGGGCGCCAAGGTCCTCGCGCTGCCGATGGACTTGCTGGACAGCGCATCGATTGATCTGGCCGCCGCCCTGGCGCTGGCGCATTTTGGCCGGGTTGATGTGCTGATCAATAACGCGATTTATCAAGGGCTTGACCTCAACGCCAGCCTGGCCGATCTGAGCCCGGCCACTTTGCTGCGGGTCTGGCAAGGCTATGTGCAAGCGCCCTTGCAGCTGACCCTCTTGCTGCTGCCGGCGATGCTGGCGGCAGGCAAGGGCAGCATCATCAATGTCAGCAGCGGCGCCGGCGAAAGCGACCCGCCATTGCCAGCGGGCCAGGGCGGCTGGGGTTTTGCCTATGGTGCCGGCAAGGCGGCCTTGTCGCGCTTGGCCGGTGTGATTGCGGCCGAATATGGCGCTCAGGGCATCTTTGCCTATACCGTCAATCCGGGCATCGTCAACACCGAGGCCTTGCGGGCTTCGATCGGCGAGGACGGCGAACTGGCGCGCCGCTATGGCGCAACGCCGCCCGAATTGCCCGCAGCGGTGCTGCTGTGGTTGGCGACCTCGGAGCTGGCGCCGCAGTTCCAGCGTCAGACCGTCCAGGCCCAACGTTTGGCCAAAGCGCAGGGACTAGCCACTTTTCATGCCCTGTAGCGCGCGTCGGCTCAGTCGCGGAACTGTTTGAGATAGACGATCAGGTCGGCGCGCTCCTGTGCGCTGCGCACCGGGGGCGAGACCATGCTGCTGCCTTTGAGGAACACACCAGGATTGGCCAGCCAGAAGTCGAGCAGTTCCGGCGTCCAGACCAGCTCTGAGGTCTGCATGACCTTGGAGTAGTAGGCGAAGTCCGTGCTGCCGGCCTTGCGGCCGAAGACCTTGAACAGGCTGGGGCCGTTGTGGTGGCCGACGTAGCTTTCCGGGTAGTGGCAGGTGCGGCAGGCGGCGAAGGCCAGGCGGCCGCGCTCCACATCGCCGACCGGCATTGGGGCCTGAACCGGAACCTGCGCTTGAGCCAGGCCGGCCAGCATTGCCAGGGCCAGAACGGGCACCGAGAAGCGGAATATCTTCATCAAAGGATCTCCTCAGACCTTGCGCCGCGCGGCATGGGTGGCGGCACGGCGGCCAAAGAAACAGCCATCGCCGATGGACAGGCCGCTGGCGTAATAGGGCGCCACCGGCAGCCCGGCCGAGCAGCGCCCGGCGGCGTACAAGCCCGGTATCGCCTCGCCCCAGGCATTGATGACTTCGCCGTCCACCGTGGTGTCCAGGCCACCGAAGGTCTGGGTCGCGTAGAAGGCTTTTTCAGGGCTCAGGTCATAGGCCGTGAACGGCGGCTTCAGCAGCGGCGCCAGGTACTCGGCCTGTTTGCCGAAGAGTGGGTCGCGCCCTTGCGCCGCGTGGCTGTTGTAGTAAGCCACTGTCTGCTCCAGCATGCCCTCGGGCAGATTCAGTTGCCGCGCCAGCCCGCTCAGGCTCGCGTCACGTGCCTGCACCACAACGCGGTAGTCGGTGGCGGAATAGTCGCAATCCGCATCGACGATCAGGCTGCCGCGGCCGGCCTGTCGGTACAGCATCTCGTGACCGATCACGCCGTAATAGCTGTCTTCAGCAATACAGCGCTGGCCCTTCTCGTTCACCACCACGCCCTTGAGTACGGACTCCGGCGGATACAGCGGCAGCACGGCAAAGCCATGGTCCATCCTCAGGGTGCGGCCGCCGGCGGCCATGCCCATGAGGATGCCTATGCCCTGGTGGCCGGCGTGACCCCAGCGCGGTCGGCAGCGATTCAGCTCAGGGGCAAACAGGGCCAACATCTCGTCGTTGTGGATGAAGCCGCCGGCCGCCAGCACCACGCCGCGGCGAGCACGGATGTGGCGCAGCCGACCGGCCTGGCTGACCCTGAGTCCGGCAACGCTGCCGTCGGACTCCAGCACCAGTTGCCTGACTTCGACCTCGGTGCGAATCTGCGCGCCGAGTTGGCGTGCCGAAGCCGTCAGGGCGCGCATCAACTCGCGCCCGCCGGTCTGGTTTTCGGCCGGCGGCACATGGCCGCGCGGCGCCGGTCTGGCCAGGGTGCGAAAGGGCGCGTTCTTTTCGCCGCCGCAGTAGTAGAGCGACGCGGCCTTGTGGGAGAGCTCCTTTTCGGCGGAGAACTGCTGCGCATAGCGGACGCCGTTGTCTACCAGCCAGTCGAACAGGGCGAGGCTGCCTTCGCAATATTGCGCAATCTTTTCCTTGGGCGCGTGCAGGCCGCTGGCCGCCAGCATGAAGTCGCGCATGGCCTCCACGCTGTCCTCGAAGCCCAGCGCCTTCTGCAAGGGTGTGCCGCCACCGAGATAGCAGACGCCGCCGGACAAGGCCGATGAGCCGCCCAATACATGGAATTTCTCCAGCACCAATGCACGCTGCCCCTGGCGGCGGGCCTCGATGGCGGCAGCGATGCCGCCGATGCCCGAACCCATGATCAGCAGATCGGTCTCTTCGTCCCACTGCTTGATGTCCTGGCGCCGCAGCGCGGCCGTGGCTGCGGAACTGCTGAGGCTGCTGCCGGCGGCCAGCAGGCCAGCGCCCGCCTGCAAAAAGCGCCGCCGCTTGCCGACCTCCGCCGATAGGGGCGCGGGCGTGTCCGGCGTGGGCTTGCTGTCCAGGCTCATGGGCGGTCTCCTGTCATCGTGATGTTTCGGTACTTGTCGCCGGCCATTCTGAAGAACCTGCGCGCTTACCGATGCTTGAATGACGGATAGGAAATTCAACCGTCGCCGGCGAGTATCCCGGCCATGCAACGGTTGCCCATCCAGACTTTCCCTTGGGAAGGCCAGCATTTCATGACCCAGGCGTCCGGCGCTTCAAAGGCAGGCTATTGCGACTGCCTGCGGCTTGAAACGGCCGCGGTTTGAGTTGGCAATTCCTGGCTGCGGCGGCAGTTTGGCGCTAATCAGTTTTCACCCCGCAATTTTTAGTCTCATCGGACGATGCTTTGCGACTGGGGCGGGCCGAATACTCACCCCGTACCCCGTAGACTGGAGTTTTCCCATGCTGGATACTAGGGATGCTCTGCATAACCCCTCACGGTTTGTGATAGAGCGGCCTCGGGCGGTCTGCGGCGTTGCATTTATTGCCAATAGCACGCGCTATTGGCCGCAAAATGCGCCTTGCATCCCATCCCGATCCGCACTACACACACTCGCGTTGAGTTATGCAGAGCATCCCTAGGTCTTGTGCAGCCGCGCTGGGACTCAACTGATCGCCGGTGCCTTGACCTGGCCGAAGGTGGAGAATTGCCACGATCAACGGAGCCTGCCCAAGGCTGAATAACTTGACAAATTTCTACGCTTTCAACGGTGATGCTGACGGCCTCTGCGCCTTGCAGCAATTGCGCCTGGCCGATGCTGCGCCGGCTGAACTGATAACGGGCGTCAAGCGCGACATCGAGTTGCTGCAACGCGTGCCGGCCAAAGCCGGAGATTGCGTCACCGTGCTCGATGTGTCGCTGGACAGCAACCGTGCCGGTCTGATGGCCTTGCTCGACGCCGGGGCCCGGGTGCGCTATTTCGATCATCACCATGCTGGTGAGATTCCTGAGCATGCTTTGCTCGAAGCCCATATCAATGTCTCGCCCGAGGTCTGCACCAGTTTGCTGGTCGATGCCTGGCTGGGCGGCAGCTACCGTGCCTGGGCCACGGTTGCCGCCTTCGGGGATAGTCTGCCCAAGCAAGGCCAGCGTCTGGCGGCATCGTTGGGTCTGACGCTTGAACAGTCAGCCATTCTCGAGCGCCTTGGTGTCACGCTGAACTACAACGCCTATGGCGAGTCGGTCGCTGATCTGTACTTTGACCCGGCCGAACTGGCCGCGCGGATGCTGCCCTTTAAAAGCCCGTTCGATTTCGTGACTGCGTCGCCCGATTTCGCAAGGCTGTGGGACGGCTATCAGTCCGACATGGCGCTGGCCCGCAGCTTGCCGCCTTATCGCCAGCATGAAGGGGCCATGCTGATGATCTTGCCCGATGCTGCCTGGGCGCGGCGGGTGATCGGTGTGCTGGCCAATGAGCTGATGCATCGCTTGCCGGAAAGCGCTGTGGCGATCCTGTCGCCGCGCACCAACGGCTATCTGGTCAGCGTCAGGGTTCCCAAGGATGCCACCACCGGT
>JBIKPD010000044.1:0-17036 GCA_044357665.1 Roseateles sp. | reverse complement strand
CACGATCACCATTGACTGCTGCACATGGCGGCCGGCCTCGGGGTCGGTCTTGCCCATCACGATGTAGACGGCACAGCGCGGATCGCCGGCGCCCGAAGACCACCATTTGACGCCGTTGATCACATAGTCGTCGCCATCGCGCTCGATCCGGCATTGGATATTGGTCGCGTCGCTGGAGGCCACTTCGGGTTCGGTCATCAGGAAGGCCGAGCGCATGTCGCCACGCAGCAGCGGCTCGAGCCAGCGGGTTTTCAATTCCTCGCTGCCATAGCGTTCGATGGTTTCCATATTGCCGGTGTCAGGCGCCGAGCAATTGAAAACCTCGGCGGCCCAGCTGACCCGACCCATGATTTCGCACAGCGGCGCATATTCGAGGTTCGAGAGCCCTTCGGGCGCCCGGCTCGACATCGGCAGGAACAGATTCCACAGGCCGGCTTGGCGCGCCAGGGGCTTCAGCGACTCGATCAAGCGGGACGGAATCCAGGCATTGCCGGCGCGCCGGTTGGCTTCGACCTCCTCGAAGAAGCGGCGCTCATTCGGGTAGATATGCGCGTTGAAAAATGCCAGCAGGCGTTCGCGCATTTCCTGGACCTTGGGGCTGTAGTCGAAGTTCATATCTCTCCTTTGGCAATGATGAACAACCAGTGTGGCGCAGGCGCGGTTCGCAGTCTGTCCCGCATGCGGCAACCGACCCCAAAGGCTTCAGGATTGCAACAGCCGTTCTTCAGCCAGGGCCAGCGCCTCGGGCAGGCCCGACAGCACCAGGGTGTCGCCGGCGCCGAGCAAAAGCTGCTCGGTGGCCTGCAGCACCGCGCCATTGGCGCGCCGCACCGACACCACCGTCACGCCAATTGACGCCAGGGCCAGCAGGCTGAGCGCCAAGCCGACGAATTGACTGGCTGCCGGCAAGGTCAACGACATCAGCCTGGCCTGGTTGATCTCCTCGACCGTGTCGTCGTCGGCCCCGTGAAAGAAGCCACGCAGCAGTCCATAGCGGGCATCGCGCGCATCCCGGGTCAGCCTGATCACGCGCCGCATCGGCACGCCGACCAGCACCAGCGCATGGCTGGCCAGCATCAGCGAACCCTCGATCGCTTCGGGCACGACCTCGGTCGCACCGGCCGCGCGCAGGCGCTCGAGGTCACTGTCATCGATGGTTCGCACCACCACCGGCACCTGCGGCGAGCGGCTTTGCACCAGATGCAGGATCTTCAGCGCCGACGGCGTGTCGATATAGCTGATGACGACCGCGCTGGCGCGCGCCAAGCCCGCGGCCATCAGGCTCTGCAGTCGCGCCGCA
Source organism: Roseateles sp. (assembly GCA_044357665.1). Classification (GTDB taxonomy): domain Bacteria; phylum Pseudomonadota; class Gammaproteobacteria; order Burkholderiales; family Burkholderiaceae_C; genus Paucibacter_A. The sequence goes on along the minus strand of JBIKPD010000044.1, from coordinate 15,736 downwards.
TCGCCGAAGACAACGCTTTGCCCGGCCGCCGCCGCCTGTCGCACCCGGTCCGGATCGAGGTCGAGCGCGATATAGGGAATATTTTCACCATCGAGCAAGCGCGCCAGGTTCTGGCCGCTGCGGCCATAACCGCAGATGATCACATGCGCGTTGACCTTGATGGCCTTCCTGGCGATCGTGGTCAGTTGCAGTGACTGCAGCATCCAGTCACTGCTCGACAGCTTCATCACCACTTGATTGCTGAACATGATCATGAACGGCGTGGCCAGCATCGACAGCACCATGCTGGCCAGCACCGGGCTGCCCCACTGCGCTGTCAGCAACTGATTCTGCATGCCCAGCGACAGCAGCACGAAACCGAATTCGCCCGCCTGTGCCAGATAGATGCCGGTGCGCAAGGCCACGCCGGTCGGCGCTTTGAACAGCTTGGCCAGCCCAGCGATCAAGACGAACTTGGCCAGCACCGGCAGCAGGCTCAGGAGGACCACCAGATGCCATTGCTCGATCACTAACCGCCAATCGAGCTTCATGCCGATGCTGATGAAGAACAAGCCCAGCAGCACATCGTGGAAGGGCCGGATGTCGGTCTCCACTTGATGCTTGTATTCGGTCTCGGCAATCAGGATGCCGGCGACAAAGGCACCCAGCGCCAACGACAGTCCGGCATGTTCGGTCAGCCAGGCCAGGCCCAGCGTCACCAGCAGCAGGTTCAGCATGAAGAGCTCGGCGCTCTTGCGCCTTGCCACCAGAGTCAGCCACCAGCGCATCAAGCGCTGCCCACCGACCAGCAACAGCGCCAGCAGCAGCATGGCCTTCAGACCGGCCCAGGCCAGCGACTGCGCCATCTCCCCGGCGCTACTGTTCAAGGCCGGGATCATCACCAGCAGCGGCACCACCGCCAGGTCCTGGAACAGCAGCACGCCGATGACGCGCCGGCCATGTTCACTGTCGAGTTCGAGTCGCTCGGCCATCAGCTTGACGACGATCGCGGTGCTGCTCATTGCCATCGCGGCACCAAGCACCAGCGCACCCTTCCAGTCCATCTGCCAGCTCTGGCCCAGCAGTGGCAGCAGCCAGCTCAGCAGGTATTGGCCGGCGATCGTGCCGGCAATGGTGATCAGCACCTGCAGCGTCCCCAGGCCGAAGACGATCAGGCGCAAGCTGCGCAGCTTGGGCAGGTTGAATTCGAGCCCGATCGCGAACATCAGGAAGACCACGCCGAACTCGGCCAGATAGCCGATGCTGCCGCTGTCACCGGCCAGTGCCAGCGCATTCGGCCCGATCAGCACCCCGACGACCAGATAACCGAGGATCGGCGGCAGCTTCAGATAACGGCAAAGCACGACGCCCAGCACCGCGGCGATCAGGTACAGCAGGGTCAGATCAAGCGCATTGAACATGGCTTGATCGTAACGGTCGCTGCAGCTTTCACTGACCTTGCTGACCCAGGCTTCAACGATTGATCAAGTCGCTCCCCGGTCAGGGGGCCTGTCTGCGCATTGGATGTTTGTTTGAACACGAATAGTGTTGCCCGCCTAACGCAGGTTTTTGACCCGGTTGCGCTTTTGTGCGTCGCTCAACATATCGGGCAGCTTAGCCTGCAACACCGCTTCCAACTCCTCACGTTTGCACGCCGTAAAGTTGCGTCAAACGTCAGAACTACGATCCACCCAGTAATCCGGAGCGCGATGTTGATGCGATACGGCTACGACGAGAACCAAGTCCCCCCGCACGGCATAGCGCAGTGTGTAGGGGAACTGTTTGAGCACACAGCGCCGAATGTGACCCATTTCCAGCGGGTACATCAGGGGCATGTGGGTGATGCGCTGTGTGGCGGTGCGCACCTCTTGCGAGAACGAACTGCCCAGCTCTGGGCGAATCGCCCGATACCAAGCACGCGCCTCATCAAATTCGAGCTTGGCAAACTCTGCAAATCGAACCTGCATCAATCTTGCCCAAAAACTTCCTCGGGGGAATAGGTTTTGCTGCGCCCAGCGTCAAAACTGGCCAGTCGCCGCACGGCCTCTTCACCCCAGATGCGGTCAATTTCAGGGTCAGGCTTGTCCAGACTTTGCATGAGCTGGTCAATGATCTGAAACCGCGCTGTGGCGGGCAGGCGCAGGGCCTCTTGAATGATTTCATTGATTTGCATGGCGACCTATCCAATGGGTAAACGACAAACCGAATTTACACCGTCAGCGCACTGGGCGGTTGTTTACACAAAAATTGCGTCAGCCTGCCCAACTGCCGCACCGCGCGGGCCAAATAGCGATGTAATTAAAAATGGCCCGACTAGCCCCGCCCTTCATACGCCACGTTGATGAATGGCTTGACCGCATCCAAATCAGCCTGGGATGTGATCGGCACCTCCAAGTTACCCGTGCCCCAGTGGCCAATGCTGGTGACATCGCGTGCGTTGGGCAACATCGGGAACCAGCAACTTGAATTCAGCCTTGTGGTCCATCAGCCAATCCAGATAAAACAAGCCCTGGTTGATGACGTTCTCACCCACCGAGCGTTTGTACTCAAGGACGACTGGGCAATGGTTTTCGTCCAAGCCCAGCGAGTCAATGCGACCCCCGTGCGTTTTACCGGCGGAGTACCCGCCACTTGCGGATGCTCGCCAGATCCGGATGCTTCAGCGTCAGTGGTGCGCCAGATCTTCGAAGCTGGCTTCTGCGTTGGCAAGGAAACGTTCCGCCACCTGCAGCCCGGCCAACTCAGCGAGATAAACGAATTGCTCGACCAAGTCGCGCCGCGCCGCCTCGCTCTTTGAGATCATCGGCATCAGCCCTTTTGTTTTCTTGTTTCAATCCTGGCCAAGGCTTCCTTGCGAATGGACGTCCAGTCTTCCGGCGTCAGGGCAGTCTCGGCACCGGTCAGGCCTTCCAGCAACTTGGCCTCGAGTTGCTCTTCGGCCTTACGCTTCTCGTCCGCGCGGATCAACTCGCGGACATACTCGCTGACACTGCTGAAGCGCCCCGTCGAAATCTGACCGTCAACGAACTGCTTCAGCAGGTCGGGAAGCGAAATGTTCATACTTTGCATCGAGGGTCCCCTGTTTGCCCTATGGATGCTCTGCATAACCCCTCACGGCTTGTGCTAGCCCGGCCTCGGGCGGTCTGCGGCGTTGCATTTATTGCCAATAGCACGCGCTATTGGCCGCAAAACGCGCCTTGCATCCCATCCCGATCCGCGCTGCACAAACTCGCGTTGAGTTATGCAGAGCATCCCTAGCAAAAATGGCATGAAATGACAATAACTGTCATTTTCAAGGAAAACCGAGCTGTGCATCTGCTGGATGCTCCCAGACGACAAGGTCAACTGTGAATCAAGCGGGCACGGCTGAGGCGGGTTGTCGATTGGGGGTCGACCCTGCTCGCCGCTGGCCGGGCAGGCTGATAATCGGCCGCATCCGACACCACGATAGATCAGGGGCAAGACGATGAAGCTGCGCAAGATTGCCCTGTTTGGACTGGCATTGGCCATCCTTGGCGGAGGCGGCTGGTGGGCCTGGAAAAAATACAACGCCGGCAAGATCGAAATGCCGCGTTTTCGCACGGTGGCTATCGATGAAGGCGCGATCACGCAGGTCGTGATGGCCAATGGCAATCTGCAGCCGGTCACGACTGTGACGGTTGGCGCGGCGGTCAGCGGCACGGTGGCCGAGCGCATGGTGGACTTCAATGACAGGGTCAAAAAAGGTCAGGTCCTGCTGCGACTCGATCCGGCCAATTTTCAGGCGCGCGTGCGCCAGGCCAAGGCCCAGCTGGCATCGGCTGAAGCGCAACTGGCTTTTGCCCGAGGCAATCTTGAACGCAGCCAATCGCTGCTGGCGCAGGGTTTCATCGCCGCACCGCAGCGCGACCAGAGCCGGCGCGAGGCCGAGGTCGCCGTTGCCAGCCTTGACGTGGCCCGCGCCCAGCTTGACGCGGTCGAGACCGACCTGAACAACTCGGTGATCCGCGCGCCGGTCGACGGTGTCGTGATCAAGCGCAGCGTTGACGTCGGGCAGACCGTGGCGGCCAGCTTCCAGACACCCGAGTTGTTCCTGATTGCCAAGGATCTGCGCGAGATGGTGATCCAGACCAATGTCAGCGAGGCTGATGTGGGGTTGCTGCGCGAGGGCCAGCAGGTGCGCTTTGTTGTCGATGCTTTTCCGGCGCGCGAGTTCGAGGGCAAGGTGCAGCAGTTCCGCCTGAATGCCTTGAATACACAGGGTGTGGTGACCTATACGGTGATCGTCGACGTGGCCAACCCGGACGGCCTGCTCAAGCCCGGCATGACGGCGCAGACCCGCATCGTCGTCGCCAGCAAAACGCAAGCCATGCGCCTGCCGACTGCGGCGCTGCGCTTCAAGCCCGACGAAGAAGAGCTCAAGGTCAAGGGCGCCAGCGCCGCGACTGCCGCGTCTGCGGCGGCTTCAGTCGCCGCCGTCGAGACCGCGCGCGCCGATGATGACGGCGTGCTGTCGAGCTTGCGCAACGGCGCGCGGGTCTTTCGCGTCTACACGCTGGGCCAGGACCAGCAGCTGAAAGCGCATGAAGTGACGGTCGGGATTTCGAACACGCGCTTTACCGAACTGGTGTCGGGCGATCTCAAGCGTGGCGACGCGGTGGTGACGCGCCGCGTCCAGCCAGAAAAGAAGGACGGACCGTGACCGCAGTCCTGGGCTTGCACGCTGTCACCAAGGGCTACTACAGCGGCGATCTGCTGACGCCGGTGCTGCATGGCATCAACCTCGAAGTCCAGCCGGGCGAATACCTGGCCTTGATGGGCGTCAGCGGCTCGGGCAAGAGCACCTTGATGAATTTGATGGGCCTGCTCGACCGGGCCGACAGCGGCGAGTTGCTGCTGCAGGGCCGCGATGTCAGCACCTTGAGCGCGGCCGAACATGCGCAATTGCGCAACCGCGAAATCGGCTTCGTGTTCCAGAGTTTCAACCTGCTCAAGCGCATGAGCGTGCTGGAAAACGTGGCCCTGCCCCTGATCTATGGCGGGCTGGGCCGGGTCGGCGCCAAACAGCGCGCACAGTCCTTGCTCGACCAGATGGGGCTGGGCGAATTCGGTGAGCGCATGCCCAATCAGCTCAGTGGTGGTCAGCAGCAGCGGGTGGCGATTGCACGCGCGCTGGCGAACCGTGCGCCCTTGCTGCTGGCGGATGAGCCAACCGGCAATCTCGACAGCCAGACCACCGCCGAAGTGCTGGCGATCCTGGCGCAGCTGAACCGTTCGGAAGGCCTGACGATCGTGCTGGTCACCCATGAGCCCGAGGTGGCGATGCAGGCCAGCCGGCTGGTGCGGTTGAAGGACGGACGGGTCGCTTACGACGGCCGCCCCGGCGCCGAGGATCCAGCATGAACGCCGCCCAGGTTTTTATCGAAGCCTTGCGTTCGCTGAACGCCAACCGGCTGCGCAGCGCATTGACGATGCTGGGCGTGGTGATCGGTATCGCTTCGGTGCTGATGATGTTGAGCGTTGGCGACGCGGTGCGCGCCTTCATCAACAAGGAGCTGGCGGTGCTCGGCAGCAACCAGTTGATCGTGCAGAACGGTACGCCGGTCGACGGCGGCGGCGTCCGCAGGCGCAGCGGCGAGTTGCCCAGCCTGACCGTCGATGACGCGCGTGCGCTGGCAAAGCTGCCGGGTTTGCGCGGTGCTGCGCCGGCGTTGCAGGGGTTTTTTCAGGTCCAGTATGGCGAGGACAATAGCAACCAGACCGTGCTCGGCACGACCCCGGCGATGCTCGAGCTGCGCAACTGGCAGATCGCCCAAGGCGTGGCGCTGGAGGAACGCGATGTGCAGGCGGCCCACCGCGTGGCTGTGATCGGCTCCAAGCTGGCTGCCGACCATTACCCGAACCGGGCGCCGCTGGGCCAGACGCTGCGGCTCGACGGCCAGCCCTATACCGTCATCGGCGTGCTTGGCGGCTCCGGGCGCACGCTCGACGGCACCGAGCTCGGCGAGCTGATCCTGGTGCCGATCAGCGCAATGCCCTTGCGCCTGTCTCGTCCCGGCAGCGTGCATTACATCAGTGTGCAGGCGCAGGAAGCGGCGGGCCTCGAACAGGCCGAGCAGGATGTGGCCGAGCTGCTGCGCGACCGCCACCGCATCACCGGCGACAAGCTCGATGATTTCGCCATCACCAATCTGGCCAGCATCGCCAAGACCGGTGCAGCCATCGGCACCGGCCTGTCCTTGGGCCTGGGCGTGATCGGCGCGATCTCGCTGCTGGTCGGTGGCATCGGCATCATGAACATCATGCTGGTGAGCGTCTCCGAGCGGGTGCGCGAAATCGGCATCCGCATGGCCATTGGCGCCAAGCCGCGCGACATCCTCTGGCAGTTCCTTGGCGAGGCGGTGCTGCTGTGCCTGGTCGGCGGCATGGTCGGGCTGGCTCTGGCCGCCTTGGGCGCTTGGGGCGTCAACTCCACCGGCAAGTTCGAAATGACGCTGGCCTTCAAACATATCCTGGTCGCGACCGGATTTGCCTGCGCAGTCGGCCTGTTCTTCGGCTATTACCCCGCCCGCCGCGCCTCCAAACTCCTCCCCATCGAATGCCTCCGACAGGACTGAGCGTGGACATAAACAGTCCCTGCGGACTGTTTATGCCTGGCGAAGGCCGATCCGCCTGCAAGCGGAGCGGCTGAGCCCGAGAACAGTCCCTGCGGACTGTTCATGACACGCGAAGGCCAGACTGCCTGCAAGCAGGATGGCTGAGCCCGGACATAAACAGTCCCTGCGGACTGTTCATGACACGCGAAGGCCGATCCGCCTGCAAGCGGAGCGGCTGAGCCCGAGAACAGTCCCTGCGGACTTTTCATGACACGCGAAGGCCAGACTGCCTGCAAGCAGGATGGCTGAGCCCGTCAGTCCCTGCGGACTGTTTATGCCTGGCGAACGCCAGGTTGACGCCACAAATTGATGCCAATACAATAAATGCATTGATGCGATTCACATTTGACCCAGGCAAGGACGGCGCCAACATCGAAAAGCATGGAATTTCACTGGTCGATGCGCCGCTGGTTTTCAATGCTCCCAACAAATTGACGCTGGAATCCGCCAAGGCCAGCGAGGCCCGGATGATTGACGTTGCCTTGGTGGAAGCGGTTGGCGTGGTGCTGGTGCTGGTTTATGTGCTGCGCGAGCCTGACCAGGTACGAGCGATCTCAATGCGTCGGGCATCCAAACAGGAAAGGACGCTGTATGTTGAAAACATCCGCTAAGCCGAAGGCCACCGATTGGGCGCGCGTCAAGCATGAGGCTGCCACTGATGCGCCCATAGCCCACACCGCCGCCGATGGCCCCTACGACCCCAACGATGCCGCCGCCACGTCGGCCTACTGGCAACAGGCAAGCGTCAAGCGCGGACGAGGCAGGCCAGCGGTCGCAGTGAAGCGCCCGACTCTGAATATGCGTATTGACCCGGACGTTCTGGACGCATTCAAGGCCACCGGGCCGGGCTGGCAAACCCGCATCAACGATGCATTGAAAAGCTGGGTGCAGACCCAAAAGCAAGCACAAACCCAGCTCGACCGCTGAGCGCTGTCAGTCCGTCGACCCGGAATTCATCTCGGAGGTGCGCAAGAAGCTCGCCCTTGACCAGCGCGAGGCGGCTGAAATTTTCGGCGGCGGCGTCAATGCGTTTTCGCGCTACGAGACTGGCAAAACCAAGCCTTCATTGGCCTTGGTGAAGCTGCTCAGGCTGCTGGATCGCCATCCGGAGCTCCTGGATGAGGTTCGCGCCGCTTGAGGAACTCATAGGCAAGCCGGACCTGAAGTCGGGCCGGCAATGCTCGAACCGGCAACAGGTCTGTGCATGCTAAGGTCAGACCACCCCCCCCAACGATGGCAATTGGCCCTTAACCATTCACCCAACCGGTCTGATGACGTCCATGAAGAATCATTTCCTCCCCGCCAGCGTCGCAACCTGCCATTGGGGCTGGTTTGATGCGCGACTGGCGCCGGTGCTGCGGGTCGCCAGCGGTGATCGCTTGACCATCGACAGCGTCAGCGGCGGGCCCGATGCCTTGCCGCCAGCGGGCTTTCATGTGCCGCCGGAACTGCTTGAAATCCACGCGCACAGCCCGCGCAATCTGCCCGGCCATATCCTGACCGGGCCGGTCCATGTCGAAGGGGCCGAACCGGGCGACATGCTCGAGGTCCGCATCATCGACGTGAGGCTGCGCCAGGACTGGGGCTACAACATGATCCGGCCGCTCGCCGGCACCTTGCCTGGCGAGTTCGATAGCAGCCGTCTGGTCAACATCCCGCTCGATGCCGAACGCATGACCGGCCTGATGCCCTGGGGGCTGCAGCTGCCGCTGCACCCGTTCTTCGGCGTCATGGGCGTGGCGCCGCCTTCCCACTGGGGCCGTATCAACACGATCGTGCCGCGCGCCCATGGCGGCAATCTCGACAACAAGGAACTCGGGTCGGGCAGTTCGCTCTATCTGCCGGTGCATGTGGCGGGAGCGCTGTTTTCCTGTGGCGATGGCCATGCGGCGCAGGGCGATGGCGAGGTCTGCACCACCGCGATCGAGACCGCCTTGCGGGGCGAGTTCGAACTGATCTTGCACAAGCGCCAGGGCGAAGCGCCGGCGCTGGCCTATCCGCGCGGCGAGACTCCAACCCACTGGATCACCATGGGCATGGACCCCGATCTCGACCAATGCCTGGCGATCGCCTTGCGCGACATGATCGCGCTACTCGGCGAGCGCGGCGGGTTGTCACGCGAGGATGCTTATATGCTTTGCAGTCTGGCGGTCGACTTCCGCGTCACCCAGACCGTCAACACCCATCGCGGCGTGCACGCGATGCTGGCCAAGTCGCTGCTGGTTTGACCTCGGCCAGGAGCAAGGCCAAGTCAAACCATTGCCAAGGTGGCAAGGTCTGCTGAATAGGGTGTTGGACTTCAGGGCGGCGACATCCGCACGCCGGCCTTTTCAGCAATCTTGACGTAGATCCCCAGTTGCTCGTTCCAGAACTTGTCGAGTTCTTCCGGTGTCGAGCCGATCGGATTGGCGCCGAGGTTCTTCAATTTGGCCATGGTGTCCGGATCCCGCATCGCTTTCGCGGCAGCGGCGGCAATCTTGTCGACGATTGCCCTGGGGGTTCCCGGCGGCGCAAAGATGCCATTCCAGAACGGGACGTTGTAACCGGCCAGGCCACTTTCGTTCATCGTCGGCACGCCGGGCAGCGCTGGTGACCGGGTCAAAGTCGTCACCGCCAGAGCGCGCAAGCTGCCCGCATTGATCTTGCCCGCGAAAGATGGGACCGCTGCAAACATCATTTGAGTCCGCCCGGCCAGCAGGTCAAGCTCCGCCGGACCTGTGCCCTTGTACGGCACATGCTGGATCTCGACACCCGCGTTCATCTTGTAGAGCTCGGCGGCCAGATGCAGGCCGGTACCGACCCCGGATGATGCGTAGCTGTAAGAGTCGGGTTTGGCTTTGAGCAAGGCCGAGAATTCCGCCACCGTTTTTGCCGGTACGTCAGGGTGCACAGCCATCACCAGCGCGTAATCCGAAATCAGCGAGATCGGTACGAAGGACATCGGGTCGTACTTCAGATTGGTATAGGTCGCGGCCAGCACCACGGCAGTCGACACCGAATGAAAAATCAGCGTGTAGCCATCGGAAGGCGCCTTGGCCACCGCCATCGAAGCGATCATGCCGCCCGCACCGCCCTGGTTGTCGACGATGATGCGCTGGCCCAGTTCCTCGCTCATCTTCTGACAGGTGATGCGAACGATCGCGTCGAACCCTGACCCGGCGGCAAAGGGCATGACCATCCGGATCGGGCGGTTGGGAAAGGCCGAACCGCCCGCGGTCTGCGCTTGCGCAGCCAGACTGCATACCGACAGGGCCAGCCCTGCCAGGCAACTCTTGATGAATTTCGTCATGCTTCCCCCGTCTTCAGGCTATTTCCAGACTGCTGTCACCACTCTCAAGAAGTTTTCGCCCAGAACCTTCTTGACCGTTGTCTCGCTATGGCCATGGCGCAGCAGACCAGCGGTGAAGTTGACAAGATCCGACTTGTGCGAAAAGCCTTCGACGCGCCGGTTGCCGTACTGCGCACCGCGCGTTATCTCAGGGTAAGACCAGGGCGTCGCCCAGTTGGCCTTGGTCTTGCCATCGAACATATCGGTCGCCACGGTCACATGGTCGTCACCCAGCAGATCGATCGCGTAGTCGAAATGCTCGAGGTAATCGTCAAGCGTCGGATGCCTGTCGGTGCGGATGAAGGGCGCATAGGGCGTGATGCCGATGGTGCCGCCCTTGTCCGCGACAGCGCGCATCTGCTCGTCGGTCACGCAGCGCGGGTTGTCAGCCAGCGCGCGCACCGCCGAGTGGGAAACCACGATCGGCTGGGAAGAATGCCGGGCTGCATCGAGCGTGGTCTGGATGCCGACATGCGAGCAGTCAATCAGCACGCCGAGTCGGTTGCAATCGCGCACCACCTGGATGCCGAAATGGCTGAGGCCCTGGTTGGCAGGCTCGAGGCAGCCATCGCCAATGGCGTTGCGCTCCATATAGGTGAGTTGCAGGACCCGCAGGCCCAGCTTGTGCAGGAGGCGCAGCCGGGTGCTGTCCTGCTGCAGGCAACTGCCGCTTTGCACGCCGAAGAACACCCCGAGTTGTCCTGCGGCCTTGGCCGCGAGCAGGTCGGCCGCTGATTCGACATGGCGCACCTGCGGGCTCATCTCGAAATAGAGGAAGTTCTCGTACATCGCCCTGAGAACTTCATCGAAGCTGCCGTTGTACGTGGGCTCGGACACCAGGCAGGCGTTCATGGCGCTCCAACCATAGCCGAGCACCTTCTCCTCGTAAGTACCCTCGGCAACATAGGGCGTGGGATGAACCACCGCCCCTCCCAGGCTGTCAATGACCATGGAATCCTGGATGATCCGCTGCGCATCTGCGAAAAAGTCGCTCATGTCCGGGTTTCCTTCAAATTATCAGTTTTGGCGGTTTGAAACAATTCTATGGCTCACAATTCCATGCAGTCAAATACCATGCGAGGGTGGCTCGATACTCAATCGGTATGGGTTCGCTACCTGTCTTGAGGTCTGTTCTGCCCGAACCAGTTCAGCCTGAGGCGGGCAGGAGCTGCAAAAAATCCGGGCGGATTTCGGCGCGTTGTTCATAGCCCACCAAGCTCGCCGAGCGAGATCGGCTTGATCGGCGGACGAACCCTTTGGTAGCCTGCTTCACTGGCTGCAACACCGCGTTCGGCGGCGATGATCTCGGTCGCTGTAATCCCGCATTGCCGTCCCTGGCAGGGGCCCATTCCGCATCTTGTGAATGACTTCAACTGATTCGGCCCGAGGCAGCCAGACCGGACATGCTTGCGGATTTCACCGGCAGTGACTTCTTCGCAGCGGCAGACGATGACCTCATCTGCCGGGATCCGGAATTCGGCTCTGGGTCGATACAGCGCGTCAAGAAAGGGCCGCGCTGCCGTCGCGCGGCGCAGGTCGCGCAACAGGGCTGAGGCCTCACGCTCGAATTCCGCATCGGCGTGGCTGCCCCGTAGCGCCCGCAGCGCGGCCAGCGCGGCCATGCGTCCGCTCAGCCTGGATGCCTCGGCACCGATGATGCCGGCACCGTCTCCGGCAATGAAGATGCCTGGCAAACCGATCAGTTCGCCGTAGGCTGAAGCCTGCGGCGCCCAGCAAAGCTGCGCCGGATCCCAGGCATGACTGGCGCGCAATGACCAGGTGATCTGGGTATTCGGCACCACGCCCTGGTGCAACAAGAAGACCCGCGCTTCGACCCGGTGTTGCCGGTTGCCCGAGTGGAATTCGATCGCTTCCGCTGACTTGCCGCCCGCGATCCTCAACTGCCGGGCGCCACTGAAAATCGGCACGCCGCTCCTGTGCAAGGCCGCTTTCAAGCCGATGCCCTTGGCCAGCAAGCGCCATTGAATCAACGCAGCTGGCAACTTCGCCAGCGCCCGGCGATAGTCGGCCGCACTCGTGGTCTCGATGAAGGCCTTGATGGGGACACCGGCGCGCAGATATTGCCAGGCGAGCAGATACAGCAGGGGGCCACAACCGGCAAGTACCACTGGATCGGCAGGCACGACATCGCCGGTCTTGAGCAGGATCTGGGCAGCACCGGCCGTCAGCACCCCGGGCAAGGTCCAACCGGGAATGGGGAAGGGGCGCTCCATGGCACCGGTGCAAAGGATGACCTTGCCGGGTTCGATCATCCTGGACTGGCCGGCTTGCAGGTAATGGATCCGACCCTCTGGCGTGACCTGCCAGACCGCAGCGCCGTATTCATGACGCGCGCCGCTGGCCTCGAAGTCACGCGCTAACTCGCGGCCTTCAGCATAGTCAGGGCCCAGGACATCGCATCGCCCGGTCGTTGCCGATGTCACCGAGCGATAGATCTGCCCGCCGGGTGCGGCCTGTTCGTCGAGAACCATGACCGACAGGCCCGCCGAGCGCGCGGTCAAGGCAGCAGCCATGCCGGCCGGCCCGGCACCGATGATGGCGAGGTCGATCTGCTCAGCCAGCATCAGAAGACCCCCCGGCCGCGAGCATGCGGGCACCCATTTGCGTGCGGATTTTCATGCCTTCGCGCACCGTAGTCAGGCAGGCTTGGCGGTTCTGCAGGCCATCGATTTCCAGCAAGCATTCAAAGCAGACGCCCATCATGCAATAGGGGCCGCGCGGCGCTGCGGAGACCGGCGTCTCCCGGAAGATCTGCACCCCCCCGACCAGCAAGGCAGCCGCAACCGATTGGCCGGCAGGCACCTGCAGCGGCCGGCCATCGAAGAAAATTTCGACCCGGCTTGCTGCGGATCCCGACAAGGTTTTGAAGGCTGGGGTTTCACTCATGATGGCTCAATTGACATACATCGGCCGGGCCAGGCCCTGACTGAAGCGCGCGGAAGTAAATTCGCTGATCTCGGCTGGAACCGAGCCGCCAGCAATCCACGGCGCCACCCGCAGCGCATGCGCGGCTGCAAGCGTCACGCCGCTGTGACAGGTGACCACATAGGCGCCGGGGTGAGCAATCGACTCCTCATAAAGGGGAAACCCGTCGGGCGTCATCACTCTCAACGCGCCCCAGGCACGCACCAGGTTGACATCCCGCAGCAAAGGAAATGACTTGACCGCGCGGCGTGCCATGAACTGCAGGACATCAGTGGTGGTGCGGTCGTCAAAGCCGACATCCTCTACCGAGTCGCCGATATGCACGGCGCCCTCATCCGTCTGGCGCAGCTTGTTGGTCGGGTAATCGAGAAATTTCCGCAGCCGCTCGGTCACCAGCACCTGGCCCCGGGTCGGCACCACCGGCGCGTAGAGGCCGACCTGCTCGGCCAAGGCCCTGTTACCCAGCCCGGCGGCCAGCACGATCTTGCCGGCCCGGTAGCTGACCGGGCCGCAACTCAGGCGGAAACCCTTGTCATCCGAGGTCTCGATCTTCCCGGCATGGGCGGCATGACAGATCCGCACGCCCATTTGCCGGCAGGCCTGCAGCAAAGCAAGGTAGAGCTTGAGCGGGTTCACATGCCCATCCATCGGTGTGAAGCTCGCGCCGACAACCTCAGGGCCGATCGCCGGAAGCCTTTGTCGCAGCGCCTGCTGGTCGAGCATTTCGAAGGGGTAGTCGCCTTGTACGGCTTTCTGGATGGCTTGCAGGCTTCGTTCGCGCTCAAGCAGTTCGGCTTCGGAAAGACATAGGCAAAAGCCCCCTGGCTGCTGCAGATTGACGTCGACCCCGGTCTCGGACAACAACTGACTGGCAAAACCTGGCCAGAGCCTGGCCGCATCCCGGCTCCAGGCCGAATACCGGGGCATGCTAATGCCCTTGTTCTGCACCCAGATCAGGCCGAAGTTCCCGCGGGTGGCACGCAATGCCTTGTCATCTTCGTCAAGCACGATCACGCTGGCGCCCGACCGCGCCAGGCCATAGGCGATCGAGGCGCCCACCAGGCCACCGCCAACCACGATGCAGTCAGACCGCAAACCGGCCTCGGCCATCAGTTCACCTTGATGCCGACCGAACGCACCACCGCGCCCCAACGGGCCATGTCGCTGTTGACGACCCGGCTGAATTCTTCCGGGCTGGAGGGTGCGGCCTCCATGCCCATCTTGCTGATCGCCTCGCGCACTGCAGCTTGGGCCAGCACCTGACCGATTTCCGCCGCCAGTCGGTTCACGACCGCCACTGGCGTGCCGCCGGTGGTGAAGACGCCGTACCAGGTCAGCACCTCATAACCGGGCAGCCCGGATTCGATCACCGTCGGGATGCTGGCCAGCATCGGCACGCGGTTGGCGCTGGTCACCGCAATGATTCTGGCGCGATTGGTCTGTGCACCGGCAATCGCCGAAGGCAGACTGGCAAAGGTCAGCTGCGCTTGACCGCCCATCACATCCTGCATCGCAGGCGCATCGCCACGGTAGGGAATATGGGTCATGGCAACACCGGCCATGCTCTTGAAGAGCTCAGCCGCCAGGTGCGAACCGGTGCCATTGCCCGGCGAAGCCACGTTCAGTTGTCCGGGATTGGCTTTCGCATAGGCAATCAGCTCCTGGACATTTTTGACCGGCAAGGCATCGTTGACGACGATGGCGATGGCTGACTTGGCGACCATCGTGACCGGTTGGACGTTCTTGACCGGGTCGTAGGGCAGTTTGTCGTAGATCGCTGGCGCGATCGCTTGTCCGCCGGTAGAGCCGAGCAACAGCATTTGCCCGGTTGCCGGCGCCTTCGCGAGTTCGGCCGTTGCGACGGTACTGCCGCCACCGGGCTTGTTTTCGACGATCACCGTCGACTTAATCTGTGCCTGCAGCGGCGTCGCAATGACTCTTGCGATGACATCATTGGCCCCGCCGGGCGCGAACCCGACCACCATCCTGATCGGCGCAGGCGGCAGGTCCTGGGCGAATGCAAGGCCCGCAGCGGCGCAGAGCAGGACGGAAGAGACAGCTTTGCAAAAAGTCATGGTGTTCATGCGGAACTCCTGTGATCAGTGGCGGGATGGACGAGGGTCAAGCTGGGGCAGGGATGATCAGCGCGCGCAGCGAGCTCTTCAGCTCAAGCCGCGCCTGTGCGAAGGCATTGCTGCGTTCAAGGTTGGTCTGCTGTTCGATTGCGCATTCCTTGAGCAAGACAGCGGCTCGCTCCAGCACGATGGCCGGCGCAGGTCCGCCGCCAAAGGTTCTGCTGCTGACACTGAGGGCGGGATCCAGACAATCGCGCACCGCCTGATCTCCCAGTTCCAGACGACGGCCGATCTGCGCCAAAGCGGCCTCGTCGACCATCTCCGAGCTGATCTGATGCGCGGCCAGCGAACTGGCCATGGCAGACCTGACCACGGCACCCACCACATGGTGGGCCTCGCGGAACGACAAGCCCGAAGTTCGCACCAGCGCATCGGCCAGATCCGTGGCCGCACAAAAATCCTCACGGGCCCGGCGCAGCATCGCCTCCTCGTCGGGCTTGGCCGTACGCAGGATCAGCTCGAGCATCTTGAGGACATGCAGCGATTCGTCGCCCGCTTCCCACAAACTGCGCATGGTTTCACGGCTGCCATCGCCGGTATGGGTGAAATTCACGCCCTTCATGGTCGCCATCGCGGCCATCAACAGACCCACCAGATGGCCTGCCTTGCCCTTCAGATATTCAAGCACGACCGGGTTTTTCTTCTGCGGCATCATGCTTGAGGTACCGGCCACGCTGTCCGGGAAATCCACCAGACTGAACTCATGCGTGCAC
>JBIKPD010000043.1:0-17071 GCA_044357665.1 Roseateles sp. | reverse complement strand
CTGCATTGGGCAGGATCGCCAGCGACGATGAAGTCGTCACCACATAGCCGCTGCCGCGCGCCAGCATCGCCGGCAGAAATGCCTTCAACATGCGCACATAACCCAGCACATTGATGTCCAGCGCGCGGCTCCAGCGATCAAGGTCGATGTCGTCGACATTGCCCGGCGCCAGCGGATGGGCCACCGCGTTGTTGATCAGGATGTCGGCGTCACCAAAGGCCTGCTGCACCGCCAGCCCGACCGCTGCGACCTGGCTGTCGCTGGAGACATCACAGACCAGCGCCAGCGCCTCACCACCGGACTGCCGGAGCGCCTCAGCCGCCTGCTCGGCAGCTTCGGCATTGATGTCAACGATCACGACCTTGCAGCCTTCAGCCACCAAGGCCTGGCAGACGGCCAGTCCGATACCGCGCGCTGCGCCGGTGACGACGGCGATCTTGTGCTTGAATTCCATGGCTGATTTCCCTTAGGGATGCTCTGCATAACCCCACACGGTTTGTGATAGTGCGGCCTCGGGCGGTCTGCGGCGTTGCATTTATTGCCAATAGCACACGCTATTGGCCGCAAACTGCGCCTTGCATCCCATCCCGATCCGCACTTCACACACTCGCGTTGAGTTATGCAGAGCATCCTCAGCGCATGAATCAACGCTGGATGTCGATGAAACCGGGCCGCAAAGCAGCGGGCGGGGCTTGCCAAAAGCATAACTTCAGACCTCGCTGCTGCCCGCCGCCCTGGGTGGAATCCAGTTATGCGCCAGTCACTGCCGAGTCTCCGGAAAACGCCTGCCGGTTCAGTGATCTGCTACAGCCCGCGCAGCATTCAAGCCACGCATGATTTCGGGCAGGCGGTCCGCCGCTGCGGTCTGCAGACCGTCGTAGAGGCTGTGACCATGGGCGTCAATCGCCACCGTGCCGGGGCCGAGGCCTTCGACCCGCAGCTTGACCAGGCGGTAATGAACGATCAAATCCTTCCAGGCCACCGAAACGACTTCGCGGATCGCGTTGGTGAACAGCGTGCAACCACCGCCCGGGAAAGACAGGTAGACGCAACCGGTTTCCTGCATCGCTGCGGCCGAGGCCGCGTCGAGCCCGCCTTTGCCGCCGACGATGCGCAGCCCAAAGCCGCGGATGAGCGTCGGCATATAGGGGTTGAAGCGGCTGCTGGTGGTCGGGTTCAGGTAGAGCAGCTTGACCTGGCCATCTTCTTCGATGTTGTAGCCGCCAAAATGCAGCACTGCGGCGTTGCGCATTTCGATCGGCAGAACCTCGCCGCTGGCCAGGAATTCCAGCAAACGCTCATGCGTCGGCATACCGCCGATCAGCAACAGATCGCCGCTGAGCTCGACCATCTCGCCCACCTTCAGCGAGCGCACCGTCGCTTCGTCGACCGGCAAATGCAAAGTACGGATCTCACTCATCGATTCACTCCGAGAAGACGACTTCGCCCGAGTTGTAAATGCGCGCCCGCGCCCGGCGGTTGATCCAGCAATTGAACTCGACCGCCACCGGTGTGAAGCCATGACCCGAGGCATAGTTGACATGCACCGCCATCGCCGTGCTGTCGCCGCCGGTGCCCATCGGACCGAAGCCGGTCGCGTTGACTGCCTTCAACAGCCTTGCTTCCATCGCCGCCACCATCGGTTCGGGATTGGGCTGGCCGAATGACCGCAGCACCGCGTCCTTGGCCAGCTTGGCGCAATAGTCAAAAGTGCCGCCGATGCCGACGCCGATCACCACCGGCGGGCAATGTTGGGAGCCCGCCTTCAGCACCACGCTCATGATGAACTGCTCGATCACCTCAAGGCTGGGGAAGCTGAAAATTTCCAACGCCGACCAGCGCCCCGAACCCAGCGCCTTGGGCGAGCAGGTGATCTCGACATAGTCGGCGCCGTCGATCAGATCGAAGGTCGTAATCGGCATGTCCTTGCCCTTGTGTCCGCGCTCCAGCGTCAGCGGGTTCGTCACATGGGTGAGCAGCGGCGGCGAAATTTCGCACACCAGTTCAGCAAAGCCGTCGGTGACCGCACGCTTGAAATCGCCTTCGAAGCGCGCCTGCGTGCCGACCTTGACGCTGTAGACCGGAATGCCGGCGTCGGAGCAGACGAAGAAGTTCTGCCTCTCGGCGGCTTCGGCGCTTTTCATCATCACGCGCAAGGTCTTGCGCGCGGTGTCGTTGCTGTCTCTGGCCTCGGCGTCCGCCAGGGCCAGTTTGGTGTCTTCGGGGATTTTTTTCAGCGACGACTCATAAAGCCTCTTGGTCACCGATTTCACCAATTCGTAGGAGATCGCCATGCTCACCCTTTGCCCGTATAAATTTCGGGGTTGACGACAAACTGCGGTCGCTCGCCACGCAGCGCCGCCACGATGGCCCGGACCGTGGCCATCGCCACCCGTTCGACCGCCTCATGCGAGAAGGTCGCCATATGCGGCGTGACCAGGATGCCGGGCACAGCGATCAGCGGGCTGGGGCTGTTCGCACCCTGTTCGCACAACACATCAACCGCAGCGCCAGCCAGATGCTTGCTGATCACAGCCTGCGCCAGAGCCGCCTCGTCGATCAAGCCACCACGGGCCGTATTGATCAGGAAAGAACCCTTTTTCATCATCGCCAGCCGGTCGGCGTTGATCAGGTTCTGCGTTGCCGCTGTCAATGGCGCGTTCAACGAAACGAAGTCGCCTTCGCGCAGCCCTGTCTCGAGGTCAACATACTCGATGCCATGGGCGGCAGCGAAGGCCTCGTCGCGGCTGTTGCTGACCGCCAGCACGCGCATGTCGAAGCCGCGCGCGCGCTTTGCCAGTCCGCGTCCGATGCGGCCCAGGCCGATGATGGTCAGGGTCTTGTTCCAGACCTCGGTGCCCGAAAAACGCTCCCAGCCATGCTGTTGCACGCCCTGCACCGCCGGCACGATATTGCGCGCCGCTGCCAACAGCAGCCCCATCGCGAAATCCGACACGCTCTGGTCGTTGACCGGGGAAATGGTGACCGCGATGCCGCGCCTGGTGCAGGCCGCAAGGTCGACGGTGTCATAGCCAACGCCGGGTCTGGCGATCACCTTCAAACGGCTGGCGGCGTCGATCAAACGGCTGCTGACCGGTTCCATGGCAAAAGACAGCGCATCGACATCCCGGGCCTGTTCGATCAGCCAGGCCTCGTCGAGCGGCAAGGGCGTGTTCTTGACTTCAACAACACAGCCTGCATCGCGCAGGAACTGCAAGCTGGCCGGCGATGCGCTGACCGACTTGGCGGTGATGAGGACTTTGCCGAGCATGGTCATTCGCCTGTGGGGTCGCGCGGGATGATGGGCAGCAACAAATGCGAGGGATAGGTTTCGTTGTGGTGGATCTTGTGCACGACGGTCTTGCTGCTGCACAGATGGTAGGGCACATATTCGGTGTTGTTGCCGAAGCCGGTGCCGCTGGGCAGATCCATCGCGGTGATTTCGAGACAGATCCTGTGGCCCTTGGCGAACAAATTGGCCGTGGCCAGAACCTCCACCTGATACTCGTTGATCTCGCCTGGCACCACTGGCTGATGGGCTTCACGGGTCAGCTTGTGCCAGGGCTTCCAGGGCTTGCTGCGCTTGGCGTCAAGGGCGCGCTGCGAAGCCTTCAGCCAGCCGCGGGTCAGTTCGCGTTCGGGCAGATCGGCAGGCACCTCGAATTCGCCCTGGCGGCCGGTGCGCACCGAGACATCGGGCCCGACATCCTTGAGGACAATGATCCAGTTGGTGTCGTCCTGATCGAGTTCAGCGAAGAAGGTCAGCGAAATCGGCCCGATCACCAGCATTTCTTCGGCCAGCGGCTCGGTCATGAAGCGCAGCTTCTCGATCTTGCGCGTCTGCGTTGGCGGCATCTGTACAAAGGTATCGGGCGCCTTGTAACCGTCACGCCCGCCTTCGACAAAGGGCTCGGCGCGCAAGCGCTCCCAGCTGTGCAAATAGAGCTTGGTCCACTGTGTTTCGGGCAAGGGCCAGGCGGCACCAGTGCGCCAGCGGTTCGCGCCCTGCACCCAGAGCTTGACCGGCGGCTCGTCCATGATGCCGTTGTCCTTGCCCTTGAGCCAATGGTCGTACCAGCGCACGATTTCCTCATGCATCGAATGGAAGGGCCGCTCCATATGGGTGATGCCGGTGAACAACAGCTTCTTCGGCACATCGACTCCGGCATACCAGTTCTGCGCGCCCTGCAGATGCATCTTGTAGGTGTAAGCATGCCAACCCGCGCCGGTATAGGCAGGGATCTTGATCTTGGCAAAGCCGGCTTCACTCTCCTCGTAAGCGCCTTCCTTTTCGAAAAAGTCGATCAGCTGGTTGAACAAACGGCTGTGGATCTGGCCTTTTTGCGACAGCAGGTTGTAGACCCAGCTGTACATCCGGTAGTCCGGGTTTTTCATCGCCACCTGCCACAGCGCTTCCTCGCGCTCCGACAAAGGCCCGGGTCGGCCATGGCCGCCATGGTGAACCGATTGCCCGTCGAGCAGATACAGCATCACATGCATGACGCCGCCGGGGCAGCGGTCGTGGAAGGCGCCATAGGCCGGCATCGCGTCAAACGGAAAAATCGCCTTCAAGGCCGGCGGCGCCTGCATTGCGGCATGCCATTGCGACAAGGCGTAGGCCGACAGGCCGACCATACCGACATTGCCGTCGCACCAGGGCTGTGCGGCAACCCATTCGATCAGGTCGTAGAGATCCCATTGCGACGAACCGCCATCTTCAGACTTGCCAAAGCCGCGTGGGTTGCCGATCACATGAACATAGCCGCGCGAGGTGAAGAAATCACTGTCGCCGCATTCGGCGCCACCTTGCCACATCGTTGACCAGGCCGGCTGCGGCGGCAGCGCCTCGGCCACCTCGGGATTCTGCAATTCCTTGTTGTGGCCGGCGATTGCCAGCAGCGCCGGAAAGCGGCCCGCTGTTGGTGGGCGGTAGACATCGACGCAAAGCCGCACGCCATCGCGCATCGGCGCCATCAGGTCGCGGTCCCAGATCAAGGGACCATGTTCAGGCCTGGATGGTTCACCCGCATAAGGCGGCAGATGCTGGGTGCCACCGACCAGCCATTGGCTTTTTTTCTTTTCAATCATGTTGCATCGCTTTCAAATGCTCTGCCCGCAAGTTGCAAAGGCAATAGATCGGGCCGCAGCCGAAACTTCAGACCACGCCGGCTTGGCGCAATTGGGCGATGCTCGCGTCATCGAGGCCGATAGCGTGCAGGATCTGGTCAGAATGTTCACCCAGCAGCGGCGGCGCAATCTTGTGCTCGAGCGGCGCTTGCATGAAGCGCATCGGACTGGCCACCGAGGGCACAGTGCCTGACAGCGGATGCTCGATCTGCACCAGCATGCCCCGATGCATGACCTGCGGATCCTCGAAGACTTCACTGATCTTGTTGATCGGGCCGGCCGGCACACCCGCAGCGTCGAGCGCCGCCACCCAATGCTGGCGGTCGTTCTGCTTCAAACGCTCGGCGATCAAGGGCTGCAGCAGACCCAGGTTGCGCACCCTGGCCGAGTTCTTCCTGAAGCGTTCATCCTGGGCCAGATCGTCCAGACCCAGCGCGGCACAGAACTTGACGAACTGGCTGTCATTGCCGACCGCCAGCACCATGTCGCCGTCGCGGCAGGCGTAAACATCCTGCGGCTGAATGTTCGGATGCGAGGTGCCCATGCGCTGCGGCTCCTTGCCCGAGACGAGGAAGTTCATCGCCTGGTTGGCCAGCGTTGCCACCTGCACGTCGAGCATGCCGATGTCTATGCATTCGCCTTCGCCGGTGACATCGCGGCGCGCCAGCGCAGCCAGCACCGCGATCGCCGCATACATGCCGGTCATCAGGTCGACGATCGGCACGCCGACTTTTTGCGGCCCGGCACCAGGCCGCCCGTCACGCTCGCCGGTGATGCTCATCAGGCCGCCGAGGCCCTGGATCATGAAATCGTAAGCAGCTTGCTCGGCGCGCGGCCCGGTCTGCCCGAAGCCGGTGACCGAGCAGAAGATCAACTTCGGGTTGATCTTTTTCAGATCTTCATAAGCCAGGCCATAACGTGCCAGCGTGCCGACCTTGTAGTTCTCGAGCACGATGTCGAAATCCTTGACCAGCTCGCGCACGATGGCCTGGCCCTCGGGCTTGTCGATGCCGACCGTGACCGATCGTTTGCCGCGGTTCACCGACAGGTAATAACCGGCCTCCTTGGTGTCAAGACCAGCGCTGTCTTTCAGGTAGGGCGGGCCCCAGCCGCGGGTGTCGTCACCCACGCCCGGCCGCTCGACCTTGATCACATCAGCGCCAAGGTCGGCAAGGATTTGCCCCGCCCAAGGGCCGGCGAGGATGCGGCTCAAGTCGAGCACGCGAATATGCGATAAGGGTCCGGACATATGTTTTCCTGTTTGACCGGCAGTCTAGGATCCGTCCGGCTCACAACCCAGACGCCAGACCTCAAAGCAGCTATGCAACAGGCAGGGGAGCGCGTTCCTGCGCCCGCTTTTTCACAGGGATTTCTAAGTGTTTTCCCGGAGGGAAGTGTCAGCAACGGCACATCAGCTATGCACCGTTTGGGGCTTCTGCCAAATCACTTCCTCGGCAAAACTACGCTCCGACTGATGCCACGAGGCTGAGGATCCGGAATCAGCTTCTTGCAGCCGAATGGCGCGGGTAGCCAATACCGGGTTCGGATTGCGGAATTTGCCTGCTTGGTTTGCACAGGCCGGGGCCGCGATCATTGATCATCACAACAACGGAGACTGAAATGAACTTTCGCATGACATCAATTGCCGTCGCTGTCGGCCTGTGCGCAGCCACTGCGGCCATGGCTCAGCAGGCTGAACCGGCTAAACCCAACACGGCCGATGCCAAGGGCCAGTTGCCCCCGGTCCTTGTGACTGCGCAGTTCCGCAAGGAAAGCCTGCAGAACTCAGCCGTTGCCATCAGCGTGATCGGCGGCGATGACCTCGGCGAACGCGGCATCTCCAGCGCCAAGGACCTGATCAATGCGGTGCCCGGCATCGCGATCACTTCGTCGACGCCGAATTCGAACCTGAGCTTGCGCGGCGTCGGCAGCGGCGGCGGCAATGCCTACGCCGACCCGACGGTGGCCTTCAACCTCAGCGGCGTCAACGTGGCGCGCCAATTCACTACCGTTTCGAGCTTGTACGACCTGGCCCGCGTTGAAGTGCTGAAGGGCCCCCAGGGCACTCTGTACGGCCGCAATGCCACCGTCGGCGCGATGAATGTCATCCCGAACCAGCCGACCTTCAAAACCGAAGCCAGCATGGGCGTGGACATCGGCAGCTACAACACCTTCAACACCACCGGCATGCTCAACACCGCCTTGAGCGACAACCTGGCGGTGCGTTTTGCCTTCAAGACCGACAAGCATGACGGCTATTTGAGCAATGGCCAGAATGATGCTGACAACCAGGCCGCACGATTCAGCGTTCTGGCCAAGCCGAGCGGCGATCTGACGGTGCTGTTCTCGATGGACTATTTCCATATGGGCGGCAAAGGCCCGGGCAGCGTTTTCCAATACGCCGACGGCACCAACAAATGGCAGGTCGCTGGCAACCCCTGGTTTGCCTATTCACCTGCGGGCTGCGCCAATGCCTTGCTCTGCCCGACCGTGGGTAACTCGGTGACCAACACAGGTAAGTGGTTGCCTGCTATCGCCTCTCAGTCAGTGGTCGGAACCGATGCCTATGTGAACAACCGGCAACTCGTGACCAAGCTCGAAGTCACCAAGGATCTCGGTTTTGCCACGCTGACGGTGCTGCCGGCGATGGTGAAAAGCAAGATCGATTTCAATGCCTATGGCCAGGGTTTCAGGCAAGTGGTGCGCAACGATGTGGACCAATATTCAATTGAAGCCAGGCTGGCGTCGAACAGCAATAAACCGCTGAAATGGCTGATCGGTGCATTTGCATTCAGCGAAAGCCAGAACAGCAGCGGCAAGTTTCTGCAAGCCGAGGGTTATCAGGAAATCGCCAGTCCACATCTGGACGACAAGAGCAGCTCACTGTTCGGCCAAACGACTTATTCGATCAGCGACAAGCTGCGCGCCACTGGCGGCCTGCGCTACACCAATGAAACCAAGAGCCAGGACGGCTTTACCGTTCTCGCCGGCTTTGTCTGCAATGCCGCCGCATTCGCCGGTGGTGGCAAGGTAGTCGAAGTCAATCCGGAGCAGCCAGCTGGCGGCTGTTCGGTACCCAATGGCGGCACCACCACCTTCAACAGCACCGACTACAAAATCGGACTTGAGTATGACGTCAGCCCGCAATCGCTGATCTACGGCGATGTATCGAGCGGTTTCAAGGCCGGTGGTTTCTGGGCCGGACTGGCACCCAATTCGTACAAACCCGAGCAAATGACCGCCTACTCGGTCGGTTCGAAGAACCGTTTCCTCAACAACCGCCTGCAGTTGAACCTTGAGGCCTTCTACTGGAAGTACAAGGACCAGCAGATCAGCGTCTTCACCGGCATCTTCCCTGCCGGCCAGACTGCCAGGCCGTTCAACAGTGACGGCCATATCAGCGGTGCTGAAATCGGCGTCAAGTATCTGGTCACGCCAGACGACAAGGTCTCGCTCGACTTGCTGACCGCCTCGGGTACTTACGACGCCTTCCCGCTCGGGACCAACGTGTTGACGCAGACCGTCAACAACTTTGCCGCCAACATGCCTCGGCTGAACACGCCCAAGGTGTCGTTCACAGCCGGCTATGAGCATAGCTGGAGCACCCAGGCCGGCGCTGACCTGACGCTCGGGCTGCGCACTCACTACGAGTCAAGCACCACGATGTCGGCACTGAGTACGGCAACGGTGGGCCAGGTGCTGACCCTGCCAGGCGCTGTGCGGCCTGCCTACCATGTGTCGAGCGTGAGCTTGACTTATGTGGCGCCGCAAGGCAAATGGCAGGTCACCGGCTATGTCGACAATATCGAGAACGAGGCAGTGGTCTACACCGGCACGGCGGGAACGGTATCGCGCGGCATCCTGTACCGTCCAGCCAACACGAACTCGATGTACGCGGCGCTCGGCGCACCGCGCACGATGGGTATCCGCCTGCAGTCGAAGTTCTGATGCAAGCCGCTCACCGCTTTTCTTTCTCGAAACGGCGGGCGCTGCAAATTGCCTGCCTTGCCGCAACGATTCTTTTCGGCCAGGCAGGCTTTGCCTTGCCTGGGCTGGAACCGGTTACTGCGCTGGTGGCAAATGGCAAGGACCAGGTCGAGGTCTGGTCTCAAGGGACCGGCCGCTTGCTGGTGATACTGCCCTCCGCGGCGCGGGGGGCGGATGATTACGATGAAGCCGCTGTTGTGCTGGCGGCACAGGGCTTTCGGGTCCTGCGCCCCGAACCACGTGGCAGTGGCAGGACCACGGGTCCGCATATTGGCGTGTCACTACAAGACCTGGCAAGCGATGTCGCTGCGGTCATCCGCAGCGAAAACAGCGGGCCGGCCATCCTGGTCGGCCATGCGGCGGGCAGTTTCGTCGGCCGCATGACCGCCGTCGAATATCCGGGCCTGGTCAGCGGCGTCGTGCTGGCTGCGGCCGGTGCGCGCAACTATCCGATCGAACTGAATGCGGTCGTGCAAAAAATCGGCCTGCCGGGTCTGCCGGAGGAGGAGCGAATCCGCTATCTGAAGCAAGGATTTTTCGCTCCCGGCAACGACGTCACGCCCTGGCTGACCGGCTGGCGCAAGCTGATCAAGTTCGGCACCGGCGGCGGCCCGCCGAGCGTGGCTGAACGCGAGCTGTGGTGGGGTGCGGGCAACAAGCCGGTGCTCGAAATCCAGGGGCTGAGCGATCCGTTCAAGCCACCCCCTACTTTCGGCGAATACAAAGCCGAATATGGTGAACGGGTCACTGTCGTGCAGATCCGCAATGCCAGCCATGCGCTGTTCCCGGAACAGCTGCAAGCCGTGACATCGGCCATTGCACAATGGTCAAAATCGATTTTCACGAAAGAGACCAGAGGCGACCGATGAGCAGCAATGCAGATAGTTCGAAGAAAATGTTTTATGGCTGGCTGATCGCGCTGGTCGCCGGCCTCGGGCTGGCAAGTTCGGTCGGGATCTTCATCCCGGCGACGATCGGCTTGCTGATCGCCCCCTTGGCTGCCGAGTTTCACTGGACGGCCAAGGAAATTTTCCTGGCGCCCGCCTTCGCGACGACTTCGACGATCCTGATTGCGCCTTTCATGGGAGCGATCATTGACAAGCTCGGCCCTCGGCGGGTGATCACGGTCTCGTTCCTGATCGAAGCCTTGATCATGGCCTCGTTCCGCTACCTCGATGATTCGCTCTGGTTGTTTTACGCCCGCTACCTGGCTTTCGCCCTGCTCGCCACCGGCACGACCCATGTGGCTTTCACTACCTTGGTGTCGCGCTGGTTTGACCGGCGTCGCGGCTTGGCGCTGGGCATCGCATTGGCTGGATTCGGCGTGGGCGGTGTGTTCTGGTCGCTGGTCGCCAATGCCTTGTTCAAGCAGGTCGGCTGGCGCGATGCGTTCCCGCTGATGGCATTGATCATCCTGCTGGTGACCTTGCCGATCATGTACCTGATCGTGCGTGATTCACCCAATGCAATGGGGCTGAATGTCGACGGCGACGCGCCCAAGGTCGATGCGGCAGGCAAGCCCGCAATGCAGATCGAGTTGACCGGCATGAGCTTGCGCGAAGCAGCGACGACGCGGCACTATTGGTTGATGATCATGACCTTCTGCCTGATCGGCCTGTGCGTGCAGAGCGTGATGCTGCACATGGTGCCTTACCTGACGGGGCGCGGTGAATCGCGCGAAACCGCGGTGATGATTCAGGCCTCGCTCTGGGCCGTGCTGGTCGTCGGTCGCATCTCCACCGGCTGGTTGATGGACCGCTTCTTCGCCCCGCGCGTGGGTCTGGCTTTTCTGCTGCTGCCGATCGTCGGCGTCTCCCTGCTAGCAACGGGCGCCAGCGGCCCCGTTGCGCTGCTGTCGGCCATGATGGTCGGGCTGGCTGCCGGCGCCGAAGTCGATGTCGTGGCCTATCTGACCGGTCGCTATTTCGGCATCAAGCATTACAGCGTGATCTATGCCACTTTCTTTTCGGCCTATGCCTTCGGCGCCGGACTTGGCCCTCCAGGCACGGCCTGGGCGGTCGAGCGGCTGGGGGGCTACCCGCCGGTATTCGCCATCATCGCTGCCATCCTGATCGGCAGCGCCCTGCTGATGGCGATGCTGCCGCGCTTCCCGAAATCGACAAACCACTGAGGCAAGGCTGACATGGCCGCTGCGGCGCCATGTCAGCCTGAAGCCGCCAAAACCGGACGATGGCAAGGCCACTGCAGCCTTGCATAGCAGCTATGAGTCATATCGTCCGCGCAGCGCTGTGCAGGTCTCATAGACTGAAGCCTCACCCCGCTGAATGGAAAGGATCGAGCATGTTGATGGCAAAAAATCTGCCTGTCGCAGCCTCGTCGGTGGTCGTCACAGCAGCAACCGCCGCACCGGATAGCTGCGGGGCCAACCGACGCGATTGGATCAAGCTTGCAGCAATCGCAGTCTGTAGCGCGGCAGGGCCAAGCGCCTTGGCTGCGGCAAGGCCTGACGCAGCGCCGGTCTGGGTGCCCATCGAATTGCCACGCCAGGCACCAGCTACCGAAGGCCTTGTCAATGTGAACGGTGCCAAGCTTTGGTACTGGGACACCGGTGGCAGCGGCCCTGCGGTCGTCTTCATGCACGCTAGCAGCCAGAGTGCTGCGGGCTGGCAATACCAGCAGCCGGCATTCGCTGCCGCGGGCTTCCGAGCGATCGGCTACTCGCGCCGCGGCTATTTTGGGTCGGAGGCCGGCGACCCGGCGCAGCCGGGATACGCGTCGGAAGACCTCCAGCAGCTGTTGAAGCATCTCGCGATCGAAAAGGTGCATCTGGTCGCAATCGCACATGGCGCTTTCTTCGCCCTGGACTTCGCGCTGGAATATCCGCAGCAGGTCATCAGTTTGACGATCGCCTCCTCGTTGATGGGCATCGACGAATCGGAGCTCGACTATGCGCAGGCCAACGCGCGCCTGCGGCCGAAGCAATTTGCTGCATTGCCCAACGAGTTCAAGGAACTGCACCCGTCCTATCGCGTCGGTAATCCCGCCGGCCTTGCCGCCTGGATCAAACTGGCGGATGCGGCCATGCCTGGCTTGCGCATCTCGCCCAAGCGTCGCCATGTACTGACCTGGGCAAGGCTGGAGAGCATCAAAGTCCCAACTTTGCTCATCACTGGCGACGGCGACCTGTACACCCCGCCAGCCCTTCTACGCATGCAGGCCGCCCATATGTCAAATGCCGAGGTCGTCATCGTGGCAGAGGCAGGGCATTGCGCGAACTGGGAGCAGCCGGCCATCTTCAACCAGACCGTGCTGAGCTTTCTGCGCAAACATAAGGCCTGAAGCTTGATTCTGGCGGGATCAGGCCAGATTCATGCAGCTGGCATGTCGCGCTCCTTCCTGTCATTACATGGTGACGACAACATATCGACTTGGCGACTCTGTCGCTCACAAGGAAAGGCTCGCCCGATGTCAGCATCGAGATTGATAGCTATCGCAGCGACGGTATCGTTCACCGCCTTGTCGATAGCCCAAACGATCAGCAATCCGCGCCAGGCCTGGATTCACAAGGACCAGCGGATACAGCTGTTGCCCCAGGGCGCAGTGACAGACAACGGCGACATGCTGAGCCGCTTGATGATCCAGGAGGCTTTTGCACGTTTCGGCATTGCCTACGACGAAGGCCGCAGCGACGTGCTGGCCAGCCTCTTCACCGAGGACGCTGTGCTTGAAATGGCCGACGGCAAAGGCTTGCCGTTCCAGAAGACGGTCGGGCGCGAAGCAGTTCTCAAACAGTTCACGGCAGCCTGGACCCAGCAGGCTGACCAGCGCCGCCACCTGATCAGCAATGTCGTGATCGAAAAGCTCAGCGCCAGCGATGCCAAGGCGCTGGCCTATGGGGTGGTGACCGTCGCCATCGAGGGTCTCTATCTGGGCGCCAGCGTGATCTACAGCGCCGATCTGCGGCGGGGCGCCGACGGCTTCTGGCGTTTTGCACAGCTGTTCATCGGCATGGATACTTACATCGGCAAGAAGCCGAAAACCTGAACCTTGAAGGCAGTCATGTCTGGACGATTGACGGGCAAAGTAGCGCTGGTCACCGGCATCGGTGCGGGCATCGGCCGCGGCATCGCCCTGATGTTCGCCCGCGAAGGCGCAACGGTGATCGGCTGCGACATCAACCCGGTGACTGCCTCGGCCACGGTCGAAGCTGCCGCTGCCGAGGGCTTCACGATCAGCAGCCTTCACCCCTGTGATCTGACAAGTCCGGTCGATGCGAAGCGCTATGTCGAGTTCGCAGCTGCGCAGCATGGCCGCATCGACGTGCTGGTCAATGCCGCGGCGATACCGCCGCATATGGCCAGCGCCGCCGAGATGGATTACCAGGGCCAATGGGTGCCGACGCTGGTCGGCGAGGTCGACATCGTGTTTCTCGCCACTCAGGCGGCCTGGCCCTATCTGCTGGAGAGCGGGAAAGCCTCGATCATCAATTTCGCTTCGGTCAACGCCTTCCGCGGCTCGAACAATTTCGGCATGGTCGCGCATTGCGCGGGCAAGGCCGCGGTGCTGGGGATGACCCGGCAGCTCGCGCTGGAAGGCGGGCCGCTGATCCGCGCCAACACGATTTCGCCCGGCTTGGTCGTCACTGCGGCGACCGAATCGGCCGGCGGCACGCAAGGGGCGATCCGTGCCAATCTGCTGGCGCGGATCCCGATGAAACGGCTCGGCAGCCCGGAAGACATCGCCTGGTGTGCGGTCTTCCTCGCTTCTGACGAATCCAGCTGGATCACCGGCTCGAATTTCCCCGTCGACGGCGGCGTGCTGTCGGCCTGATGCTCATGCAAGACGCGGCACCAGCCTTCTGGCATCACCATGTCGGCATCAGCGTGCCGGACATCGCGGCGTCGATTGCCTGGTACGGCGACGTGCTGGGCTTTGCGCTCGAGCGGCGCTATTTCGCCGAATCGATTCCGGGCGAGATTGCGATCCTGCGCAACGGCCCGCTGCATGTCGAGTTGTTCCAGCTCGCCGATGCGCAAGCCTTGCCGCCCGGGCGCCGCGAACCCGACAGCGATCTGCGCACCCATGGCAACAAGCATGTGGCTTTCGCGGTCGAGGATGTGCAAGCCTTCGCAGCGATCCTTAAACAGCGCGGCGCCGACATCGTCTGGGTCAAGAAATTCGCCTTCGGCGCCAACGCCTTCATCCGCGACAACGCCGGCAATCTGATCGAATTCGTCCAGAAAGACCGGATCGCCGAAGCCGAAGGCAGGCTCTGACTTCCGGGAAATCACCTATGACAAGCCAAAACAAACCGAACAGCCGGCGCGACCTCCTGAAAAGCATGGCTGCGGCCGGCGCCTTGCTCGGCGCTTCAGCCGCCGCCACCGCAGCACCGCGCAAGGCGGCAGGTCCCTTCCTACCGATCACCGCCAGCGCCAGACGCGAGCTGAAAAAAGCCGTCAAAGGCCAGGTGCTATGGCAAGGTGAGGCGGCCTATGAGTCCGCGCGCGGCAACGCGGTCTACCGCGCCAACAAGCCCAAGCGCTTTCCCACGGTGATCGTGATCGCCGAGAGCGACAAGGACGTGGTGGCGGCCGTTCGTTTCGCACGCGACCATGGGCTGAAGGTCGGGCGCCGCTCGGGCGGCCATGGCTGGTCGTCCGCGCACCTGCGCAACGGCGCGATGCTGATCGACCTGTCGCGGATGCAAGAAGTCGAAATCGACACCAAGAACAAGACCCTCTGGACGCATCCCGGCGTGCTCGGCTCGCGCCTCAACGCCGAGCTGAATCCGCTCGGCCTGATCATCCCGACCGCGCATCACCCCACCGTCGGCATCGGCGGCTTCGCAATGTGCGGCGGCTTCGGCTGGAATTCACGGCTATGGGGCAATGGCTCGGCCCATATCCTTGCGGTCGATGTTGTCAACGCCGAGGGCGAGCTGATCCGCGCCGATGAGACGCAGAACACCGACTACCTCTGGGCCGCGCGCGGCGCAGGCGCCGGTTTTTTCGGTGTTGTCACAAGGATGAAGATGCGCGTCAACGCCTTGCCGCCGGTGATGAAGCTGAGCGCCTATGGCTATACCGCCGATGTGCTGGAAGAACTATTCACCTGGGCGCGCGGGATCGTCGACAAGATCCCGCCCTATATGGAACTGGTGATCGTGTCGACCGCGCATGATGCCAAGACCGGTCTGGCCTCGCCGGTGCGCTTGACCGTGGCCGCGCTGGCGATCACCGAGACGCACCAGCAGGCCGACGATGCCCTGGCGATCCTGGAGACCTGCCCGGTTTTGTCCAAGGCAACCTTCCGGCGCGTCGGCATCCCACAGGATCTCGAGCAGCGTTATGCCAGCGGCTATGCCGCCGATCCGGCCGGCTACCGATTTGCTGTTGACAATATGTACACCAATGCGCCGGCCGCCGAGCTGGTGCCCAAGCTGCGCAAGTTGTTCACTGAACTGCCTTCGCCGCGCTCCCATGTGTTCTGGCTCAACTGGGGCCCGACCCGACCTTTCCCCGAAGACATGGCGCTGTCGGTGCAAGGCGATGTCTTCCTGGCCGCCTATTCGCTCTGGGAAGATCCGGCGCAGGATGAGGCGATGGAGATGTGGCCGGTCAACCAGTTCAAGGATCTGCGTTCGCTCTCGGTCGGTGGCCAGATGAATGACGAAAACATCGCCCGCAGCCCGCAGCGCTACCTCAGCGATGCCGCCAACAACAAGCTCGAAGCGCTGCGCGAGCGGCATGACCCGCATGGCGTCTTCCTGTCATTTCTACGCTCCGTCACCTGAAGCCCGCCATGATCAAGTTCATCATCATTTCACGCCACAAGCCGGGCATGACGCGCGAGCGCTTTTTCTATGAATGGGCCTTCATCCATGTCGCCCTGATGGTGCAGACCGCTTCGAGCATGAAACGCTTCAAACGCTATGTGCAGCATTACGCCAACCCCGACATCGGCGACGACCAGCGCTTACTGCCGCATCCGCCCAAGGACTGGGAAAGCTACGCCGAGCATTGGCTCGAGCGCTTTGAAGCCTATTCACCGGCACCCGACTATGCCGACCTGATGCGGCCGCATTCGTTCAGTGACTCTGAAATGGAAATCGCTTATCTGGAAGGCGCGCCGGTTTATCAGCGCGACGATTTCCGCTCGGGCGGTGTCAAGCTGATCCAGCGCCTGATACGCCGGCCGGGAACCAGCAATGCCGAATTCCAGCAGCATTGGCGCGACGTCCATGTGCCACGGGTGATCGCCGCGCTACGGGGCAAGGGCTTGAGAAAATACGAGCTGAACCAGCGCCATGACATCGACCTCGACGCCTTGCGTCAAAGCCGCAAGGGCTCGCTCTTCGACAAGGCCGATGTGAACAGCGCCGATGGCTTTGAGGAGCTATGGTTCGACAGTCTGGAGCAGGCCCTGCAGGTCGGCGCCGACCCTGCGCTGCGCCAGCCACTTCGCGCCAGCCTGGCGGAATTTGTCGACCTCGAGCAGTCCTATTCGATGTTCGCCAACGAGCGCGTGGTGATCGACTTCGTCACACCAGGCGAACAGACCCCAAGGCCCGCCGTCCTCAATCCCGACAGCCTCGAAGCCAGCTTGTTCTCCACCCATCGGCCCTATTACGAGCCGCGTCTGCCGGATTGATCGAATTTGCCGATTCATCTTCCGGCCCCGTTCGTGGTGAGCTTGTCGAACCATCTTCCGGCCCGTTCGTGGTGAGCTTGTCGAACCATCAATAAAGCCGTTCATGGTGAGCTTGTCGAACCACGCCAGACCCTTCGACAAGCTCAGGGCGAACGGTGGTTTTTCTTCAACGAACAGAGGGGCAAGCCTGCCGCGGCGGACCCGGCCAATCACGCGGCCAAAGTAATTGACCCGTTCGTGGTGAGCTTGTCGAACCATCAACAAGGCCGTTCGTGGTGAGCCTGTCGAACCATCAACAAAGCCGTTCGTGGTGAGCCCGTCGAACCATCAACAAAGCCGTTCG
>JBIKPD010000288.1:0-5194 GCA_044357665.1 Roseateles sp. | reverse complement strand
TGGAGGATCATTTTGCTGCACTATGGGCCCACAAAGCGCTGGTCGGATACCTGAATGGCCAAGCTTTTTGTTACCACATCGGCGCCGTAGCAAAGTCAGCACCAGGCGGCTACTTGAGTATCGGTGATAGCGCCTATGAAAATGCCTGGTCAAGCAAGCAGTTGTGAACTTTGCGCTGAAATAAATATCTAATTTTTCCGCAGCCTGAGCCGGTGCCATCAGTATTTTTCGCAGCAATCGCTATATTGGTATAACCGTTTCGCGAGCGAATTTTATTGCCGCTCAGATCGCCAAGGGGTCGACGTCGACAGCCCAGCGCAGCAAACCCTTGTGTTCGCGTTTGAGCGCGCCAAGTTCGGGCAGCCAGGCGCTGAGCAGGCGTTGCAGCTTGACCCGGCTGTTTGACTCGACCAGCATCTGCATGCGCTCGACATTGGCCACCCGCGCCACGCCCAGCGGCACCGGCGGGTAAATCAGCAACTGTCCCTGCTCTGCCAGCGGTGCGGCCCAGCGCGCCGCCGCCATCAGGAATGCCTTGGCGACCTCGGCATCGCGGGCATCGGCGCGCAGCAGCGCCAGATGTGAAAAAGGCGGCAGGCCGGCCGACTCGCGCTCGGCCAACTGGCTCTTGGCGAAGCGCTCGAAGTCATGTCTGGCCAAGGCCTTGTAAAGCGCATGCTCGGGATGCCAGGTCTGCACCCACATCTCGCTGCGAGCGGCCTGCCCGGCATCCCGGCCGGCGCGGCCTCCGGCTTGCATCAGCAGCGCAAAAAGCCGCTCGGGCGCACGGAAGTCACTGCTGAACAAAGCCCCGTCGGGGTTGACAGCTGCCACGAATGTGATGCGGCGGAAGTCATGTCCTTTGGTGATCATCTGCGTGCCGACGAGGATGTCGACTTCGCCCGCATGCACGGCCTGCATGCGCGATTCGAGTTCACCCTTGAGCTTGGTTGAGTCAGCGTCGATGCGCAGCACGCGCGCATTCGGCAGGGCTTCGGCCAGCTGTTCTTCCAGCCTCTCGGTGCCGCGGCCGAGCGGCGCGATGTCCTGGTTGCCGCAGGTCGGGCAGGCTGAAGGAACGCGCTCTGAAAAGCTGCAATGGTGGCAGCGCAGCGTGCGGTCGCCCTTGTGAAAGACGCGCCAGGCACTGCAATGGGGGCAGGCGCTTTTCCAGTTGCATTCGCCGCAATGCAGCACCGGTGCATAACCACGCCGGTTCAGGAACAGCAGGCTTTGTTCGCCCCGATCCAGCCGCTCGCGCAAGGCCTGCAGCAGCGGCGCAGTCAATGCGGTCGTCACGCCCTTGGTCAACGGCAGCAATTTCATGTCGAACAGGCGTACCCGCGGCAGCACACCACCACCGATGCGCTCAGGCAGCGACAAACGGATGTAGCGACCTTCCTCGGCGCGCTGCCAGCTTTCCAGGGAGGGTGTCGCCGAACCGAGAATGACCGGCAGTTTTTCCAGGTGCGCGCGGTAGACCGCCAGATCGCGGGCCGAATAGCGCGCACCGTCCTGCTGTTTGTAGGAAGGGTCATGCTCTTCGTCGACAACGATCAGTCCGAGTCGCGGCATCGATGCGAAGACGGCCAGCCTGGTGCCCAGCACCAGCTCGGCCTGTCCCAGATGCGCGGCCAGCCAGTTGCGCAAGCGCTGCGCCGGCGTCAGGCCGCTGTGCAGCGAGACGATGCTGCGCCCGGCAAAGCGTTCGATGAAACGCGCCTCCAGCTGCGGCGTCAGGTTAATTTCAGGCACCAGCACCAGCACCTGCCGGCCTTGCTGCAGCGCATGTTCGGCAGCGCGCAGATAGACCTCGGTCTTGCCGCTGCCGGTGACGCCATACAGCAACACCGGCGCTGGCGCACCTTGTTCGGGAGGCGCGGTCAGCAAGGCATCGAGCTTGGCCATCACCTCCAATTGCGCCGGGCTCAATATCGGCTGCATCGGCGCAATCGCGGGAGCAACTCCCTGACCGGCAGTCCATTTGGCCAGTTTTTTCAAACGCGCCAGCAGTTGCGCGCCTTCGAGTTCGCGCAACTGGGGTGGCAAGACCGACAGCGCCACTTCGCCGACGCTGCGCTGGTAATAGGCGGCGGCAAACTCGACCAACTGGCACCAGGCAGGAGCGAGCGGCGGCAACTGATCGAGCAAGGCGGTCACCGGCCGCAGCAAGGCCGGGTCGGTTTGCACTGAATTGACACCTGGCCAGACGATGCCCATCAGTTCACGCCGCCCCAGGGGTACGCGAACCAGGCTGCCCGGCGTCAGCAGGCGCTCACTTGAATAGTCAAGCGGTGCATTGATCCCGCTATGTTGCGGCGCATCAACAGCGACGCGAAGCAACTGCGGCAAAGCCTGCTGCTTCTCAGGCGATGATTGAGCTTCAACACCTAAGTGCATGATTTAAAAAGGCTCTTTAACTTACTCACAGAATCTGTGGATAACTTTGTGGGAAAAGTTGCCATTCCCCCCCAAGACAAGCCCTCCAGGGTCAGCAACCAGGCTTCTGCCAAACCCGCAGCATGAAGCTGAAATCCTTTGAAAATCAAATACTTACGTGTAATTCGGGAAAACACTGAGCTGCGCCGCAGCAATTCAATCGGCGCTGACTCGCGGGTCATTTTTTGGGGATAAGTCAAACCCAGTGTGAATATTTCACGTTTTGACAAACAGTCGCCGCAGCCAATCAAGCGGTATTGCGCAGGCGGCGCGAATGGGCATGAACCTCATCAACCAGGGCCGTCACATGATCTGGCGGCGTGAACTGGCTGATGCCATGGCCGAGATTGAAAACATGCCCATCCCAGCTGCCGTCGGCACGGCGCGGATTGCCAAAACTGTCCAGTACCGCCCGCACCTGCTCACGCACCGCATCAGGCGGCGCGAACAACACGTTCGGATCGAGATTGCCTTGCAGGGCGACCCGACCGCCCACCTGGGCGCGGGCGCGGGCCAGATTCACCGTCCAGTCTAGGCCGACGACATCAGCACCGGCATCGGCGATCTCGTCCAGCCACAAGCCGCCACCCTTGGTAAAGAGGATGCGAGGAATGCGCTGGCCTTCATGCTCGGTCTTCACCTGGGCCAGCACGCGGCGCGAATAGTCGAGGCTGAAACGCTGGAAAGCCCCGTCGGCGAGCACCCCGCCCCAGCTGTCAAAGAGCATCACGGCCTGCGCGCCGGCTTCGATCTGCGCGTTCAGATATTGCGCCACCGCTTCTGCATTGACGCTGAGGATGCGATGCATCAGGTCAGGTCTGGCGTACATCAGGCTCTTGACCTGACGGTAATCATCAGAGCCACCACCTTCGACCATATAGCAGGCCAGGGTCCAGGGGCTGCCGGAAAATCCGATCAGCGGCACGCTGCCGTTCAAAGCCTTGCGGATCGACGAGACCGCATCGAAAACATAGCGCAGCTTGTTCATGTCGGGCACGGCCAAGGCGGCCACCGCAGCTTCGTCGCGCACATGGCGTTCGAACTTCGGCCCTTCGCCGAGGGCAAAGGACAGGCCCAGGCCCATCGCGTCCGGCACGGTGAGGATGTCACTGAACAGAATCGCCGCATCGAGCTTGTAGCGCTGCAAGGGTTGCAGGGTGACCTCGGTGGCGTAATCGCGGTTCGTCGCCAGACCCATGAAACTGCCGGCCTTGGCACGGGTCTCGCGGTACTCGGGCAGGTAGCGGCCAGCCTGACGCATCAGCCATACAGGGGTGTAGTCAGTGGGCTGGCGCAGGCAAGCGCGCAGGAAGGTGTCGTTTTGCAAAGTTGCGCTCATGACCGGGATTATCCGATGACAAGTCTCAAGGCATCTGAACCCAGCGCAAAGTAAACTGTTGGGTCCGGATCGATTCAATGACAAGAGGCTTTGCATGCGCTCATTTTTCAGAACCATCCTCGCCGTCACGCTGACTGCTGCGCTGAGTGCTTGCGGCTTCAACGAGTTCCAGCGCCTCGACGAGCAGGTCAATGCAGGCTGGGCCGAGGTGTTGAGCCAGTACCAGCGGCGTGCTGACCTGATTCCGAACATCGTCAGCACTGTCAAAGGCGAAGCCAATTTCGAGCAGGAGACGCTGACCCGGGTGATCGAAGCGCGGGCCAAGGCGACCAGTATCCAGGTTACGCCCGAGCTGGCGCGCGACCCCGAAGCCTTCAAGCAATTCCAGGCCGCGCAGGGCCAGTTGTCGAGCGCCTTGAGCCGCCTGCTGGTAGTCTCGGAGAGTTACCCCAACTTGAAAGCCAATCAGGGCTTCCAGGATCTGCGGGTGCAGCTTGAAGGCACTGAAAACCGCATCACGGTGGCGCGCAACCGCTATATCAAGGCGGTGGCCGAATACAACGTCCTGACGCGCCAATTCCCCAGCAACCTGACCGCGATGGCGCTGAGTTACGGGGTCAAACCAAACTTCACTGTGCAGAACGAGGCCGCGATCAGCAATGCACCGCCGGTGAGTTTCGAAAAACCTGCCGCGCCTGCGGCTTCCAGATAGGCTCGAGATGCGCGGCCTCTGGGTCTTGTTGCTGAGTTTGTGGCTGCCCGCCTGGGCGCAGCAGCCGGTGCCGGATTTAAGCGGGCGGGTCATCGACCAGATCGCGCTGCTGAGCGAATCGCAGCGCAGCATGCTCGATGCCAAGCTGGCTGCATTCGAGCAGCAAGCCGGTACGCAAATCGTCATCCTGATCGTCGCGAGCAGCCAGCCCGAGGACATCGCGGCTTTTGCCCAGCGCATCGGCGACAGCTGGAAGATCGGCCGGCGCGAGGTCGGCGATGGCTTGCTGATCGTAGTGGCCAAGGACGACCGCCAGGTGCGGATCGAAGTCGCCAAGGCGCTGGAGGGCGCATTGCCTGATCTGGCTGCACAGCAGATCATCCGCAAGACGATCACGCCAGCCTTCAAGGCGGGCGATTATGCAGGCGGGCTGGCGCTGGCCATCGATCAGCTTCAAGCGCGCATTCTGGGTGAGGGCTTGCCCGAGCCGGGAAAGAGAAGGTCGGGACAGCAAAGCCTGGACTTCCAAGAACTGGGCACGCTGCTCTTCATCGGCGTACCGGTGCTCGGCGCGCTGTTGACCGGACTCTTCGGCCGCAAACTCGGCTCCGCGATGACCGGCACCGCCATGGGTGCAGTGGGCTGGTTCGTCAGCGGTAGCCTGGTGATCGCTGTTCTTGCTGCGCTGGGCAGCCTGCTGATGG